>JAYSXW010000461.1:0-1030 GCA_043716935.1 Pseudonocardia sp.
CGCTCGATGGCGATATCCCGGGCGGCGAGCGCCCAGGACGCCGACACCACCAGCGCGGACCGGGTGGCCTGTTCCGCGCTGGGCTGCTCGTCACCATCCCCGTCGTCATCGAGCACGGCGTTGCGCGCGGCCTCGGTCTCGGCGTGCTCCTGCACGTCGGTCAGCTCACCGAAGGTCCCCTCGTCGGTGGCGAGGTGGGGGTCCGGAGCTGACCACGGGTTGTGGCCCTCTCGTGCTCGATCGGCCCACTCGACCACCTCACGGTCGACCCGGGCGGCGTAACCCGGTTCCTGTCCACGGTCGATCGTCGCCGCCGTCTGCGCATAGCCGGCGGAGTACTCGGCGACGCGGGCACGGGCGTCGGCGATCGACTCGCCGCGGTAGTGATCCACCCAGTCGTAGCCGTGGGCGATCTCGGCCAGGTCGTAGGGGTCGATCCGCCACCCGTCACCGGTCGGCGTCCCGAAGGCGGCGGTGTTCGCGGCCAGGTACTGCTCGACCATCAGCTCGGCATCGGCGCGGGCGAACCCGACCGCGGCCACCCGCTCGGCGGCCTGCGGGGCGGTGAGTAGCTCGTAGCGGGCCGCAGCCGGGTCGGCGCCCAGGCGGGGCACGAAACCGGTGTCTGTGGGACCGGGGTCGGTGTTGTCGTTGCTCATGACGGTGCTCCAGTCGTGTCGATGGCGTGCCCGACCGGGACGGCGGCGCGTGGAAGCTCACTCGTGCTCGTGCTCGTGCTCGTGCTCGTGCTTGTGGTGGGCGCGGGTGGGGCTGGGGGCTGCTCACCCGGCCCCACCCGCCGATCAGGGCCGCTCACCGGGTAGCCGGCGGAGTCGGCCAGGCGGCGACGGATCCGGGCCTCGCGCCGCACCACCCACACCACGCCCGCGACCAACGGCACACCGATCACCGCGGCGTCGATGACGTGCTCGACCGCCGGCCAGATCGCCGACCCCGCACCCGCCGCGCACACCACGACAACGGCGGCCATCAGCCGCGGGTAGTCCGAGCTGTGCGTGGGTCCCCACCC
>JAYSXW010000462.1:0-1030 GCA_043716935.1 Pseudonocardia sp.
GCGCTGCCGCTCCTGCGAGTGCGACGGCCTCACCGGCCACCGGGTCGTCCGAGCTGGTTCTGCTCCCCCGCGATGCCGCGCAGGTCGCGGGCGCGGTGCTGGTCTGCGCCGAGCACGGGGTGCCGTTCGTGGCCCGCGGCGCCGGCACCGGTCTCTCGGGCGGCGCGCTCCCCGTCGCGGACGGGGTGGTGATCAGCCTGGCGCGGCTCAAGCGGGTTCTGGAGGTCGATCCGGCCAAGGGGGGCGTCGTCGAGCCCGGTGTCACGAACCTGGAGATCACCGCGGCCGCCGCTCAGCACGGGCTGTACTACGCGCCGGACCCGTCGAGCCGGCAGGTCTGCACCATCGGCGGGGCTAGTTGACCGCCCTCTCCGCGCAGATCCGGGTGATGCTGTCGAGTTGATGGCGCAGGCCGTGTGCCGCGGCCGTCTCGCGAGCAGCGCCGATGACCACCACGCCTTTGTCGTGTGTTTCGGGGCCACTGAGCCTGGATGTGCGCCCGCGCGGTGCGCAACCGCACAAATGGGCGCTCTGCGGGATCAGCGGGCGCGGGTGAATGTAGGCGCCACGCTCGTCCAGGTCCGAGACCGGGAACCGCATCCTCCAGCGATCCACCGGTGTGCTGGCCGACTCGAAGTCCTGGCGGCTCAACGCCACCGACGCCCGCTCCAGATCATCGATCCGGGCCACCTGGGCGGCGGATCGGCTCGGCGGCCCGCTGCTGTCGCACGTGCTCCTCTCGTGAGTCGCGCTCGCCCGGAGACGTCGGAGCACCACGGCGTGGAGAGCGTCACAGTGGCCGCGGGGACTTGACGCGCTGCGCATCCCGGCACATTCTCATGACATAACATCAAATGATATGACACGCACAATGCCGACCCTCGTCACCGTCCCGTGCTTCTCCGGGGCACCGTGGGACCTCGACGCCCTGACCCGCTCGCGGCGTACCCGACCCGGACCATGCGGCTGCCCGAGGGACTCTCCGACATCGACGACTACGCCGACTTCGTGTGGCCGACCAGGTCGGCGA
>JAYSXW010000463.1:0-9447 GCA_043716935.1 Pseudonocardia sp.
CCGCCGGCCACGGCGCCGCCGGGGCGTGCGGTGACGCGACCGACAGCAGGCCCTCGATGCGCCAGAGCTGGGCGCGGGTGCAGGTGGGGCAGAGCCACGTGACGGTGCCGTCGCGCTCGTGCTGGCTGCTCCAGTCGAGGGCGTGGGCGTCGCGGTCGGTACGGAGGCGGGCGCACAGCGGGCAGGATCGGGGCGGGCAGGACCGGGGTAGGCCGGATCGGGTCTCCATGCGTACGAGAGTGGCCGTCGCGCTTTGCCGCGTTGTGAACGCGACGCGAAACCTGTGCTGCGTTGACGTCCGACCACTGGGCGTCAGACGAGCTGGCGCAGGAAGCGGTCGATCCGCACCAGGGCCTCCTCCAGCTGTGGCAGCGCGGTGGCGTAGGAGCACCTCACATGGCCCTCGCCGGACGGACCGAACACGCTCCCGGGCACCACGGCCACGCTCTCGGCCTTGAGCAGCCGCTCCGCGAACTCCTCCGAGTCGAGCCCGGAGGCGCGGATCGACGGGAACGCGTAGAAGGCGCCGGCCGGTTCCGGGCAGTCGAGCCCGATCTCTCGCAGGCCCTTCACGAACACCCGGCGGCGACGGTCGTAGTCGGCGACCATCGCCTTCACGTCGTCGTCGGGTCCGCTCAGCGCCTCGACGGCCGCGAGCTGCGACACGTGCGGCGCACACAGCATCGTGTACTGGTGCACCCGCACGCACAGCTGCGCGACCGGTGCCGGCGCACAAATCCAGCCGACCCGCCAGCCCGTCATCGCGTGTGCCTTGGAGAACCCGCCGAGCAGCACCGTGCGCTCCCGGGCGCCCGGGAGCGTGCCGAGGCAGGTGTGGGCGCCGGTGTAGGTGAGGCGATCGTAGATCTCGTCGGAGATCAGGTACAGGTCGTGGCGCACCGCGATCCTGACCAGCGCCTCCAGCGCGGCGCGCGGCTGCACGGCGCCGGTGGGGTTGGCCGGGGAGCCGATCAGGAGCGCCTTCGTCCGGTGCGTGATCGCCGCCTCGACCGCCGCGGCGTCGACGGCGAAGCCGTCCTCCGCCCGCGTCGGCACCCGTACCGGGGTGCCGCCGGCGAACGCCACGCACGGCTCGTAGGCCACGTAGCAGGGCTCCGGGACGATCACCTCGTCGCCCGCGTTGAGCAGCACCCGCAACGCCAGGTCGAGCCCCTCGGAGACGCCGGTGGTGATCAAGCACTCGGTGTCGGCGTCGTAGGTGGCGCCGTAGCGGGTGGCCAGGTCGTCGCAGATCAGCTCGCGCAGCCGCAGCAGGCCGGCGTTGGAGGTGTAGGTGGTGTAGCCGTGCTCCAGCGCGTAGATGCCGGCCTCGCGGATGCGCCAGGGCGTCACGAAGTCCGGCTCGCCGACGCCCAGGGAGATGACGTCGTCCATCTCGGCGGCGATGTCGAAGAACCGCCGGATGCCCGAGGGCGGGCAGGCGGCGATGACGGAGTTCAGCGGCTTCACGGCGTGACCGGGAGGCGGTGATCGGGCTCGGGGGCCTCGAAGGCGTCGCCATCGCGCTTGTAGGTCTTGAGCACGAAGTGGGTGGCGGTGGAGCGCACCCGGTCGATCGTGGAGAGCTTCTGCGAGACGAAGTCCGACACGGCCCGGATCGTGGCGCCGGTGACGGTGCAGCGCAGGTCCTGGCTGCCCGAGACGAGGTAGACGCTGCGCACCTCGTCGAAGCGGGAGATCCGCGCGGCGACGTCGTCGAACCCGACGCCCCGGGCCGGCGCGAGGGAGACGTCGATGAAGGCGATGACGGTCTCGCTGGTGGAGTCCCCGTCGACGGCATCCCAGTCCACCACGGCCTTGTAGCGCCGGATCGCGCCCGAGGCCTCCCACGCCGTGATCGCGGCGCGGACGTCGGCGACCGCCACGCCGGTCATGGTCGCGAGCGTGTCGGGGGAGAGCTGGGCGTCGCGCTCCAGCAGTTCGAGGATCTGCCGCACGGGGCCAACCCTACGGCCCGGCGCCCGGCGAGCGCGGTCAGCGGCAAGTGAGGGCGTCGAGGTCGAGGGTGACGGCATGGCCGGCGACGTCCAGGGGGGCCGTGCCGGTGTGCTCGCCGGAGAGCCGGTAGACGCCGTCTGCCAGTGCGTAGGCCAGCAGGGTCGTGGGCCGGTCGAGGTCGACGATCCAGTAGTGCGGGATGCCCGCGTCGGCGTACTCGGAGAACTTCAGGATGCGGTCGACCTTGCGCGTGCCATCGGAGAGAATCTCCACCGCGAGCAGGACGTCGGCGGCCGCGATACGGGCCGGGTTGGTCTCGAACAGGTCGGTGCCGGTGACCAGCATGTCGGGGACCCGGATCGTGAGCGGCACGTCGGCGACCACCACCTCGACCTCGGCCAGCGCGACGAGTTCAACCGGCAACTGATCATCCGTGCGATGCGTGATCCGGTTTCCGGCACGTTGATGCCAGGAGCAGGGCTGGGGCACGACGCCGAGCACTCCTTCGACGAGTTCGAGTCGGAGCTCGTTGTTCTCACCCAGGGCCACCCAGTCCTCGAGCGTGAGCAGGTGATTGGGCCAGGCCAGCGTCATGGAGTCCTCCTTCGCCGAGGGCCATCGTCCCACACGGGGCGACCGCAGCGAGGGACCGCCGCTGCGGCCCGGAGTGGTGGACGGGCCCCACGGGCTTCGTCCTCAGCCGCGGGCGTTTCCGGGGGGTGAGCGGGCCGGTGGCAGGGTGGTACGGGTGAGCGCGAACCCCGATGGCTTGTTCGACCTGGACGAACCGGCACCTCCGAGTGCGCCGGAGCGCCCGCGCGCGAGCGCGCCACTGGCCGTCCGGATGCGTCCGCGCACCCTGGACGAGGTGGTCGGGCAGGCCCACCTGCTCGCCCCCGGAGCTCCGCTGCGCCGGCTCGTCGAAGGCGGCGCGGCCGCGTCGGTGCTGCTCTACGGCCCGCCCGGCACCGGCAAGACGACGATCGCGCGACTGCTCGCGACCGCGGGGAGCGCAGGCGGACCGCGCATCGGCACCGCGGGCAGCCGGCACTTCGTCGCGCTCTCGGCGCTGTCGTCGGGGGTCAAGGAGCTGCGCGAGGTCATCACCGACGCGCGTCGCCGCCGCGATCATCACGACCAGCAGACCGTCCTGTTCATCGACGAGGTGCACCGCTTCTCCAGGACCCAGCAGGACGCGCTGCTCGGCGCGGTGGAGGACCGGCTCGTCCTGCTCGTGGCCGCCACCACGGAGAACCCGTCGTTCTCGGTGGTGTCGCCGCTGCTGTCGCGGTCGCTGGTGCTGGCACTGCAGTCTCTCACCGACGACGACGTGCGGGCCCTGTTGCGTCGCGCCGTGACCGACCAGCGGGGTCTCGCCGGCGCGGTCACCCTGGCCGACGACGCGCGGGACGCGCTGGTCCGGCTGGCCGCGGGCGACGCACGGCGCGCGCTGACGGCGCTGGAGGCCGCGGCGGACGGGCTGCTCGGCACCGGCACGACCATGATCGACCTCGCGGCCGTCGAGCGGGCCGTCACCGAGGCGACCGTGCGCTACGACCGCCAGGGTGACCAGCACTACGACGTCATCAGCGCGTTCATCAAATCCATCCGCGGCTCCGACCCCGACGCCGCGCTGCACTACCTGGCCCGCATGCTCGTCGCGGGGGAGGACCCGCGGTTCATCGCGCGGCGACTGATGGTGCACGCGAGTGAGGACGTCGGGCTGGCCGACCCGAGCGCGCTGCCCGCGGCCGCCGCCGCCGCGCAGGTCGTCGCGCTCGTCGGGCTGCCGGAGTGCCGGATCGCGCTCGCGCAGGTCACGGTGCACCTGGCCACCGCCCCGAAGTCCAACGCGGTGATCGTCGGCATCGATGCGGCCATGGCCGACGTCCGGGCCGGCGCGGTGGGGACGGTGCCGCCGCACCTGCGCGACGGGCACTACGCCGGCGCGCAGCAGTTGGGCAACGCCGTGGGCTACCGCTACCCCCACGACGTCCCCGACGGGGTGCTGGAGCAGCAGTACCCTCCCGACGCCCTGGTCGGCACCGACTACTACCGGCCCACCACCCGCGGTGCCGAACGCGCCCTGACCGAGCGCCTGGCGAGGGTCCGCGGCACGGTCCGCGGCCACTGACCACCCACTCCACCGCGTCGATCATGGGCGGCTGGTCGCCGGTCGCTCGTCACCGGCCACCCTCGGCCCGTGACCACCGCTCCGGGGCGGCGAGGCAGGGACCGCGAGGGAGCGCGGGGAGGTGGGCGTCGGACCAGGAGGGCAGTGGGCGGCACCGTCACGTCAGCAGGTGCCCGGTGGTGGCATCGACGTGGTCGGGCACCTCCTCGTGCCGGTCGCCGACCGTCGAGGTGCCGGTGGGCTCGAACATCAGGATGGACGCCCCCGCGGGTGACGAGGGCCGGTGCTCGACCCCGCGCGGGACGACGTGAACGGCACCGCGGGGCAGCGTCACGGTGCGCTCGCCGCCGTCCTCCCGCAGGGCGATCGTCAGCTCGCCGTCCAGGACCAGGAAGAACTCGTCGGTGTTCTCGTGGGTGTGCCAGACGTGCTCGCCTGCGACCTTCGCGATCCGCACGTCGTAGTCGTTGACGCGGGTGACGATGCGCGGGCTCCACAGCTCGTCGAAGCGGGCCAGGGCGGCGGTCAGGTCGATCGGCTCGGTGCTCATGGTCACCAGTCTGCCGAACACGCGTCTGCCGAACACGCGTCTGCCGAACACGCGTCAGGCCGGGTCGCGCTCCACGGGGCAGCTCATACACCGCGGGCCGCCCCGACCGCGCCCCAGCTCCCCGCCGGGCACCTCCAGCACCTCGATGCCGTGGCGGCGCAGGAACGTGTTGGTGGTGACGTTGCGCTCGTAGGTCACCACCACCCCGGGGGCGACGGCGAGGGTGTTGCAGCCGTCGTCCCACTGCTCCCGCTCGGCCGCGTGGACGTCCTGCTCCGCGGTGAGAACGCGGATCTCCGGCAGGCCGAGCGCGTCGGCGATGGCGGCGTGCATGGCGTCGGGCCGGTGGTCGGTGAGGTGGAGCTCCTTCTCATCGTCGCCGGGCCGGATCGTGTACGCGGGCAGCATGCCCAGGCCGGCGTACTTCGTGAACGTCTCGGGATCGACCATGGTCAGGACCGTGTCGAGGTGCATCAGCGCCCGCGTCTCGGGCATCCGCAGCGCCACGATCCGCTCCACCTGGCCGCCCGCGAACAGTCGTCGCGCAAGCCGCTCCACCCCGGCCGGCACCGTCCGCTCGCTCATCCCGATCAGCACGGCGCCGCCGCCCAGCACGAGGATGTCGCCGCCCTCGGTGGTGGCGATCCCGTTCTCCGAGCCGGCCGACCAGGTCTCGAACTCCGCGTCGACGAACAGCGGGTGCCAGCGGTAGACGGCCTCGTAGTGCACGGTCTCCCGGATGCGGGCCTGCTTGCGCATGCTGTTGATCGACACCCCGCCGTGGATCCAGGCCGAGGTGTCGCGGGTGTAGAGGTGGTTGGGCAGGGGTTCGAGCACGAAGTCGTCGGCGTCGAGCACGTGGAAGGCGATCGAGCGGGGCTCGGGGATGCGGTCGAGCACCTCGCGCCTGGTGATGCCGCCGACCAGGTGCTCGGTGAGAGTGTCGTCGGGCATGGCGTCGAAGCAGTTGCGCAGCGCATCGATCGCGAGCGGGCCGTAGAGACGCTCGTCGAAGATCCGGTCCAGCACGTACTTCTTGGCCTCCGGAATGCCGAGCGTGGTGCGGAGGAGCTCTGCGAACAGGTGCACCACCGTTCCGCGCCCGCGCAGCAGGTCGGCGAACCGGTCGTGCTCCTCCTGCGCCCGGGTCACCCACAGCACGTCGTCGAACAGCAGGCGGTCCTTGTTGCCGGGGGTGAGCCGTTTGAGCGCCAGGTCCGGGCGGTGCAGGATCACCCGCCGCAGCTGCCCGACCTCGGAGTCGACGCGGAACTCGGCACGTTGCATGGCCCGATACTGCCGTGGTCGGGGCCGGTGGTGGGATGCTGCGGTGCCGCTGGACCGTCTCGACGAGCAGATCGTCGCCCTGCTCATCGACGACGCCCGCCGCAGCTATGCCGATCTGGGTACGGAGGTGGGGCTCTCGGCGTCGGCGGTGAAGCGACGGGTCGACCGCCTGCGGGCGGCCGGCGCGATCACCGGGTTCACGGTACGGCTCGACCCCGGCGCGCTCGGCTGGGCCGTCGAGGGCTACGTCGAGCTCTACTGCCGTGCCCGCACCGCACCCGACGCGATCCGGGCCGCGGTGCGGCGGTTCCCCGAGGTCGTGGAGGCCAGCACGGTGTCCGGGGAGGCCGACGCCGTACTGCGGATCCTCGCTGCCGACATGCGCCACTTCGAGCAGGTGCTCGAACAGATCGGGGCGCAGCCGTTCGTCGCCCGCACGAAGTCGGTGCTGGTGCTCAGCCCGCTGTTGCGTCGCTCGGCCATTCCTCGGCACAACGATCCGTCGTAGATTGCCGCGAAAACGCAACGGATCGTCGAGAAGCGGCAACGTTGCGTGATAGACGCGCGTCGGATCGGTTCGTAGCGTGATGTACACCCGGCATCGGTGCCGCGGACCCACCCCACCCCTGGAGCGAGCCCGTGACCAGTGTCCTGTCCCGTCCCCGCCACGTCCCCGATCGCGCCGCCACTCGTCGCCACTACCTGATGTGCCGGCCCGAGCACTTCGCCGTGACCTACTCGATCAACCCGTGGATGCACCCCGACGTCCCGGTCGACCGGGAGCGGGCGCTGGCCCAGTGGGACGTGCTGCGTCGCACCTACCTCGACCTGGGCCACCGCGTCGACCTGCTCGATCCCGAACCGGGCCTGCCGGACATGGTCTACACCGCCAACGGCGCCACGGTCGTCGACGGCGTGGTGCTCGGCGCGCGGTTCCGGCACGCCGAGCGGGCGGCCGAGGCCGCGGCGCACCGCGCGTGGTTCCGGGGTGCCGGCTTCGAGGTCGTGGTCGAGCCGGAGTTCGTCAACGAGGGCGAGGGCGACCTGCTGGTGGTGGGGGAGACCGTGCTGGCCGGCAGCGGGTTCCGCACCGATCCGCGCGCCCACGGCGAGGCCGCCACCGTGCTGGGCCGCGACATCGTCGCACTGGAGCTGGTGGACCCGCACTTCTACCACCTCGACACCGCCGTCGCCGTGCTCGACGCGACCACGATCGCCTGGCTGCCCCGTGCGTTCTCCCCGGCCTCACAGGCCGTGCTGCGGGCGCGGTTCCCCGACGCGGTCACCGCCGATGCCGCCGACGCCGCCGTGCTCGGCCTCAACGCCGTGAGTGACGGCCGCCACGTGGTGCTGCCCGCCCAGGCGGCGGGCCTGGCGCTCACGCTCGCCGCCCGGGGGTTCATACCCGTTCCGGTGGACCTGTCCGAGCTGCTCAAGGGCGGTGGCGGACCCAAGTGCTGCACACTGGAGCTACGAGCATGACGACCACGCAGACGACCGGAGAAACCGCCACCGACCTGCACGGACGCCTGGTCGACCAGTACTCCGCGCACAACTACCACCCGCTGCCCGTCGTGGTGGCGCACGCCCGCGGCGCCTGGGTGACCGACGTCGAGGGACACCGGTACCTCGACTGTCTCGCCGGCTACTCGGCGCTCAACTTCGGCCACGGCCACCCCGCCCTGCTCGCGGCGGCGCACTCGCAGCTCGACCGCGTCACACTCACCAGCCGCGCCTTCGGCAACGACCAGCTCGGGCCGTTCTGCCGGGAGCTCGCCGATCTGCTCGCCGGATCCGCCGGTCCGGACCTGACGAGGAGATTCGCCGTCCTCCCGATGAACACCGGCGCCGAGGCCGTCGAGTCGGGCATCAAGGTGGCGCGCAAGTGGGGCTACGAGGTCAAGGGCGTGCCGGAGGACCGCGCGCGGATCGTCGTCGCCGACGGTGGCTTCCACGGCCGGACGACCACGATCGTCGGCTTCTCCACCGACCCCGAAGCGCGGGCCGGGTTCGGCCCGTTCACGCCGGGCTTCGACGTCGTCCCCTACGGCGACGCCGACGCACTCCGCACCGCGATCACGCCCGAGACCGTGGCCGTGCTGATCGAGCCGGTTCAGGGCGAGGCCGGTGTGGTCGTCCCGCCCCCGGGCTACCTCGCTGCGGTTCGGGCCGCCTGCGATGCGACGGGCGTACTGTTCGTCGCCGACGAGGTGCAGTCCGGCCTCGGCCGCACCGGGCACCTGCTCGCCACCCGCGCCGCGGGCGTCGAGGCCGACGTCTACCTGCTCGGCAAGGCACTGGGCGGCGGGATCCTGCCGCTCTCGGCGGTGGTCGCCGACGCGGCCGTGCTCGGCGTGCTGCGCCCCGGCCAGCACGGCAGCACGTTCGGCGGCAACCCGCTGGCCTGCGCCGTCGGTCGGGCCGTGCTGGAGCTGCTCGCCGACACCGGCCCCGACGGCATGCTGGCCCGGGCCACGCACCTGGGCGAGCGGCTGCACGTGCGGCTGGCCGGGCTCGTGGGGCACGGCGTAGTCGCCCTCCGGGGTGCCGGACTGTGGGCCGGCGTGGACGTCGACCCCCGGGTGGGTACGGGCCGCGCCGTGAGCGAGGCCCTGGCCCGGCGCGGGGTGCTGGTCAAGGACACCCACGGGTCGACGGTCCGAATCTCACCGCCGCTGGTGATCACCGAAGACGAGCTCGATCTCGCCGTCGATGCGCTGGGCGACGTGATCAGCACCGTGCGCTGACGAGGGCGAGCGTTCGGCGAGCGGATGATCCTCAGCGCCGGAAGGGCCGGGAATCGTCGCCACCGCCGACGAGCAGCTCCGGTCGGACCATCCCGAACGTCACGATGAGTAGTAGCTCGGCCACGTCCTCCGGCGGCTCGTCAGGTTTGCTCGTGCTCCGCAGCAGCATCAGGTTGACCGCGATGCGGGCGATGTCGTCGGCCGGCGGGTAGCGGCGCAGCTGTCCGGTGAGCTGCCCGTGGGCGATCAGCACGCGCAGCGGCTCGGGCACGGGCGCGAGCGTGCGAGGGTCGACCTCGTCGCCCGGATCGGCCGGTCCGTCGACGCGGATCGTGTACTCCTGCACCGCTGACCAGAACGACGCGGTCAGCCGCCGGTTGTGGAGGCACGTGTGCGTCAGGTCTCTGACGTGGTCGATCAGTGACTCGACCACGGGTCGGTCGACGGCGATGTCCCGCTCGGCAGCTGCGATGAAGGGTCGGACCAGCGGGCCGAACACGTGGCCGACCAGCGCGTGCTTGGACGAGAAGTGGTTGTACGCGGTCGCCGCGCTGACGCCGGCGGCCGCTGCGATGTCCTCCATCCGGACCTCGGCCCACGCCCGTGACGCGAACGTGGCGTTGGCGGCATCGAGCAGCGCTCGCCGGGTGCGGTCGCGCTTCGTCTGTGCGGCACGGGCCCGGGGATCACCCGATCGTGGACCAGCGGGGGAGGACATTGATCGCAGAGTAACCAATCTCCTCCCGATTCTCCTTGACTCCAAGTTGGGT
>JAYSXW010000464.1:0-9443 GCA_043716935.1 Pseudonocardia sp.
CGATGCCGTACGGCCCGATACTCACTTCGTGAGATTCATCTTCCGCCCACCCGCCTCGCAGGCGGCGGGGCTGCTGTCGCTGCCGTGGGAGACGCCGCTCGAGGAGTGGGTCGACGAGCGGCTGCTGGTGGTGGCGCACCGCGGCATCTCGCGCCACGTCGTACGGTTCGTCGAGGTCGACGGCCTGGTGTACGCCCTCAAGGAGATCGATGAGCGGCTGGCCCGCCGCGAGTACCGGCTGCTGGGTGAGCTGGAGTCGATGGGGATGCCGGCGGTGTCGGTGCTGGGGGTCTGCGTCGAGCGCCGGGCCGCCGATGGGGGCGAGCAGGACGCCGTGCTCGTCACCCGGTTCCTGGACTACTCCATGTCCTACCGCTACGTGTTCTCCCACGGCCACACCCAGCGCGCCACCGACCAGCTGATCGACGCCATGGTGGAGCTGTTGGCGCGGCTGCACCTCGCGGGCCTGTTCTGGGGGGACTGCTCCCTGTCCAACACCCTGTTCCGGCCGGATGCCGGCAGCATCGGGGCCTATCTCGTCGACGCCGAGACCGCCGAGCTGCACCCGTCGCTCACCAACGGTCAGCGCGGGTTCGACATCTCCTACGCCGCCGAGCGTGTAGGGGGTGAGCTGTTCGACCTGCAGGCCGGCGGATACCTGCCCGACGACACGGACCCCGTCGAGATCGCTGCCGAGCTGCCGCACCGCTACGAGGCGCTGTGGGAGGAGTTGACCCGCGAGGAGCTGTTCCGTCCCGACGAGCAGCGCTACCGCGTGGCGCAGCGCGTCGACCGGCTCAACGAGCTGGGCTTCGACGTCGACGAGCTGGAGCTGATCACCACCGCCGACGGCACCCGGCTGCGCGTGCACACGCAGGTGGCCGAGGTGGGCCGCGACCGGCGCCTGCTCTTCGCGCTGACGGGGCTGCAGGTCACCGCGAACCAGGCCCGACGGCTGCTCAACGACCTGCGCAGTTACCGGGGTCACCTGGAGCAGAAGGAGGGCCGATCGATCCCGGAGACGCTCGCCGCGCACCGCTGGCGCTCCGAGGTCTACGACCGGGTGTTGTCGTTGGTCCCGGACACGCTGGCTGACCGGTTGGAACCCGCCGAGATGTTCCACGAGATCCTGGAGCACCGGTGGTTCCTGTCGGAGCAGGCCGGCAAGGACGTCGGCACCACGGCGGCGGCCAAGTCCTATGTCGCGAAGATCCTGCCGGGGACGCCGAGCACCCTCACGGTCCTGCCGGACCTGCCGGGCGCGCCCAGCTGATCCGCGCTCAGGCCCGCCCGAGGACTCGGGCCTCGGGCTGCGGGGCCAGGCGCGGCAGCGGAGCCGACAGGCCGGCCCCCGGGTCGGCCGGGGCACTCCAGCTCGTCAGCCGCTGGGACGGCGCGGTGACCACCGGGATCGGCCCGGTGTCGAGGTAGCCCTGCCAGTCGTGGGTCGGGAACCCGGCGAACTTGCGGGCCAGCCAGTGGGTCATCACGAGCACACCGCCGACGATCATCACGATCCCGAAGACCAGTGTCACCCCGATGGGCATGGCGAGAATCGTATCGGCATCATCTGGCCACGAGTAGTCGGGCAGTCACCAAAAGTGCCAACGATGATCGGCGGCGACGGTCCATCAGGGCTGGCGGCCCGTCAGGGTGGTCGACCAGCCCGGCACCGGGGCCACGCCGTCCCGCACGGAGACGTCCTGCCCCGTGAGGTTGACGACCAGCGCCCCGTCCGGAGCCCGGAAGGCCAGCAGCGGCATCGTGGCCGAGTGGGCGATCTCGACGTCGCCGGCGGCCAGACGGGGTGCGAGCCAGTTCCATCCTGCCGTCAGCGGCGTGGGCAGGCCGCCGCCGCCGCCCCGGCTGTCGGTCCAGAGTGCGGAGAAGTCGAGGCCGTCGTCCCCCTGCGGGCTCCACAACAGGGCCCCCTGCACCCCCGAGTCGGCGTAGGCCGCCACCGTCGCGAGCGTGGCCGCGGCACTCGCCGGGCTCGACGCACCACCCTGCTCGCCGACCGGGACGCTCGGGTAGAACTCCGCCCACCACACCGGCAGGTCGGTCCGCTCCTTGATCCAGGCGGTGATGTCGGCGAACTTCTGCGCGCCCACCTGCACCGATGCCGGCAAGGTCTGCTGACGCGTCTCGGACCCCCCGTCGACGGCGACGAAGTCGGCGCCCACCTTGTTCTTCAACCAGTACTCGACGACGTCGAGCGCGTCCTTGTCCGCGACACCCCACGGGCCGCTGAGGTCCGAGCCACCGTCGGCTCCCGGGTCGAGACTGCTCAACACGACGTACGGGCCACCGACGAGCACGTCGGGCCGCGCGGCCTTCACGGCCGTGTAGACCTTGTTGTACAACTCGGTATAACCCTCGTAGTCCCAGCGGGCCTTGTTGCTGTTGTAGAAGCCCTTGAGCTCGTTCCACACCAGCACCCGCTGCACCTGCGGGTAGCGGCGCACCGCCGCCGCGGCGAGCGCAGCGAAGTCGTCGTACTCGCCCGGATCGGGCGCGTCCTCCAGACGCGACCAGTCGGTCTCCCCGGCCCTGCCGCCCTTCATCCAGTCCGGCGCGCAGCACAGCGTCAGCACCGTGCGGCCCTGCGTGTCGGTCACCAGCTCCATTCGACGATCGAGGCTCCCCCAGTCGAACTCGCCGGGAGCGGGCTCGGGGTTGAGCGTGCCGAACCCCATCAGGTGGTTGTTCTGCCAGGCCCCCGCGTTGCCACGCAGGATCGCCGTGGCCCGGTCGCGCGCCGCGGCGGGCTCCTCGGGATCGAGGCTGAACTCCGTGTGGGTGACACCCAGCTCCAACGGCTGCGCCTGCCCCCGCCAGCTCCACCCGGGGCCGGTGAGGTCGAGGGACTGCACCGTCTCGTCGGGAGCGGCGGGGGCCGGCGCGGTGGGCCCGCCGCCGGAACAGCCGGCAGCAGCGGCGGCGAGCACGGCGAGACCCGCAGCGATCAGGCGGGGAGGGCGCACGGGACAACCTCACGAGGTCGGGGACGGAACGGTCGGACCTTACGGTGACGACCGTGCCAGCCCCGCGCTGTGATGTGGCTGAGAGTGGGTGCGGCTACACCGGGACGGTGATGAACTCCCGGCCACCCTGGTTCCGCACGGTCACGCCGAGCACGTCGGCGGGTGCCACCAGCGCGGAACCGTTGATCAGTGTGCCGCCCTCCTCGCCGGCGGGGGAGACGAGCCAACTGCCCGCCGCGTTCTCCGTACCGTCGCGCGAGGTCACCACGAGCGTGCAGCGCTCCCCGGCCGGGATGCCGCTGACGGTGGCGGTGAGACGCACCCAGCCCGCCGCCGGCGTGACCGTGGCGGCCATCCGCACGTTGCCGGTCGTCCCGTCGATCGTGCGGGTCCCGGCGGGTGCGGCCACCACCTGCGGGCCGGGGGAGGTGGCCCGTCCGACGACCGCGCCCGCGCCCAGCAGGGCTGCCGCCCCGATGATCACGGCGGCGACGAGCGCGAACCCACGCCGTGGGCGCTGCGAGCGCCGGCGCTCGCCGCGGGTCTCCCGAATGGCGCCCGCTTCCGCACGTAGCTGCCGCAGCGTCCGCTGCAGGACCAGGTCCCCGTCGGGGGGACCGTCGAGGAACATCTCCGGCGGCACCCCGTCGAGCACGGCCGCCGTGTCGTCCAGCTCGCCGGCCTCCCGGCCGCATCCGGCGCAGGCCGAGAGGTGCCGTTGGACCGCCGCGGCCTCCCCGCGGGAGAGCAGTCCGAGAGCGTAGGCGCCGAGCTCGCCGGGCGCCTGGTGCGGTCCCTGACCGGTCGTCACGCCTGCACCTCTCTTTGCGTCGACGCCCGCAGTGCGCGCAGCGCGTAGTAGGATCGGGACTTCACGGTCCCGGTCGGCACCCCCAGCGCCTCCGCAGCCTCGCTGAGGCTGCGGCCCTGCAGGTACAGCTGTTGCAGCACCACGCGGTGCTCCTCGGACAGGCTGGCAAGCGCGTCGTGCACGGTGACCGAGGCGGCCACGAGATCGGCGTGGTCGCGGACCGACGGTTGCCCATCCGGATCCTCCGCCACCTCCGAGGGCCGGGCCCGGCGGGCCCGCACCCGGTCTATGACGATGTTGCGGATCACGGTCAGCAGCCACCCTCGGGTGGAGCCCTTCCCGTTGGTGAGCACGTCAGGATTGCGCCAGGCGCGGATCAACGTCTCCTGGACGACGTCCTCGGCTGCGGCGCGGTCGCCGAGCAGTCGTGTCGCGTATGCCAACATGGCCCGTCCGTGTTCGGTGTAGACGGCGTGGATCAGCGCCTCGTCGCTCGTGGTGCTCATCGGCACTGGACGTGGTCACCGGTCGTGGTCACGGGCGGGACCTTAGAGGTACCACCACATCCGGGGACACGGCGCCGGGCCGGTAAAGGTTCACCGTGAACTCGTCTGAACCCCGGCGCCGCCCTGTGCGTGTGGGGGACATGACCAGAGTCGCCCCCCTGATGACCCTGCTGGCCGCCGGCGTGCTCGGTGGCGCCTTCTTCGTGGCGAACGCCGGTACGAAGACGGCCGATCCGGTCGTCGGCCCCGCCGCCGCCACTGCGGCGGCTGCCACACCGGGCGGCACCGGCGAGCTCGCGCTCTCCGGCATCCCCGTCGCCGGTACGCCCGCCACCGATCAGCTCGGACTCTCGGGACTCCGGGTCGCGGGAGCCACCGACATACCGGCCACCGGCAACTCGCTCGCGCTCGCCGAGATCCCGGTCGTCGGCCCCGCAGCAGCTCCCGCAGCGGAGGAGCCCGCACCGGGCGGCCGCCCCTACGCCGGGAAGACCAAGACCGGCGGTCTCACCGTCGCCATCGCGATGAACGATGGCAAGGGCGTCGCCTACGTGTGCGACGGCAAGGGCGTCGAGGCGTGGCTGAGCGGCGCGGCCGAGGGCAGCACCTTCGAACTGAAGAGCAAGAGTGGCCGTTCGGTGATGGGCGGCACCATCAGCGCCGACGGCGTCACCGGCAAGGTGACCGTCGACGGCGTCGACCACTCCTACTCCGCCGACGCCACCGACGTCGCTGCCGCACGGGCCAGGGGCCGGGCCGACGTCGCGAAGGTTGCTGATCGCGCCGGGCTGGACTACCGGTGACCGGCGGAACCTGGCCGGGCGAGCCCGAAACGCGGACGACGGATCCCCGCGACGACGGCCACCCCGTCGGGCGCTATCCCGACGACCGCTATCCCGACGACCGCTATCCTGGCAGCCGGCAGGCGGGCTTTCGGGACGACACCGAGACGATCCGCTCCGACGAGGGCACCGGCCGGGGCTTCGACACCCAGCCGGGCGGATATCCCAGGGTCGCGCCCGAGTTCGCGGCGACCGGCCGAGGCGGAGCGCGTGACCGCCGGCAGGACGAGACCCGGGACGGCCACGTCGACGGGCCCGAGGACCGCCGTCGACCGCACGCCAACGGCCGGCACGCCCCGGAAATGGTCTACCGCCCGGAGCGGGCGCGCGTCGGGCTGCTGCTGGTGGCGGTCGCGATCGGCACGTTCGTGAGCATCGGGCTGGGCGTCTACGGCCGGCTGCACGAGCCGACCGGGTTGGCCATCAGTCTCGCCGGCTTCTCCAGCGGCGCCGCCGCCAAGGCGTGGCTCGGCTCCGGCGCGTTCGTACTGGCCCTGGTGCAGCTGGCGACGGCGACCCGGGCGCACCGCCCGTCGGCGCCGCCCTGGTTGTGGATGCTGCACCGCTGGTCGGGCCGGATGGCGGTGCTGCTGACCGTCCCGGTCGCCGTATACTGCCTTTACGCGTTGGGCTTCCAGCCCGGCTCGCCCCGGGTGCTCGCGCATTCGCTCGCCGGTTGCCTGGTCTACGGCGCGTTCACCGCGAAGATGCTCGTGCTGCAGCGGCCCGGCGCGCCCCGGTGGAGCCTCCCGGTGCTCGGCGGGCTGCTGTTCACCGCGATCACGGCGGTGTGGATGACGTCGTCGCTGTGGTTCTTCGGCAGTTCCGGCCTGACGTTCTGATCCGCCCCATCGCACCACCGTCCGTCCGAGAGGGATCGACATGCCCGACATCACCCGCCGTTCCGTTCTCACCGGCGTCTGCGGCGGCTGCGCCGTGGCGCTCACCGGTTGTGCCACTTACGGCGCCCCGTCGGCCCTGACGGCCGAATCGCAGTCGGCCCAGACGCAGACGTCCGGCTCGGCGTCCCCGACGGGAGCATCCGCCGGAACGGCCGCGCCATCGTCGGCGGTCGCGTCGAGCCCGGTCGAACCCGGCACCAACGCGGGTGCCGCCGCACCGAAGGCCGCCGCACCGGCCGGTCTCGCCCGGACCTCCGACATCCCGGTCGGTGGCGGCACGATCTTCGCCGCCGAGAAGGTCGTGGTCACCCAGCCGGTCGCCGGAAAGTTCAAGGCGTTCTCGACGACCTGCACCCACGCGGGATGTGCGGTCACCACCGTATCGGGCGAGACGATCAACTGCCCGTGCCACGGCAGCGCGTTTGCCATCGCCGACGGCTCCGTCGCGGGCGGTCCGGCGCCCAAACCACTCGCGGCCCGCGCCATCACCGTGGCGGACGGCTCCATCGCACTCGCCTGACCCGCCTCCTTACTCCCCGCCGCGATCCGACCACATCGATCCCCCGGGTCCGATACCCCCCGCATGCTCGTCCAGCCCATTCGGCGGCTGCTGGCCGAGCGGTGGCTTCCACTCTGACCGGCCGCCGACCCGGCCACGCTCACTAGACTCCGCTCATGGCCGACACGTCGGAGTTCCCGACTCCCACCCGCGACGAGTGGGTCGCGCTCGTCGACCAGGTCGTCATGAGGTCGGGACGGATCGGCGCCGACGCGGAGCCGGGAGCCGGGGTCGAGACGCTGACCCGGTCCACGCCGGATGGCATCCGCGTCCGACCGCTCTACACCGCCGCCGACGCCCCGCCGGCCGCGATCGGTGTTCCCGGTTCGGCCCCGTTCATCCGGGGGGGCACCGTCGCCGGTCCGGTTCCGTCCGGTTGGGACGTCCGGCAGCACCACGCCGAGTCCGACGTCGAGACCGCCCGAGCGGCGATCCTCGCGGACCTGCAGAACGGCGTCACCTCGATCTGGCTCGCCGTCGGCCCCGGGGCGACGGCGGTGGCCGACATCGGCATGGTCCTGACCGATGCCCTCCTCGATCTCGCCCCCATCGTGCTCGACGCCGGCGCCGCCGCCCCCGAGGCGGCGCAGGCGTTCCTGGCCACGGCCGCCGACCGCGGTGTGGCACCGGCTGATCTGCTCGGCACGCTCGGCCTCGACCCGATCGGGCGGCGGGCCCGCACCGGCTCCGGCCCGGACGTCGACTCCGTGGTGCCGCTCGCCCGCCGGATGGCGCAGGAGTTCCCGCAGACCCGCGCGATCGTCGTCGACGCGGTCCCGGTGCACGCAGCTGGCGGGTCCGACGCGCAGGAGCTGGGGTTCTCGCTCGCGGCCGGCGTCGCCTACCTACGGGCGCTGACCGGTGCCGGCCTCGATGTCGACGCCGCGGCCCGGCTTCTCGAGTTCCGCTACGCCACCACCGCCGAGCAGTTCCCGACGATCGCGAAGCTGCGCGCGGCCCGCCGGCTGTGGTCGCGGGTCACGGAGGCCTCGGGCGGGGCCACGCCGCAGTTCCAGCACGCCGTCGGGTCGCCGACGATGATCACCAGACGCGACCCCTATGTGAACCTCCTGCGTGGCACCCTCGCCGGGTTCGCTGCGGGCGTCGGCGGCGCGGACGCCGTCACCGTCGCCCCCTTCGACGCCGCCCTGGGCGCCTCCGAGCCGTTCTCGCGGCGCATCGCCCGCAACACTCAGGCGCTGCTGATCGAGGAGTCCCACCTGGCCAGGGTGATCGACCCCGCGGGAGGCTCCTGGTTCGTGGAGTCGCTCACCGACGCCCTCGCCCGCGCCGCGTGGGCGTTCTTCCAGGAGATCGAGGCCGTGGGCGGCGCGGTTGCAGCGCTGGACGCGGGCCTGATCGCCGAGCGGACGGCGACGGTTCGCGCGGCCCGGGAGCAGGCCGTCGCCACCCGCCGCACGCCGCTCACCGGCGTCAGCGAGTTTCCCGATCTCGACGAGGCACCGGTGCGGCGACGGCCCCTGCCGGACGCCCCGGGGGGCGGTCTGCCGGTGTTCCGCCCGGCGGCGCCCTACGAGGTGCTGCGGGACCGCTCCGATGCCACGCTGGCGGCCACCGGCTGCCGCCCGCGCGCGTTCCTCGCCACGCTGGGCCCGCAGGCCGCTCACACCGTGCGCGCCGGGTTCGCCCGCAACCTGCTGCAGGCCGGCGGGGTCGAGGCCGTCGAGGCGGGGCCGACCGACTCGGCCCCGGACGTGGTCGCGGCGTTCCGGGAGACGGGCACGCCGGTCGCGGTGCTCTGCTCCAGCGACCGCCTCTACGCCGAGCGGGCTCCCGACACCGTGGCGGCGCTGCGGGCGGCCGGTGCGACGTGCGTGCTCCTGGCCGGGACGGCCGAGGTCGACGGACTCGACGGCCATCTGGCGGCGGGCGGCGACGCCCTGGCCGTCCTCGGATCCGTGTACGCGGCGCTGGAGGCCACACGATGACCATCCCCGACTTCACGACCGTGCCGCTCGAGTCCGAGGCCACTGTCGGATCGGCGTGGCCCCCGCCCGGTTCCGCGGCGCCCCCGACCTGGGAGGCGCCGGAGGGCATCGCCGTCCCGCCGCTCTACACCGCGGCCGACCTGGCCGACGTCGAGGCCATCGACGGTTACCCGGGCATCGCGCCGTACCTGCGCGGCCCCTACCCCGCGATGTACACGACCCAGCCCTGGACGATCCGGCAGTACGCCGGCTTCTCCACCGCGGTGCAGTCCAACGCGTTCTATCGGCGCAACCTCGCGGCCGGGCAGAAGGGCCTGTCGATAGCGTTCGACCTGGCCACCCACCGCGGCTACGACTCCGATCATCCCCGGGTGGCGGGCGACGTCGGCATGGCCGGCGTCGCGATCGACTCGATCTACGACATGCGGCAGCTCTTCGACGGCATCCCGCTCGGCGAGATGTCGGTGTCGATGACGATGAACGGTGCCGTGCTTCCCGTGCTCGCGCTCTACATCGTGGCGGCGGAGGAACAGGGGGTGGCGCTGGACCGGCTCACGGGGACGATCCAGAACGACATCCTCAAGGAGTTCATGGTCCGCAACACCTACATCTACCCGCCTGAGCCCAGCATGCGCATCGTGGCCGACATCATCGAATACACCGCGCGGCATTGCCCCAAGTTCAACAGCATCAGCATCAGCGGCTATCACATGCAGGAAGCCGGTGCCAACCAGGCGCTGGAACTGGCGCTGACGCTGGCCGACGGCAAGCAGTATGTCCAGGTCGCCATCGACAAGGGCCTGGACGTCGACGCCTTTGCCGGACGCCTGAGCTTCTTCTGGGCCGTCGGCATGAACTTCTATCTGGAGATCGCCAAGATGCGCGCCGCG
>JAYSXW010000465.1:0-1026 GCA_043716935.1 Pseudonocardia sp.
CTGCGCGCGGCCGTGGAGGCCGCGGGCCTGTCCGTCGAGCACTCGGAGGCGGGCCTCTACCTGTGGGCCACCGCCGGCGAGCCCTCCCGGTCGACGGTGCGACGACTCGCGGGGCACGGTGTCCTCGTGGCCCCGGGGGAGTTCTACGGTCCGGCCGGCGCGCGGCACGTGCGCATCGCCCTGACCGCAACCGACGAGCGGATAGACGCCGCAGCGCGTCGACTCACGGGCGTGAGCATCGGTCGCGGAGCCTAGTTGGCGTGCAGGGCGGCGTTGAGTGCGATGCCGTCTCCGTTGCGCGCCAGGACCTCCACGGCGCCGGTGAGGGAGTTGCGGCGGAACAGCAGCCCGTCCCGACCCGACAACGTACGGGCCGGGGCGCTGCCGCCGCCGGGCAGCGCGACCTTCGTGCCGGCGGTGACGTAGAGCCCGGCCTCGACCACGCAGTCGTCGCCCAGCGAGATGCCGATGCCGGCGTTCGCGCCGACCAGGCAGCGCCGCCCCACCGACACCACCTCCTTCCCGCCGCCCGAGAGCGTCCCCATGATCGACGCGCCGCCGCCGACGTCGGAGCCGTCGCCGACCACGACGCCGGCAGAGATCCTGCCCTCGACCATCGACGCGCCGAGCGTGCCGGCGTTGAAGTTCACGAACCCCTCGTGCATGACGGTGGTGCCCTCGGCGAGGTGTGCCCCCAGCCGCACCCGGTCGCCGTCGGCGACCCGCACGCCGGCGGGCAGCACGTAGTCGACAATCCGCGGGAACTTGTCGACGCCGTACACGGTGACGTGGCCACCCGCCCGCAGCCGCGCGCGGGTGAGCTCGAAGCCGGCGACGGCGCACGGCCCGTGGTCGGTCCACGCCACCGTGGCGAGCAGCCCGAAGATGCCGTCCAGGTTCGCCTCGTGCGGAACGATCAGCCGGTGCGAGAGCAGGTGCAGCCGCAGGTAGACGTCGTGGGCGTCGACGGCCGGGTCGGCGAGGGAACCGATCTCCGTCCGGACGATCTGCGTGGACGTGCCGCGG
>JAYSXW010000466.1:0-9403 GCA_043716935.1 Pseudonocardia sp.
CGGCGCACGCCGGGGTGGCCGTGCAGCTCGGTGTGGATCTCGCGGATCTGGGAGGTGAGCTCGGTGTCGGTGCGCTCGCGCTGGCACGGCCCGTTGGCCAGCCACCGGTAGTAGCCCTGGCGGGCCACGCCGAGCTGGGCGCACATGAACGTGACCGAGTACTGCTCGGCGCTGGCCCAGTCCGCGATCGCCGCATATTTCACGGTTGTTCCTTCGCGAACCAGGCCGCAACTTTTTTTGCGAAGTCGCACTCCATCTTCAAGACGGTGTTTTCCTTGCGGAGCCGTTCCAGCTCGGCCCGTTCAGGTTCGGACAGATCTTGGTCGGAACCCTGCCGGAGTCTCTGGCTTTCTTCACCCAGTTGCCTAACGTCATTTCGTGGACGCCGATACTCTTCGCCACGTCGACGATGGATCGGCCCGAATCGAGGACGAGGCTAACCGCCTGGTCCTTGTACTCCTGGGTGAAATGTCGGCGTGTCGCCACGCGATTACCTCCGCTGCGATCAGCGGCAGTCTACGACCGGTTGTCTACAAGATCGGGAACGGTCCAATCCGATCGACGTCACCGACATGGACGACGCCCGATGGTTGCGCGCCTGCATGTGGCCGGATCAGCCGGAACGGCTCGCGAGCCTCGAAGCGGGGCTGGCGTTGGCGGCGACGGCCCCTCCGCTGCTGCTGCGGGGGGGTGCCGTCGAACTGATGCCCGACGCCTTCGCCCGCGTGCCCGTCGACGCCCTGCCTGTCGTCACCACGACGTGGGCGCTGTCGCACTTCGCGCTCGAGAGCCGGCTGCGGTTCCTGCACCGCCTCGACGAAGCAGCGGTCGGCCGGGCGGTGGCGTGGGTGTCTGCCGAGGGAGTCGGAGTCGCGCCGGCGATACCGACATGTGGCGACCGTCGGGCCTCTGGGTACAGCATCATCGGTCTCGCGGTGTTCGACCGGGTGGTACTGCGCGCCGAGGCCATCGGTCGGTGCTGGTCGCAGGGCCGCGTGCTGGCGTGGCTGCCGAACGCCTGATTCACGGTCAGGTCGATCCATCGTGCTCGCCCGGAATGGGAACGGGTGGCAAGCCGAAGCCGCGCCCTCCGGCGCTCGAACCTGAGTTGCTCCGTCACCGACGGCGCCATCGACTGTTTCCGAATCTGTTTGCCGTGGCTGCCCCGGGCCGGGCACCGTGAGGCGGCACGGAGATCGTCCTGCACGATGACACCGCGGAGTACACCGCACTGGCGCGTCCGCTGCTCGACCGCGATCCGGACCGGCACACGATGGCGCCGACCGTGCTCGATGCGCTCGTCCGGTCCGGCGGACGTGCGGCGGCCCTGCTCGCGGTGCACGACCACGGCCGTATCGTCGCGGCGGCCCAGCGCAGCGTCGGTCGTCCGCTGCTGGTGTCGGCGGTACCTCCGGATCCTTCCGCGGCCGTCGACCGTGCCCTCGGGGGCTCCGGGACCGTCGCGTCCCGGATGTGTTCGCCGGCCGGGACGGCCGCGGGTTCGGCGGCCGACGTGCTGGGCTCGGGCATGGTCGGCGGAGCGCTGGGTCCCGTGACGGAGGTGCAGGCGTTCGCCGCCGAGGGCGGCCATGGCTGGTCCGGCCCGTTCACACCTCGCGAGCAGGCAGCTCGTTCGCTGGCCGTCGGAGCGGCGGAGTGGCTGTGGGAGGTCGAGGGCAGGCCCGCGGCGCTGGCGGTTGCCCGGCCGGTCGTCGCCGGGATGTCCCGGATCGGGCCTGCGTACACGGTTCCCGGGCAGCGGGCGCTTGGGCGGCGCGGCTACCGCCGAAGCGGCCGGGTGGGCGCTCGGGGTCGGCGCGCAGCGCGTGCTGCTGTTCACCGACCTGGCAAATCCGACGTCCAACGCGCTGTACCCCGCCCCGGCTTCCGGCCCGTGCACGGCGCCCTGGAGGTCCGATTCTCCTGCTGACCACGGATGTGGGGCAGGATCATGAGCGTGGCGCGACTGGCAGGATCGCTCGCCCGGCTCGGGTTGACCGAGCCGTGGGCGGAGCAGACCCTGGCCGAGCTGGGTTGGTGGTCGGGGGACAAACCCGACGAGGGTGCCGAGTCGATCATGTGGGCGCTGGCGCGCAGCCCCGACCCCGACCTGGCGCTGCGTTCCGCGGAGCGGCTCTACGACGTGGTGCCCGATCGGGCGGCACTGGACCGGGCACTGCGGACCGACCGCGTCCTGCGGGGACGGCTACTCGCCCTGCTCGGCAGCTCCACCGCGCTCGCGGACCACCTCGTCGCCCATCCCGACCGCTGGTACCGACTCACCTTCAACGGCCCGGGGCCGACCACCGAACCGGCCGCGACCCTGCTCACTGCGGTCGGCGCCGATCCGGCGGCGCCGCCGGCGGGCGGGAAGGGCGGCTCGCCCGCCCGCCTCACCGGGGCCGAGGCCGTGGCGGCGCTGCGCACCGCATACCGCGACGAGATGCTCGTGCTGGCCGCGTCCGATCTGGCGGCCGTGGGTGAACCGGAGCTGCCGGTGCTCGACGTCGAGGAGGTCGCGGCCCGGCTGGCTGACCTCGCTGCAGCCGCGCTGCAGGCGGCGCTGGCCGTCGCACTGGCGGAGAGCGACGAATGCGGTGACATCCGGTTGGCGATCATCGCGATGGGTAAGTGTGGCGGGCACGAGCTGAACTACGTCAGCGACGTCGACGTCGTGTTCGTCGGGGAGCCCGCGGACCAGCTCACGACCCGCTTGGCGAGCCGGACGATGCGCGTCGCCGGGGAGGCGTGCTTCGAGGTCGACGCGAACCTGCGGCCCGAGGGCCGTCAGGGCGCCCTGGTCCGCACCCTCGACGGGCACGTGGCGTACTACCAGCGCTGGGCCAAGACGTGGGAGTTCCAGGCCCTGCTCAAGGCCCGGCCGGTGGCGGGGGACCCCGAGCTGGGCGCCGCCTACGCGCGGGCCGTCGCGCCGTTGGTGTGGAGTGCGGCCGAACGCCCCGACTTCGTCGCCGACGTGCAGGCGATGCGTCGCCGCGTCGAGGAGCACATCCGGCCCGACCAGCGGGCCCGAGAGATCAAGCTCGGACCCGGCGGGCTGCGCGACGTCGAGTTCGCGGTGCAGCTGCTGCAGCTCGTGCACGGTCGCACCGACGAGGCGCTGCGCTCTTCGTGCACTCTCGCCGCGCTGGCGGCGCTCGCCGAGGGCGGCTACGTCGCCCGCGACGATGGCGCGAACCTGGCGGCGTCCTACCGGTTCCTCCGGTTGCTGGAGCACCGCCTGCAGCTGCAGCGGATGCGCCGCACCCACCTGCTGCCCGCGTCCGACGACCGCGCGGCCCTGCGCTGGCTGGCCCGTGCCGCCCGGCTGCGCCCCGACGGGCGGCATGACGTCGTGGGTGTCCTGCAGGCCGAGTGGACGCGCAACGCGCGACGCGTGCGGCGGCTGCACGAGAAGCTGTTCTACCGGCCGCTGCTCACGGCGGTGTCGCGGTTGCCCGCCGAATCCGTTCGTCTGTCGGAGTCGGCGGCGTCGGCGCGTCTGGGCGCGCTGGGCTGGGCGTCGCCGGAGGGCGCGCTGCGGCACCTGCGGGCGTTGACGGCCGGGGTGAGCCGGGCCGCGGCGATCCAGCAGACGCTGCTGCCGGTGCTGCTCGACGAGCTGGCCCGCAGCCCCGATCCCGACCACGGCCTGCTGGCCTACCGACGGGTGTCCGAGGCGCTCGCGACGACCCCGTGGTACCTGCGGCTGCTGCGCGACGAGGGCCTAGTCGCGCAGCGGCTGATGCGGCTGCTGGGCACGTCCGCGTTGGTCCCGGACCTCCTCGTGCGCGCCCCGGAGGTGCTGCGGCTGCTGGCCGCGCCCGTCGCCGGCCAGGCCGACGAGCTCGCCCGCGACCCGGCGGAGGTGGCGGCGTCGCTGCGCGCGTCCGTCGCCCGGCAGCACGATCCGGACAGCGCCGCCGCCACCGCGCGGTCACTGCGCCGGCACGAGATGCTGCGGGTGGCCTGTGCCGATCTGCTCGGAGTGCTGGACACGCCGCAGGTGTGCGCTGCGCTCAGCTCCGCGTGGGTGGCGGTGCTGCAGGCCACGATCGAGTCCGTGCGAAGCGCGCTCGGCCGTGGCCCGGCCCGGATCGCGGTGATCGGCATGGGCCGCCTCGGGGGTGCCGAGCTGGGCTACGCCAGCGACGCGGACGTGCTGTTCGTCTGCGAGCCGATCGATGGGGCGTCGGACCAGGAGGCGGTGCGCTACGCCACGACCGTGGCCGAGACGGTACGCCGGCGGCTCGGCGCACCCAGCCCGGATCCGGCGCTCGTCGTCGACGCCGACCTGCGTCCCGAGGGCCGTTCGGGGGCACTGGTCCGTACATTCGAGTCCTACCGCGGCTACTACGCGCGCTGGTCGCAGGCCTGGGAGGCGCAGGCGCTGCTGCGGGCGAGCCCCGTGGCCGGTGATCCGGATCTGGGACGCCGGTTCGTCGAGATGGTCGATCCGGTGCGGTACCCGGCCGACGGGATCGACGCCGCCACGATCACCGAGATTCGACGGATCAAGGCCCGGGTGGACGCCGAGCGCCTGCCGCGGGGAGCCGACCGCGGCACGCACACGAAGCTCGGGCTCGGCGGACTCGCCGATGTCGAGTGGACGGTGCAGCTGCTGCAGCTGCGCCACGCGGGCGACCTGCCGGAGCTGCGCACCACGTCCACGTTGGAGGGACTCGCCGAGGCCTCGGAGGCCGGGCTGCTCACCACCGCGGACGCCGCGGAGCTCGCCACGAGCTGGACCATGGCCACCCGGGCCCGCAACGCCGTCATGTTGGTGCGCGGCAAGCCCGGTGACCAGTTGCCGCGCTCGGGACGCGAGCTCGTTGCCGTCGCCACGGCGCTCGGCTATCCCGCCGACGGCGATCCCGGCGTGTTCCTCGACGATTACCGCCGCATCACCCGCCGCGCCCGGACCGTCGTGGAACGGGTGTTCTACGGCTGGTGACGCCGGCCAAGGGCCGTGACGAGGACGACCAGCGCCGCCAGTCCCAGTACGCCCGAGAGCGCCGACGGCGGATGCCGGTCGGTTTCCTCCGCGGCGGCCTCGACATCGCTGATGATCGCCTCGTCGTACCCCGCTGCGACCCGGAGGACGGCGATCGCGGTCGAATCGCAGCCGGGTGGGGTGGCGCGGGTGCTGCGGGACTCGAGCCGGCGGTGGGTGCAGTCGAGCACGTGCTCGACGTCGGGCTCCTCGGCCACGACAGGTGCGCTCGCGCGGGCCAGGCGCGGCGCGAGGTCCCCGGCGGTGGTGACCGGGCCGGCGGCGAGAACGAGTGCCCCCGCGAGGAGCAGTCCGGCCCAGGCCACGGCCACGTTGCGGATCACCACAACACCGTAGGGCCCGGCCGAAAGTGGGCGACCGACCGGGCGCCGTCGGGTTGGCGTGGGGCGTGCCCTCGCCCCAGACGCTGCTGACGTTCGCCCTTGCCGGGATCGTGCTGGTGGCGATCCCCGGGCCCGGCGTGCTGTTCATCGTTTGCTGGCGCACGGGCGCACGGGCGCACGGGCGCCGCGCCGCGCTCACCAGCGTCGCCGGCTTCACCAACCTCAAGGTGCTCGTGTTCGCGCTGCTCGCCGCCGTGCTCGACAGCGCATGGGGGCTCCTCGCCGGTTCGCCACCTCGCCACCTCGCCGGCGCGGCTGCGCCGGCTCGGTGGCCTCGGCGGCCTGACGATGATCGGGGTGGGAGCGGGGCTGGCCTTCACCGGACGGCGGGTTTGACGCAGCGGTGTCGGGAGCGCCCGCCCGCGATGACAGACTCTCCCGCGTGCAGACCGCGTTCGACATGGTCGTGACGGTGCTGCGGGAACGGCCCGTCGTGCTGCTGGCCGCGGCGCTCGCGCTGGTCGCCGTGCTCTGGAACGCGCTGTGGCGGTGGACGCGCACGGTGGTGACGATCGCGCACGAGGGCGGCCATGCCCTGGTCGCGGTGCTCGCCGGGCGTGGGCTCACCGGGATCCGGCTGCACGCCGACACCTCCGGGCTGACGGTCTCCACCGGCGCCCGCCGCGGCCCGGGCCTGG
Source organism: Pseudonocardia sp. (assembly GCA_043716935.1). Taxonomy (GTDB): domain Bacteria; phylum Actinomycetota; class Actinomycetes; order Mycobacteriales; family Pseudonocardiaceae; genus Pseudonocardia. The sequence goes on from JAYSXW010000466.1 coordinate 6,036, forward strand.
TCCTGACGCTGCTCGGCGGCTACCCGGCTCCGTCGCTGCTGGGGCTGGGGGGTGCGGCGCTGGTGGCGGCCGACCGGTCGGCCCTGCTGCTGTGGATCGTGCTGGGGCTGTTGGTAGCGACGCTGGTGCAGATCCGCAACGTCTTCGGGGTGCTCGCCGTCGTCGTCACGGGTGCGCTGGTGGCGGCGGTGTCCGTGTGGGGGGAGCCGCGGCTGCGGGCCGGGTTCGCGGCGGCCCTGGTGTGGTTCCTGCTGTTCGGCGGCCTGCGAGCGGTGCGGGAGCTGCAATGGGGGCGGCGACGCGGCCGCCGGTGGGCCGGCGGGACGTCCGATGCCGATGCCCTCGCCGCTCTCACGCCGTTACCCGGAGGAATGTGGGCGGGACTGTTCTGGTCGGTGGCGGTTGTGGCGCCCGTCGCCGGTGGGTGGCTGCTGCTGTGAAGATCGACCGGCGAGGATCGACCCGTGACGACCGACGACCCGAAGGAGGTGGCATGACCGCACCGACCGACATGAACGACTGGAACCGGAAGATCATCGAGGAGTTCCGGGCCAACGAGGTACGGGTGGGTGGCCCGTTCGAGGGCGCCCCGATGATGCTCGTGCACCACACCGGCGCGCCGACCGACCCCGACTGCCACCACAACCTCAAGGCCCATCCGTCCACGACCGTCGAGATCGGCACCGAGACCATCCCGGTCGAGGCCACCGAGGTGACCGGTCCGGAACGCGAGGAGGTCTGGGCGAAGGCGGTGGCCCAGAGCCCCGGCTTCGGGGAGTATCGGGAGAAGACCACGCGCGTCATCCCCGTGATCCGGCTGACCCGGACCTCGTAGGGCACGATCCGCACCATGACGATGACTCTCGACCAGGCTCAGACCGTGGTGCGGGCGGCCCTGGAACACGGCACCGCCCAGGGCTTCAACCCGTTGACGGTGGCCGTCCTCGATCCCGGCGGCGTGCTCGTCGCCCTGGGTCGCCAGGACGGCTCGGGCAACCTGCGGCCCGACATCGCGGTGGCCAAGGCCTGGGGCGTGCTCGGCATGGGCATGACCAACCGCGCCATCGCCGCCCGGGCCGCCGACTCCCCGGAGTTCTTCACCTCCGTCGCCGCCCTGGCCGGAGGGCGGATCTTCTCGGTGCCGGGCGGGGTCTTCGTCCGCGACGCCGACGGCCGCCTGCTCGGGGCCGTCGGCGTCACGGGCGACGCCTCGCTCAACGACGAGGCCGCGGCCCTCGCCGGCATCGCCGCGGCCGGGCTCGCCGCGGAGACGGGCGCCGAGGGCTGAGCCGTGATCGAGATGGCGACAGGAACACCCCGCGAAGTGGTTGCGTTGGCAACGGCATGACCGACATCGCTCCCCACGGGCTCCACCACGTCACCGCCATTGCGTCCGATCCGCAGGCGAACGTCGACTTCTACACGCGCGTGCTGGGTCTGCGCCTGGTCAAGCAGACCGTGAACTTCGACGCGCCCGACACGTTCCACCTCTACTACGGCGACGGCGCCGGCCGTCCGTCGACCATCCTGACGTTCTTCCCGTGGCGCGGCGTGCCGGCAGGTCGCCAGGGCAGCGGGCTCACCACGGCCACCGCCTTCAGCGTGCCGCCGGAGTCGATGGGCTGGTGGCAGCGCCACCTGTCCGCCCTCGGCCTCGCCATGCAGGGACCCCGCACCCGCGACGGCGAGGAGGTGCTGACGATCCGCGACCCCGACGGGCTCGTGATCGACATCGTCGCCGCGCCCGGTGACCACCGCTCCGGCTGGGACGGCGTCGCGGCCATCCCCGCCCAGCACGCGGTGCGCGGGCTGCACTCGGTGACGATGTCCGAGCGCGTGCCCGAGCACACCGTCGAGATGCTCGCGGGACTGCTCGGCATGCAGGCCGCCGGGGAGGACGGCGACCGGGCCCGCTTCGCCATGGCCGGCGGCGGAGCCGGCGCCGTGGTCGACGTGGCCGCCGACAGCCGCCCACCGGGCCTGCAGGCCGGCGGCACCGTCCATCACATCGCGTTCCGCGCCCCCGACCAGGCCACCCAGGTCGTCTGGCGCCAGGAGCTGGTGGACGCCGGGCTGCACGTCACCGAGATCGTCGACCGGCAGTACTTCACCTCCATCTACTTCCACGAGCCCGGCGGAGTGCTGCTGGAGATCGCCACCGACCAGCCCGGCTTCACCATCGACGAGCCACTGCTGGAGCTGGGCCGTTCGCTGAAGCTGCCGCCGTGGCTGGAGCCGAGTCGCGAGCAGATCGCGGCCGCGCTGCCGCCGCTGCACGTGGACGCGTCGTGATCCGCCCGCACGTGTGGCTGCCCGGAACGACGACTCCGCCGCTGCTGCTCCTGCACGGTACCGGCGGTGACGAGCACGATCTCCTGCCGCTGCGCGACCACCTCGCCCCCGGCGCTGCCGTCCTCTCGCCGCGCGGCACCGTGCTGGAGAACGGGATGCCGCGGTTCTTCCGGCGGCTGCGCGAGGGCGTGTTCGACGAGGACGACCTCCGCGCTCGGGTCGACGAGCTGGCCGCATTCCTGACCGATGCCGGGACCGAGCACGGCGTCCCACCCGGATCATGGGTGGCGGCCGGGTTCTCCAACGGCGCCAACATCGCCTCCGCACTGCTCATGCTGCGGCCCGAGGCGATCGCCGCAGCGGTGCTGATGGCGGCGATGGTCCCGCTGCGGGAACCACCCGCGGTGTTCCTCGGCGGGAAGCGGGTGGCGGTGCTGAACGGCCGTCGCGATCCGATGGCCACCGCCGCGCAGACCGTCGAACTGGTGGCTCAGTTGCGGGATCGGGGCGCCGAGGTCACCGAGTTCCCGCACGACGGCGGCCACACGATCGACCCGGCCGTCCTGCCGCGGATCAGGGAGTGGCTGGCGAGCCGGGGAAGTTGATGCAGAGCGTGATGTCGGCCGTGGCCTCCTCGCTCGCGAGCACCAGCAGTTGCCCGACGATCCGATACGCGACAGGATCCCCCACCTCCTGGCCCAGCACGATGGTGCGTTGCCGTAGCAGACGGTCGAACACGGCGTCGTCGAGAGTGGATGCGGTCATCGAAGATAGCCCCGTTCGGTGATTCGGTTGAATGTCGAGGCGCGTACGACGACGTTATCGGCCGAACTTGCCGGCCCCACGATCCCTTCACCGTTGGCAAATTGTTTGCCGCCGGCAAATGGGAAAGACCCGGAAATGCGCCGTCCGCCCCCGGTCGAGACATTGGCAGGGGGTCGACACAGCTAGTTGATCTTGGGTGGCTCGTCCTCGACCCTGACCCGATTCCACGAGTAGGAGATGAGTTGATCTCCGGCTCGATTTGTTGGTCTTCTCGGGGGTGGATCCGGGTGGTGGACAGGCTGAGTGCCCGG
>JAYSXW010000467.1:0-1020 GCA_043716935.1 Pseudonocardia sp.
TACACCTTCGCGGGCGGAACCGCCGTCCTGACGGGCGCGGCGAGCGGGATCGGCGCCGCCCTGGCCGACGCCCTGGCCGCCCGGCGGAGCCACCTGGCCCTGGTCGACCGGGACGCGGCGGGAGTGGAGCGCGTCGCCGCACGTGTCCGGTTGGCACAGCCGGGCCTGAGTGTCACCGTGCACGTCGCCGATCTCGGCGAGACCGATCGGATCCCCGAGCTCGCCCGCGCCGTGCTCGCCGCGCACCCGCGCGTGACGTTGTTGGTCAACAACGCCGGCGTCGCGCTGGGTGGGCGGGTCAGCCAGACGACGATGGCCGACTTCGACTGGGTGCTCGACATCAACCTGCGTGCCGGGGTGGCGATGACCCATGCGCTGCTGCCCGAGCTGCGCCGCGGCGCGCACATCGTGAACGTCTCCAGCATCTTCGGCATCATCGCCCCGGCCGGTCAGGCGGCATACGCGGCGAGCAAGTTCGGCATTCGGGGGTTCTCCGAGGCGTTGCGCCACGAGCTGGTCCCCGAGGGCATCGGCGTCACGACCGTGCATCCCGGCGGCATCGCCACGGCCATCGCCGCGAACGCCCGGATGGGCGCCGGGGTGGACGAGGCCGAGGCCGCGCAGGGCCGCCGGGCCATCGACGCGCTGCTCTCGATCCCCGCCGCCACCGCCGCGGCCGCCATCGTCACCGGCATTCGGCGGCGCCGTCCACGGGTGCTCATCGGCGCCACGGCGACCGTGCCCGACCTGCTGGCGAGGCTGCTTCCCGGCTCGTACGGTCGGGTGCTGGCGGTGCTGCAGAGGGGACAGAGAACGTGACGGAACACATCGAGGTCCTGATCGTGGGGGCCGGACTGTCGGGCATCGGCGCTGCGTACCGCATCGGCGCCGCGGGCCATCCCTACGCCGTGCTGGAGGGCCGCGACGCGATCGGCGGCACCTGGGACCTGTTCCGCTACCCGGGCATCCGGTCGGACTCCGACATGGCCACCCTCGGCTACCCGTTCCGGCCCTGGACCA
>JAYSXW010000468.1:0-1018 GCA_043716935.1 Pseudonocardia sp.
CCCGCGTGGTCGACCGTCTCGTCGGCGGCCACCTCGCCTACCGCAACACCGACCCGGTCGACCGGCGACGCGTGCTGGTGCACCTCGCCCGAGAGGGCCATCGGCTGAGGTGCACCCATGGGGTGTGAGGGCAGCCCCACGCGGCTGGCTGTGCTGCCCGCGCACTTGCACGGCACTGCCGACCTGCACTGGAGGGGTGGCGGGCTGTCAGCCGGAGGCGGCGTCATCGGCGGATGGTTGGGCTCGGTTTCAGACGCCGTCCTGTTCACCGCGGGAACCGGTGCGGGTCCGGGCCGGGTCGACGTCCCGCTCGGGATGACGGCGCAGGTACTACCGCTCCAGCTCGGCGGTGCGGCTGCCGTGTTCGCGACCTCGCCCCGGCAGAGCCAGATCCGCAAGCAGACCGGCAAGCACGTCGCCGTCACCGCGACCGGCGCCGAGCAGGACGGCCTGTTCGACCATCTCCCATAGCGGGGGGCGTCGGACAGCACGACCACGAACCCGGACCCGGCGCTGGTCGTCGCCATCCGCGCTACCCCGGAGGTCGCCGCCTCCCCGGGGCGGCGACGCAGGGCCGGGCTGGAGGTGCACGCGGAGACCGGGCGTGGTGGGCGCGCCGCGCCGACCGGTGGCTGCCGCCGAGCTGGCCGCCCGGCGGGCGCCACCCACTACGCTTCTTTGGCTGTTGTCAGTGGTGCTGGCCCGATCGCGACGAACACCGCTCGGCCGAGAGCGAACCCCGACCCCGGAACGGCGGCCGCTCGCTAGCGTGGGTCAAGTGATCACAACGCGCGAGGTTGCCTACGACGTCGACGGTTTGACGATGGTTGGCCACCTGGCGCGGCCCGACGGTGAAGGAACGTGGCCGACCGTGCTGATCGGACACGATGGGATCGGCCTGGACGACTATCAACGCCGCCGCGCCGACTAGCTCGCCAAGCACGGCTACTTAGCCCTCGCGATGGACTACCACGGCGGCCGGACATTATTCGGAGACCCGGAGTCCATGCTCGCCCGG
>JAYSXW010000469.1:0-3136 GCA_043716935.1 Pseudonocardia sp.
CCCTCGGGGAGCGACCAGCGGTAGGGCAGGCCGGTGGGGCCGGCCGGTGGGGCCGGCCGCGTCCTCGGTGGGACAGACGTCGTCGCGGCGCCGGTCGACGGCCACGGCCTCGTGGGAGAACCGGCCCACCGCCTTGATCGGCTGCGGGTTCCGGTTGGCGGCGTCATCGAAGGGGTCGACCTCGAAGACGTAGCCGTGGTCCTTCTCGAACGTACCGGGGGTGGCGAGCTGCTCGGTCTCCTCACAGGTCAGCCAGGTGTCCCAGGGCGTCTCGCCGCCCGCGCAGTTGGTGGAGGTGCTGGCGACGCCGACGCGCTCGGAGATGCGGTTGCCGTCCCGGTCGACCTCGACGATCGTGCAGCCGCCCGCAGCGCCCGGGTCGTAGGTCAGGCCCGCGAGGTGCGGCACGGGCAGGCCGAGCGGGTTGACGGCTCGCGGATGTCGTGGTTGTTCACCAGGACGGTGCCGCCGCACTTGGAGCGGAAGGTGGCGCGCGCGCAGCGTCCAGCCGCCAGACGGCCGCGTCGTCACCGGTCTCGGTGCCGACGACGAGGTCGGGATGGGGTCAGCGTGCGCAGGACCTGCGCGAGCTCGACAGGGGCGAGCTTGCACGCTCAACCGGCGCCGTGGCTGAACTGCGTGAGGCGACGGGTGGACACCGGCCGCCCTACGACCGGCCACGATCACCGCGGGAGTCACGCCGTCGGCCCGACGACGACGTGACACTCGCGGGGATCAGGCGTGATCCGCGCAGCAGGGGGTCGGGTTCGCGACCTCGAACGGCGCGATGCGGCCCCCCACGTACGGGACCGTGTGCAGGGTGAGCAGGCCGTCCTCCCACAGCGGGCGGACGAAGTCCGCCGTGGCCACCGCCATCTCCGGCTCCGGCGGTGGGGACGCCAGCACCCGCACCCGGTCGACGGCGCTGGCGTCGAGCAGCTCCTGCACCGTCAGCTCGCCGACCAGGAGGTCCTGGCCGGGGAACCGCACCACCCGACCGGAGGTGCGGGTCGTGTGCGCGGCGGCCGCCTCGACGGCTGCTTTCGTACCGTCCACCTCCAGCCCGGCGGGCAGCAGGCGGAGGGCGCCGGGATCGGTCAGCTCCAGCGACAGGGCCACGTGCGGCCCGCCGGTCCGGGTCAGGTGCGTGCAGCCGAACCGGACCACCTCCGCACCGAGCGCGTCGACGAGCTCGGTGAGGAGGTGCTCCGCGGCGCGGACGTCGGGCGAGCCGGCGTCGACCCCGATGATCATGTTCAGCGGACCTGCACGAAGATCGGGTTCGTGTAGAACCACAGGTCCTTCCACGGGTCGGCGTCGCCGAACACGTCCATGGCCGGACCCACCGGGTCGACCGACGCACCGCCGAGGCCCGGCGCGGCGCGCAGACCGTCGGTGCCGCGCAGGCGGACGTAGAACGGCTTGTCGACGGGCCCGAGGTCCAGGTCGAACGACACGTTGCCCGAGCTCTTGTTGACCTCGAAGGACTTCACGACCTTCGCCGTGGGAGCGGCGAAGGTGTCGCGATCCGCGACCGGGCCGGTGATGTCACCGCGGATGACGTCGACGCGGGCCAGGGTCGGCTGGAACTGCGCCCAGTTCGGACCGTTGGCGAGGTCGATGTCGATCGTCAGCTGGGCGAAGCCGCCGCGGCGGACGACCAGGGTGCCGCCGAGCGAGACGCCGCGCCGTCCCCGGTCCGGGCAGACCTGGGCGTTGATGCCCGAGATGAGCTGCCCGTGGTCGACCCAGACCCGGCCGGCGCGCATGCCCTCCATGACGTCGGCGTAGCCGAAGCGGCGCGTGCCGACGTTGGTGCGGCTGTAGAAGCCCGGCCAGAAGTCGCCGTTGTTGAGGTTGGTCGGGCCGCCGTACACCGGGTCGTTGAAGAACCCGTTGGTGACGAAGTCGCTGTCCGGGCCGCGCACCGACGTGTCGCCGTAGATCGTGTGCGAGTCGGAGTTGGCGGTGATCCACCACGGCCGGCCCTCGGCGAGCAGGCTGTCCCAGAGGCCACCGACCGTGGAGGTCATCCAGTCGAAGCCGCCGAAGGTGCGGTAGCTCTCCAACGGGTAGGGCAGGAACGAGCCGGCGCCCTGGACGTTGTCGTAGAACCCGCGGCCGGAGCCGAGACCGTTGGGCTTCGGAATGCCGGCGGCCTGGTGGCCGGGCGCGCCCTCCATGCCGATCGCGATGCCGGGGTAGGCCTCCTGCCAGGCGCGGATCTCGTGGGGGGAGTCCAGGCCCTTGCGGGCGGGGTGGTTGGCGAGCATCAGCGCGTCACCGACGCGCCGATCCTTGACGGCTCCACCGAGGAATGTCAGGCCCGAGACGGCCAGGGCCTCGTTGACCGGGGTGGCCGCCGTCGCGACCTTGACCACGCCGTCGTAGGCGTTCTCGAACTCCTTGAGCACCGCGACCTCGTTGGCCCCGGGCAGGACGAACACCGTGCCGTGCTCGGCGGCCGGGATGTTCCACTCCAGGCCCTGGAACACCAGCGTGTCGGGGGTGACGCGGCGGGCCGCGAGGATGTCGGGGTTGACCTTCTCGACACCGATCTTGGCGTGCTGCACGCTGCCGTGGTCGGTGATGACCATCCAGTCCAGGCCGTAGGCGTTGGCGTGGCGGACCTGGTCGATCACCCGGTACTGGGCGTCGGGGCTGTACTGGGTGTGGATGTGATGGTCGCCGGCGAGCCAGGTGTAGCCCCCGCGGGGGGTGCGGCTGGAGCGCAGAGGCAGGTCGGTCGCGGCGGCCTCGCCGGTGGAACCGAGCGCGCCGAGGGCGGCGACGCCGGCCCCGAGCGCGCCCGCGCGGCGCAGGAACGTGCGGCGCGAGCGGTCATCGGGCGACAGCTCGGAGTCGGGGACGGAGAGGTCGAGCACCTCGGGCGTCGGGCCCTCGTGGTCCTGACGGTGGTCGTGGTCGTTCGGGTGGTGGTCGTTCGGGTGGTGGTCGTGCGGGTGGTGGTCGTGCGGGTGGTGGTGGTCGGATCCCACGGTGGCAGCTCCTGGGGCGCGCGAGGTCGTTCACTCGGACGGGTGTACGTTGGACGCTCCAGGTAAACGAGTGATGGACGCCACACGCACAGTGTGCTGCGGGCGGATGTGCACATGTGTGCACGCGATCATGCCCC
>JAYSXW010000470.1:0-3134 GCA_043716935.1 Pseudonocardia sp.
GTCCCCCGCGCGGAGCCCGCGCAGGGCCTCGTCGAGCTGGGGCCGGCGGGCGAGCTTCCCGGAGGCCTTGTCGGTGAACACCCGTTCGCAGCCGGCGCCGGTGAGCGCGTCGGCTTGGGCTTCGGGGTGTTGGTCGCGGGTGGAGCCCCGCGCGTAGCCGATGCGCACACCTGGAACGCAGCGCGAACGGGATCGCGCGTGACGTAGGTGCGGACACGAGTCTTGTTACAACCGTGACCTGCGGGAACGTGGCCGGGTCGGGAGTGTCTTGTGAACGATCAGCAGGTCAGCGGCGCCACGAGGGGAGGACGCAGCCTGGCGTGGAGTGAACGTGTCACCCGAACCAGATGATCTGCAGGAGATCAACGAGGCGGTCTTGTTCCAGCATCGTGTAGACCACGAATCCGTCCCCGGACGCGGCGGCGAAGGTGTGGGTGCGCATCGCGCTGTACGGATCGGTGCGGACGTAGGGCTCACCCGACCACGGGTTGAGTTCTAGGGCGGCGCACAGCTCGGCGAAGCGTGCTGCGCCGTCGTGGGGCAGCTGGGCGACCTGCTCGTCGATCTCGTCGCTGGATCGGACGACGTACACCGTGTTAGATGCCGCCGGCCTTCTGCCGGGTCACCGCAAGCGGCTCGTCCTCAGGGCTGAGCTGCCCGGTCAGCAGATGCGCCGCACGTCGGGCGACGCGGCGGAACATCTGCGGGTCGGCCTGCAGGGCCGCGACCCGACGCCAGTGCTCGACCATCTGGAACAGGCCGGCCAGATCGATGCTGTCGCGGGCGGCGGCCAAGGCCGCCGCGTACTCGGTGAGGAACGCGCTGCGGTCCTCGGGCAGCAACGCGGCCGCGATCGCGTCCGGGGAGGCGCCCTTGGCCAGCGGGTGCCGGCGCCTCTCAACGGGCTCGTCCGCGAAGTACATCACGCTCACATCCACACCGTAGCCCCGGATACGGGGCGAGACGACAGGCGACACCACCCGCCGACGACCGTCCCGTAGGCGGATCGGCTACCGGGACACGCTGATCTTGATGGTCGCGGTGCTCATCCTGTTCCGTCAGGGGTTCCTCAAGCGGGCGGCCCCAGCGCGGGAGTCGGTGGAGACCCGGCTCGCGGGTTGGTCATCGTCGTACCGTTGATGTCGTGAGCGGAGCCGTGCAGCGGATGGAGGACGCCAATGGTGTCGTCGAGTGGGCTGTGGGCCAGCCAGGGGTGGTCGTGAGCGGCAGGGTCTGTGCCTACACCGGCTACCGGGAGGACACGGCCCATCCGGTGCATCGCCTCGAGACCCCGACCGGGGCTCTGAGCTTGATCGTCAGTTTCGGGGACGGGCTTCGCGCGCAGGCGGTCCCCGACGCCGCCGAGCTCAGTGACTACACCTCGTTTGTGGTCGGGATGCACGATCGCCCGGCCCGGACCGCGCACGATGGACACCAGCTCGGTATTCAGGTTCGTCTCGACCCACTCGGCGCGTTCTCGCTGCTCGGGGTCCCGCTCCGTAGCAGCGGTAGCCCGTCCCGCTTGCCGATCGGCTATCGGACATCCGGGCAGCTCGCTTCAACCCGAACTTGCCCAAGTTTCACGTCTTCTTCGGGCGCGATGTGTGACAAGCGCAGCACCCTCGTCCGGACGTGCTCAGCGAGGAGGTCGAGACGCTCAGCGCTCCCGATCCAGCCGATGTGGCCGTCGGGGCGCAGCAGCAGAGCCAGTGGATGCGAGGGGCGTTGCCGCGGTGCGATCACCTCGACCTGCAGCGGGAGCGCCGTCGTTTCCTCGAGCACGCGACCCTTTGCTGGCGTGTCATCGTTGCCGGTTTCGCCTCGCGCCGGGCACGAGCAGGAGGGTGTGGCGTAGCGGGTGCACGAGGTCGTGCGCCGTACGGCCGTCAGCGAGCACGACTGGCGGCATCCGATCGCCGGGGCGCACCCGGCCTACGCCCGGCCACCACACGCTGCGGCCACCCACGATGGAGCTGCCTCGGTAGTGCACCCACAGCTGCAAGGCGATCGAGAAGAAGGCGCGTCGGAGTTAATGAGGGTGGCGAGGTGCGGGGTCATGTCTTCCACCTCGGCCACGCCTCGGCGAACGGGAGTCCGGGTCGGTGACGTCCATGACGACGGAGGACATGCCGTAGTGGCGGGCGGTCACGGAGTCCAACCGTGCCCGGTCGCGGCCAGTGATGATGACGTGGGCGCTCCGCGCGTGCAGACGTGCGGCGACGCCGGCGCCGATGCCTGAGGTGCCTCCGGTCACCAGGACGACCCCGTCGACCACGCGTTGCTGCTTGCGGACCATCTGCGACCAGATCATCACACCAGTGACCCGGCGACGATCTGCCACGCCAGCGCGGACTTCGCGGCCAGGCTCAGCACCAGGTAGACGGACTCCCCGAAGCCGTAGTCCCGCCACGGACCGACCTGCCGGTATTGCAGCCACTGGTTGACCGCGAAGCTCATGAAGAACGCGAACAGCGAGAAGAAGATGCCGTACACGAAGGTCGGGACGTTGCCGGAGCCGACGAGGTTGACGGTGATCGCCACCCAGGGCGCCGCGCCGGCGATGCAGCCGAACCAGAACGGCGCGAGGTCGGCGGGCCGGCGTCCCGGGGGGTTGGACCGTTCCTGGACCCAGCCGAACAGGATCATCGCCACGTTGGCGCCGATGATGGCGATGATCGCGCTCACCTGCGTGATGCCGGCGTACAGCGCGACCAGGACGACCATGATGGTCGAGCTGAGGCTGTACTCCAGCCAGCGGAACGGGTTGACGCCTCGCGCCAGGTTGCGCTCGTAGGTGCCCCGAAGGAGCACGCCGGTCAGCAGATGGTCCAGCGCCGCGAGCGCCAGGAAGACCGCGACGGCGGGTCCGACGGCGATGGCGAACACCGCCTCGGCCTGCGGCACGGCTGTGCCTGGGGGGCCGGCGGGGTAGGCGGTGGTCAGGTCGATGGCGAAGTCGGTGGCGACGACGAGGACCGCGACGGCCTGGACGGCGTGCAGCACCGTCAGGGCCACGTTCCATGTCCGCAGCCGGCGCAGGCGGGATGTAGGAAGATCGTGCCTGGTGGCGTCACCAGGCACCGAACGCCCCGGTCGTTCGTCGAGGGGCGTGGCATGGTCGGGCGGGGTCGACA
>JAYSXW010000048.1:0-6143 GCA_043716935.1 Pseudonocardia sp.
CCCGACCAGCGCGTCGGTGGCCCGCGCGCCGGTGCCGGACGCCGAGGTGATGAGCGCGAGCTGTAGCGAGGCCTCGTTGCGGGCCGCGGTGAGACCGGCCAGACCTCCTGCGAGACCGGTGACGTCGGACGAGTCGACGCGCAGCAGCGTGTCGTCGAGCTGCACGAGCTGCCCGATCAGCTCGGAGTACCGGGAGATGGCGGCCGAGGGTGGGGCGTTGGACTCGACGACCAGGGTACGCAGCTGCGGGAGCCGGTCCAGCGCCTGCTCGGCCTGGCGGTCGACGCCGGCGATGCGCGGGTCGTCGTCGTAGAGCTCCTCCACGACCTTGCGGACGGCGACGCGGGTGGCGTCGATCTCGGCGTAGGTGGCGCGCAGCTGCGGCAGGTCGCCGGTGCGGCGACCGGCGACGTAGGCGGCGGACCGGATGCGCTCCTGTTGCACCCGCTCGACCAGCGTGGTGAACGTGTTCTGCGCGGTGGCGGAGCGCTCTACCCGGTTGCGGTCGGCCACGTCGTCGATCTGGTCGGCGATGCGGAGCCCACTCAGCACGAGCGCGAGGACGCCCGGGACCAGCAGCACGACAGCGAGCCTGATCCGCAGGCTCCAGTTCCGCGGCGACAGCTTCTCCACATCGATGCGGCGCCACCACGGTTGCCGAGGTCTGCTCACGTCGAGAACTCCAAGATCGGTTGCTGCGGGGCGGGGCGACACCGGGCCGACGTACGCAGGTTGTCGCCGGCGCGCAAATCGTAACGAGTCGCCTCGCACCCTCAGCACACGAATAGCCCGATTGACGGCCCACGACGGCAAGCGGTCCAACTGCGTCACCGTCCATCGACGACTCGGTGAACCCATGATCCAGGGATGCCACATCGGGGACGGGGCCGACGTCCTCGCTGCGGTACAAGACCAACGTCATCCACGTGCGGTGTGTCTGCGGGCCCACAGGCACTTCAGGAGTGCTTCGCGCCGTCACCCCCGGTGACACCCGGTAGCCGTTGGTTGCGCCGGTCTCCGGCCGGCCAACCCCGCTGCGACCGCCTCCCCCTCGTTGTTGACACTCCGTGGGCCGTCCGAAGATGCTTGCTGCTGCACGCAGTGATCACCGGCTCGGACGGGGCGAGAAGTTTGATGGGCATGACGAGCAGCGGACGCGGCATGGGCCGGCGCCGATTCCTCCAGACCATCGGCGCCGCGGGTGCCGTGGCGGCGGTGGGCGGCACGACGGCATGCGGCTCGGGGCTGCAAGATTCCGGCGGGAACGCCGCCGCGACCACGATCAAGATCGGTTACGTCAGTCCCGAGACCGGGCCGCTGGCGCCGTTCGGCGAGGCCGACGGGTACGTCATCGGCGCGATCGGCGAGTTCTTCGCGAAGAACCCGCTGCAGGTGGGCGGCAAGTCCTACCCGGTCGAGATCGTCAAGCGCGACAGCCAGTCCGACTCGAACCGGGCCGCCGACGTCGCCGCCGACCTCATCCAGAACCAGGGCATCAACCTGATGCTCGTCTCGTCCACCCCGGACACGTCCAACCCGGTCAGCGACCGCTGCGAGGCCGACGGGATGCCGTGCGTCGCGACGGTGACTCCGTGGCAGCCGTGGTTCATCGGCCGTGGCGGCAAGCCCGGCGAGACGTCGTTCAAGTGGACCTACGACTTCTTCTGGGGCCTGGAGGATGTCGAGGCCGTCTACGCCGACATGTGGGACGCGGTGGGCACCAACAAGACCGCGGGCGCGCTGTGGCCCAACGATCCCGACGGCCTGGCCTGGGGCGATCCGGTCAGCGGGTTCTCCCCCGCGCAGAAGCAGCGCGGCTACTCGATCGTCGACCCCGGCAACTACCCCAATGGCACCCAGGACTTCTCGGCACAGATCGCCGCGTTCCGCCAGGGCAACTCCGAGATCCTGCTGGGCGTCCCGATCCCACCGGACTTCACGACGTTCTGGCGTCAGGCGTCGCAGCAGGGCTATCGTCCGAAGATCGCCACGATCGGCAAGGCGCTGCTGTTCCCGTCCAGCGTCGAGGCGCTCGGCGACATCGGTGTCAACCTGGGCACGGAGGTGTGGTGGTCGCCGAGCCACCCGTTCACCTCCTCGCTGACCGGGCAGACGTGCAAGCAGCTCTCCGACGCCTACACCCAGAGCACGGGCAAGCAGTGGACGCAGCCGATCGGCTTCGCCCACGCCCTGTTCGAGGTCGCGGCCAAGGCGTTCATGACGGTGAGTGACATCGGCGACCGCGAGGGCATCGCCAAGGCTGTCGGGCAGATGAAGATTGATACGGTCGTCGGTCCGCTGGACTGGACGAGCGGACCGGTCCCGAACGTCGCGAAGACTCCGGTCGTGGGTGGCCAGTGGCGCAAGGGCGCCGGGACCCCGTTCGAACTGGTGATCGTGAGCAACGTCCGCAACCCGATCATCCCGGCGGGCGGCACGGTCGAGCCGATCGCGTGACACCTGTCCTCTCGGTGGAGGGCCTGAGCCGGTCCTTCGGCGGACTGCGGGTGGTCGACGACGTCACATTCGCGCTGGAGCCCCGGCGGCGCTCGGCGTCGTCGGGCCCAACGGCGCCGGCAAGACCACCCTGCTCAACCTGCTCGACGGTGTCCTCGCAGCCGACGCCGGGCGCGTGGAGCTGGCCGGCCGGGACGTCACACACGTCTCGGCCGCCCGCCGATGCCGGGCGGGTGTAGGGCGGACCTACCAGGCGCCGCGACCGTTCGGCGGGATGACGGTGTTCGAGAACGTGCTGGTGGGGGCCGTGCACGGTGCCGGCCTGCGACGCACCGACGCCGACGACGCCGCCCTGGACACCCTGGCCCGTACCGGGCTCCGGGATCGGGCGAACCTGCTCGCCGGCGACCTGCGGCTACTCGACCGCAAGCGGCTCGAGCTGGCCCGCGCGCTGGCCTGCCGGCCCACGCTGCTGCTGCTCGACGAGATCGCCGGCGGCCTGACCGACGCCGAGCTGCCCGAGCTGATCGGCATCGTCTCGGAGGTCCGGGAGGCCGGGACGGCGGTGATCTGGATCGAGCACATCGTGCACGCGCTCGTGCGGGTCGTGGACCGGATGACGTCACGGCCGCCGCGGTGACCGACGCGTACTTCGGCGGGGGGAGCTCGTGATCAACGCGGTGGTGCAGGGGCTCCTGCTCGGCGGCGTGTACGCGCTGTTCGCGTGCGGGCTGTCGCTGGTGTTCGGCGTGCTGCGGATCGTCAACCTCGCCCACGGCGACCTGACGGTGCTGGCCGCGTTTCTCGCCGTCGTCGTCACCGGTGCTTTCGCGGTGTCGCCGGTCGTGGCGCTCGCCGTCGTCGTCCCGGTGCTGGCCGGGCTGGGTTGGCTGCTGCAACGGCTCCTGCTGCAGCGCAGCCTGCGCGCCGGCGAGCTCGCGCCGCTGCCGGTGACGTTCGGGCTGTCGATCGTCATCCAGAACGCGCTGCTGCAGACGTTCTCGGCCGACACCCGCACCCTGGAGAGCGGCACGTTCGCCACGGCAGGGGTGGCGATCCTGCCGGGCGTATCGGTGGGCTGGCTGGCGGTGACGACGCTCGTCGTCGCGGTGGCCGTGCTCACCGGGCTGCAGCTGCTGCTCGCCCGCACCGCGATCGGCCGGGCCATGCGCGCCACCAGCGACGACCCCGAGACGGCGCAGCTCATGGGCATCGACGACCGGCGCGTCCGTGCCGCCGCCACCGCGATCGCGCTCGCGCTCGCGCTCGGCACCGTCGCCCTCGCCGCGGTGTTCTACGGCATGCGCGGCACGTTCACCCCGACGATCGGGCCGCAGTTGCTGATCTTCGCGTTCGAGGCGGTGATCATCGGCGGGCTCGGGTCGCTGTGGGGCGCGCTGCTGGGAGGGCTCGTGCTGGGCGTCGCGCAGACCGTCGGGGCGCAGATCCAGCCCAGCTACGGCGTGCTCGCCGGGCACCTGGTGTTCCTGCTGGTGCTCGCCGTCCGGCCCGGGGGCCTGTTGCAGAAGAGCACCCGATGACGGTGGTCACCCGTGGCACCCGCGCGTCGCGCATCGCCGGGTTCGTCGCCGTCCCGGCGGTGGTGCTGCTCGCCGCCCTGCCCTACCTCGTCGTCCCCAACGTGACGCGCACGCTGGTGGACCTGTTCGCGCTGATCGTGCTGGCCACGATGTGGAACCTGCTGGCGGGCTACGGCGGCATGATCTCCGTCGGCCAGCAGGGGTTCATCGGGCTCGGCGCCTACACCGTGGTGGTGGCCGGGCTGGTCGGCATCGACCCGTTCCTCGCCCTTCCGCTCGCCGCGCTCGCCGCGGGCCTGCTCGCGCTGCCGACCACGCTGCTGGTGTTCCGGCTCTCGGGCGGCTACTTCGCGATCGGCATGTGGGTGGTGGCGGAGGTGATCCGGCTGGTCACCGTCGAGTTCGCGGCCGTCGGGGGTGGGGCGGGGGCGTCGGTCAGCGGATTGGCGGGCCTCGGGCCGACGCTGCGCGGGGCCATCACGTACTGGTGCGCGCTGGCCGTCGTCGTCGTCGCGGTGGGTGCGGTGTTCCTGGTCCTGCGCTCGCGGCTCGGGCTCGCGCTGGACGGGCTGCGGGTGCAGCCCGAGGCGGTCTACGGCGTCCAGTGGTCGGCGTTCATGATCTTCATGGTGGTGATCGGCGGTCTGGGCACCATCGAGGGCCCGATCCTGGGCGCCATTGTGTTCTTCGCGCTGCAGCAGCTCCTGCTGCCCCACGGCGCCTGGTACCTCGTGGTGCTCGGGATCGTCGCGATCGCCGCGGCGCTGTACGCGCGGCGCGGGGGCTGCTGACCCGCGACCGGGCCGTGCGGTTCCTGCCGACGGGATACCGGGTCAGGGTCCCTGCAGGAACCGACGCAGCACCGTCGCCGCCGCGGTGATCTGGCGGGTGTCGACGTGCTCCTCGCGGGTGTGGGCGAGGTTGGGGTCACCCGGCCCGTAGTTCAGTGCCGGGATGCCGACAGCGGCGAAGCGCGAGACGTCGGTCCACCCGTGCTTGGCCCTCGGCGGGGCGCCGACCGCGGCCAGGAACTCCCGGGCCGCGGGGGCCGCGAGGCCGGGCAGCGCGCCCGGGGACAGATCGACGAGGACGGTCTCGAACCCGTCGAACACCTCGCGGACGTGCATCTGCGCGTCGGCGGCGTCCCGGTCGGGGGCGAACCGGAAGTTGACGGTGACGACGCACTCGTCGGGCACCACGTTGCCGGCCACCCCACCGGCGATCCGCACCGCCTGCAGCCCCTCGCGGTAGCCGCAGCCGTCGATCTCGACGTCGCGGGCACGGTAGGTGTCGAGGCGGCGCAGCACCTCCGCGGCGCCGTGCACGGCGTTGACGCCCAGCCACGAGCGCGCCGAGTGCGCCCGCCGGCCCCGGGTGGTGATCTCCACCCGCAGCGTGCCCTGACACCCCGCCTCCACCTGCGCGTTCGTCGGCTCGGCGAGGATCGCGAGGTCGGCGCGCAGCCAGTCGGGGTGCGTGCGCTCGATCCGGCCCAGGCCGTTGCGGTCGGCGTCGACCTCCTCGCAGTCGTAGAACACCACCGTCACGTCGTGGCGGGGCTCGGTGACGGTGGCGGCGATGTGGGCGATCATCGCGTCGCCCGCCTTCATGTCCGACGTGCCGCAACCGTGCAGGAGGTGCCCGTCGCGGCGGCCGGGCAGGTTGTCCGCGATCGGGACGGTGTCGAGGTGGCCGGCCAGCAGCACGCGGCTCGGGCGGCCCAGCCGGGTACGCGCCAGCACCGCATCACCCGCGCGCAGCACCTCCAGGTGTGGCGCCTGCTCCCGCAACGCCCGCTCCACCGCGTCGGCCAGCACCCGCTCGTCGCCCGAGACGCTGGGCACGTCGACCAGCGCGGCGCAGAGGTCGATCGGGTCGGCGGCGAGATCGAGCGGCGAGAGGGTCACGCCTGTCGACGCTACCGGCCGTCCCCGTCCGGCTCCGGGCGCAGCTCGGTAGCCTTCCCTCGGTGAGCACCGCACCCCGCCCCGCCCCCACGCCGCGACGCGAGGGCGCCTCCGGCACCGGCCTGGCCACGCTGACCACCGACGGCGTCGTCCTCGACACCTGGTTCCCGGCCCCCGCGCTGGGCTCCCGCGCCCCGGACGCCACGGCAGACCTGGAGCCCCTGCTCGGCGCGGACGC
>JAYSXW010000471.1:0-3134 GCA_043716935.1 Pseudonocardia sp.
CTGCTGTTCATCTACGTCTTCGGCGGTGCGATCGCCGGTGACCCGGCGTCCTGCCTGCAGTTCGCGCTGCCCGGTGTGTTGTTGCAGACCGTAGTGTTCGAGCGCGAGCCGGGCCAGCAGACCCCGCGACCGAACGCCCCCCAGCTCTACCGGGGCGTCCGTGACCGCTTCGACCACCCCCAGCAACCTGATCCGCACCCGCCCCAGTGGGCCCGGTAGGCGAGGAATGACGGTGGCCTCCGGGCACCGGCACCGGCGCCGGCAGCGTCGGGCCGTGATCGTCCCGTCAACGTCAGGAAGACGCCGTCCGGTCTGGCGCGGTGGACCTCGACCGAGGTCACGCGATGCCGGCGTCGTCCGGCACCTCGTCGTCCGGCATACCGGATCGGCCCGCCTCACAGGGTGGGTGACGCCAGCTCGGCGAGCAGCAGCGCCTCGGCGAGCACCCCGCGGCGGAACATTGCGAGGTCCAGGCTCTCGTCGATGCCGTGCCAGCGGCTGGCGGGGTCGCCGACGCCGGTGACCAGCACCGCGGCCCCCGGGAACGAGCGGGCGAACTCCGCGATGAACGGGATCGAGCCGCCGATGCCCGTTTCTACGGCGTCGTTGCCGTAGGCCCGGGCGAACGCGGTGCGGGCTGCGTCGTAGGCCGCGCCGGTGGCGTCGATGCTGAACGGCTCGGCCATCCCGAACCGCGAGCTGACGGCCACGTGCGCGCCCCACGGCACGTTCGCCTCCAGGTGCGCGACGAGGGCGTTGCGGGCCTTTGCGGCGTCGTCGCCGGGGGCGAGCCGGACGCTCACCATCGCCCGGGCGCGCGGCAGCAGCACGTTCGACGCGTCGTCGACGCCCGGCGCATCGATCCCCAGCACGGCGGCGGCAGGCCTGTTCCAGCTGCGCTCGGGGATCGTGCCCCGGCCCAGCAGCTCGACACCGTCGAGCAGGCCGGCGTCGGAGCGGTAGGTGGCTTCGTCGACGTCCGGGGCGGTGGAGTGGCCGTGCACCAGTCCGGCGATCGCGACCTCGCCGTTCTCGTCGTGCAGCGTGGCGAGCGTGCGGCACAGCGCGGTGAGCGCGTCGCCGACCGGACCGCCGTACACCCCGGAGTGCACGGCGCGCTCCAGCATCGACACCTCGACGGTGACGTCGACCAGCCCGCGCAGGCTCGTGGTCAGCGCGGGCACGTCAACGGCGGGGTTGGCGGCGTCGGCGATGACGATGACGTCGCAGGCCAGCAGATCGCGGTGCTCGCGCAGCAGCGCCGGCAGCGTCGGCGAGCCGGACTCCTCCTCGCCCTCGATGAACAGCGTCACCCCGACGGGCGGGCGGCCCCCGTACGCGCGCAGCACGGCGAGATGGGTCATGACGCCGGCCTTGTCGTCGGCGGCGCCCCGGCCGTAGAGCCGTCCGGCGCGCTCGGTGGGCTCGAACGGCGGGCTCGTCCACTGCTCGTCGCCGCCGGTGGGCTGGACGTCGTGGTGGGCGTAGAGCAGGACGGTGGGCGCTCCCTCGGGTGCGGGGAAGTGCGCCACGACCGTGGGGGCGCCGCCGCCGGCCGACAGGATCTGCACCTGCGCCGCCCCGGCGTCGCGCGCCAGCTGTGCGACGGCCTCCGCGCTGGCGTGGGTGTCGTCGGCGTGGGCCGGATCGGCCCAGATGCTCGGGATGCGCACGAGCCGTTCCAGATCCGCCCGGGCCCCGGGCAGAGCGGCTTCGACGGCGGCGGTCACCGGCGTGGCGGGCAACGGGGGAACAGCGGGTTCGGGGACGGCAGACGGCGGTGTGGTCGACACGCTTCCTGATGATAGTCCGCGAGTCGGGGGCTGAGCGTGCGCGAGTCGGGGTGTGAGCGTGCGCGAGTCGGGGCATCGACGTGCGCGAGTCGGGTCCTGGGTGCGCCCGAATCGGGCTTGCCCTGCGTCGAGGGCGCGGAACCGTACGCTCGGCGCCATGTCCCGGTTCCTGGCGATGATGCTGGACTCCGCAGCCCGTTCCGAGCACGGCATGACGACCGGTGAGCCGAAGGCGCCTGTCCGACGTCCGTGGACCGACGTCCATGGCACCGCGCTCCGGGTGGCCGCTTCGCTCCGGGTCGGGGACGACGGCGTCGACGGGTTGCGGCCCGGCGCTGCCGTCGGTGTCCTCGCGGGGGAACCGGCAGCCATCGCGCCCGTCGCCCAGGCCGTCTGGCTCATCGGAGGCAGCGTCACGATGCTGCACCAGCCCACCGCCCGCACGGACCTCGCCGAGTGGGCCGACGACACGGTGTCGGTCTTGGCGATGGTCGACGCCGCGGTGGTGCTGCTCGGAGCCCCCTTCGACGCCCTGGCGCCCGTCCTGGCCGAACGCGGCGTCGCGTTCCGCACGATCGAGTCCCTGGATCTCGATGGGACCGGCCCGGGCATCGAGCCGGACGCGGACGTCGCCGGCGAGGACGACACCGCGCTGCTGCAGCTCACCAGCGGCTCGACCGCCGAGCCCAAGGCCGTCCGGATCACGCACGGCAACCTGTACGCGAACATCACAGGGATGCGGCAGGCCGCGGCGCTCGACGTCGAGCGCGACGTCATGGTGTCGTGGCTGCCCCTGTTCCACGACATGGGGATGGTCGGGTTCCTGACGGTGCCGATGGTCACCGGGCTGGAGCTGGTGACGATCACGCCCACCGACTTCCTGACCCGTCCGCTGGTGTGGGCCGAGCTGATCTCGCGCCACGGCGGCACGGTCACCGCCGCACCCAACTTCGCCTACGCCGTGCTCGCCCGCCAGCTCGCCCGCGCCGACGGCCCGCTGGACCTCTCCACTCTGCGCATCGCCCTCAACGGCGCCGAACCCGTCGACCCCGACGCCGTCGCCGCCTTCACCGATGCCGGAGCGCGGTTCGGCCTGCCCCCCGAGTCGGTGCTGTGCGCCTACGGGATGGCCGAGACGGCGCTGGGCGTCGCATTCGCGCCGATCGACACCGGGCTGCAGGTCGACCGCATCGACGCCGACCAGCTCGAGACCCACCGTCGCGCCGCCCCCGCCACGTCCGGCCCGGAGCGGCGATTCCCCAAACTCGGCCCCCCACTGCCCGGCATCGAAGTGCGCGTCGTCCACGGCGACACCGTGCTCGGAGAGCGCGAGGTCGGCCT
>JAYSXW010000472.1:0-1014 GCA_043716935.1 Pseudonocardia sp.
TCGGGGCCGGCTCCGCAGGCGCGGCGGCGGCGATCTGCAGCGGCTCGGCCGCGACCGGGTCCAGGAGCCGGTTCGGGTCGGCGACGTCCGTCAGGTCCCCGTGGGTGAGGGGCACGGCGACCGGTCGGTCGGCGTCCACCGCCAGGCCCAGGAGCTCAGCCGGGTCGTCGCCCGGCGCGTCGGCGCCCGGCGCGTCGGCGGCCGGCTCCTCATCGGCCGGCTCCTCATCGGCCGACTCCTCGTCAGCCGGCCACGAGTCGGGGCCCCCGGTGGCATCGAGGCCCGGCTCCCCGCAGCCCTCCGCACCGGGAGCGCCCTGCTCGTCGTGGATCGCCGACGTCGATGCGGTGGCCCGGTCGGCAGGCGCGGTCGCCGGGTCGAGGGGGACGCCGTCCTCGTCCGCGCCGACGGGGGCCGCGGTGTCGGAACTCGACGGCGACCCGCAGTCGGTGCCCACCGCACCGTCGGCCGATGCGGTGCCCACACCGACGGCGAGCAGCCAGGCGGTACCCGTCAGCACCACCGCGCCCGCGGCCACCGACGACATCCGCGGCCCCCGCAGGTCCTGGTGCACCGCGTACGGATTCCGCAGTCGTGACCCCGCGGGCAACCCGGCAGAGTGATCTATCGCCATCATGCCTACTCCATGCATATCGTTCGTTACCGTCAGAGGTCAGATGAAACGGACCGCCACGACATCGAGGTCAGGTCGGGAACGTCGGGACATCGGCGACCGCTGACGTTTCGAGCGAATCCGCACGGGCGTATCCCGCCTCGCCCTGCGCGCGTTACACAGACCGACGAGGCGACACCGGTGGTCAGGTTCTTTGCGTGTGCAACACAGGCGGATCCGGACGTGGAGCAGGTCACTCGTCCGGTCAGAGAGCGCCAATGATCCTCTGCGGGCCTGTTCCCGAAAGCTGGTTCCGGGTCAGGCGGTGAGGCAGATCGCGGAGCACACCAGACACAGATCGATCGCTCGGCGCGAAATCCGGTCCGGCAGCATGGCGCAGA
>JAYSXW010000473.1:0-1012 GCA_043716935.1 Pseudonocardia sp.
GCGTTCCTGGTCGCACAGCCGCGCCGAGCAGGCGCTGTTCGAGGAGATCACCATGAGGACCGTCGAGGACCAGGCCCGACCGCTCAGGACCCGGGACCCACTCGCCGCACCGGACGGCGGGCGACGGCCCGGCCCGGCGCGGTGGGCGGTGGCGGCGAGCGTCGTCGTCGCGGCGTCGCTGGGGCTGTTCGCCGCCTTCGGTGCGGGCCCGACCGTCGACTCCGCGGCCGCGGGCGCGCTCCGCGCGGCGAGCGCCACCGCCGCGACCGGGACGGGACCGGGGGTGCTGGCGGAAGGACAGTACTGGTATGGCCACACGGAGGGCATTTCGTCGGTCGAGGGGGACACCGGCCCGGCCACGCAGCACACCCAGTCGTGCGAGTCGTGGATCGCCCGGGACGGGTCCGGTGGCGCGGAATGCAGCGACGACGGTCAGGCCGCGGAGCCGATGGAGTGGAAGGCGCCGGCGCCGGCGCCCGACCCCGAGGCCATGGCGGTCCCCGCCGGCGGGTTCGTCACCGGCCTGGGCCTCGGGACCTACCAGGACCTCATCGGACTGCCCACCGATCCCGACGCCCTCTTCGCCTACTTCGAGCATCAGCTCGCCGACTACGACGGCCGCCCGCGGGACAAGGAGATGTTCGTCCTGGTGACCGACGTCCTTCGGCAGCCCGCGCCCCCGGCGCTGCGGTCGGCGCTGTTCGAGGTCGCCTCGCGCATCCCCGGGGTAAGGCTTGTCGGTGAGGTGAAGGACAAGCTCGGCCGCACCGGTGTGGCCGTGGCGATGGACGACGAGAGCGGCGAGCTCCGCGACGAGGTCGTCATCGACCCGGTCACCTCGGCGCTGCTGGCCGAGCGACGGGAACTGCTCACCGCGGTGGACTGGATCGACCTGCCGCCCGGCGGCGTCGTGACGGAGTCGGTCATCGTGGCGAGCGGGATCGTGGACGGCCGCAACGCGCGGCCCTGACACCGCCGGACACACGGATCGCCGGCCGGCCGCCTGCCGGCC
>JAYSXW010000474.1:0-3118 GCA_043716935.1 Pseudonocardia sp.
CCACCCTCGACGGCGCCCTGGTCGCCGTCGGTCCGGTGCCCACCCACGGCGCCCGCCACGACGCGTATGCCTTCGCCGTGTCCGGCCTGGCCGAGGTGCTCGCCGACCACCCGACACTCGCCGATCTGGGCTACGTCGGCGTCGATGGGATCGACATCGTCCCGTACGAGAGATTCCCCGGCGCCGACCTCAGCACCAGCAAGATCGAGTTCAACACCTTCCTCAGCAAGATCCGCGCTGCCGTCGAGCACGCCATCGCGCACCTCAAGACATGGCGAATGCTCAGCGAAGAGGGTGGCCGCTACCGAGCGCCACTGGAAAAGTACCCGAGCGTGATCAAAGCCGTCATCGGGCTATTCTTCTCTGCAGCTTATGAATAGACCTCCGGGTGGATATGCCGTCGGCGGTCAGCGACGCATAAGCTCGGGTCAACGCTTCTAACGATTCTCGTCGGAATCCACTCTCTCGGAAAGACTTTTCAAGAGAGGCTGCGAACGCTGCTTCACCGACATCACGGCTGCGAGATGGAGCAACTCGACCGCTTTGCGTGACCTTCGACCTGTAGCTACGCCGGCCATGGCGGCGGCTGCTGCGCTGCCGACCCGGCGGCCGCGGCGGTGTGTGGTGACTCGAGGCCATCAATCCTGGTCGGGTACATCATCGGGGGGCGTGATGTCGGCAACGGGGCGCCGAGTGGCGCCGAGGCCTCAGCGCCGGGTTGGGTTGCGGGTTCGGGGGGTCGGGTGCCCAGCCAGCCTTGCTCGTCGACGCCGAGCTGGTAGGGCACGTCGACGACGACCACGCCGGGGGTGAACAGCAGCCGAGCTTTGAATCGCAGGGCGCTCTGGTTGTGCAGCAGCTGTTGCCACCAGCGGGTGACGACGTACTCGGGGATGAACACCATGATCAGGGTTTGCGGGTGGGTGTTGCGGAGCTGGGTGACGTAGGTGACCAGGGGTCGGACGAGGTCGCGGTAGGGCGCCTCAAGCACGGTGAGCCTGATCGGGATGTTGCGTTTCTCCCAGTCGGCGCGCAGGTGGCGGGTGTCGTCGGGGTCGACGTTGAGGGTGAGCGCGGTGAGCGCGGCGGGGCGGGTCGCGCGGGCCAGGGCCAAGGCGCGCAGGGCGGGTTTGTGCAGCCGGGAGACCAGCACGATGGCGTGGACCCGGCTGGGCAGGGTGGGGTGGTCATCGGCCGCGGCGGTGACCTCGGCGGTGACCCGGTCGTAGTAGCGGTTCACCCCGCGCATCGCCACGAACAGCACGATCATCGCCACCACCGCGATCCAGGCCCCGTGGGTGACCTTGGTGGCGAACACGACCACGAGCACGATCGCGGTAAACACCGCCCCGAGGGCGTTAATCGCCTGTGCGCGGCGCATCGAGCGTCGTTCACCGGGATCGGTTCCAGCGATCACGGTGCGCCCGTTGCGGGGGCGCGCGGCGGCCGGGTCGGGGCCGCGCAGGGCGCGTTGCCAGTGTCGGACCATCCCGAGCTGGGAAAGGGTGAAGCTGGTGAACACCCCGACGATGTAGAGCTGGATCAGCCGGTCGATGTTCGCGTCGAACCCGACGATCAGCGCGGCGGCTGCGGCGGCGAGGAGCACGACACCGTTGGAGAACACCAACCGGTCCCCGCGGTTGTGCAGCTGGCGGGGTAGGTAGCGGTCGCGGGCCAGGATCGAGGCCAGCCCGGGGAACCCGTTGAACGCGGTGTTCGCGGCCAGGATCAGGATGGCGGCGGTCGCGGCCTGGAACAGGTAGAACACCGGTGAGGTGGCGCCGAACACCGACCCGGCGATCTGGGAGATCACCGACGGATCCCCGTCCGGGAGTGCGCGGGCGTCCAGCGCGACCGCGAGCACGGTGATCCCGCCGAACAGCACGACCGCGATCACCCCCATCAAGGTGAGGGTGGTCGCGGCGTTGCGGGCTTTGGGTTTCTCAAACGAGGGCACCCCGTTGCTGATCGCCTCGACCCCGGTCAGCGCGGTGCAGCCGGACGCGAACGCCCGGACCAGCAGGAACACCAGAGCGAGACCGGCCAGGCCGGTGGATTGCGGGACCGGGTCACCGGCCGTGGCGGCCGGCGGGAGCCCGCTGGTGAGAGCCTTGACCCCGGCCCACACGAACATCAGCAGGGTCAACCCGACGAAAGCGTAAGTAGGAACGGCGAAAACCCGCCCCGATTCCCGGGTGCCGCGCAGGTTGGCCAGCGTGAGCACTGCGATCAGGCCGACCGAGATGGTCACCGCGTAGGGCGAGAGGGCCGGGATCGCGGAGGTCACAGCGACCACCCCGGAGGCCACCGACACCGCGACGGTCATCACGTAGTCCACCAGCAGGGCGGCCGCTGCGGCCAGTGACGCGGACTCGCCCAGGTTCTCCCGACTCACCACATACGCCCCGCCCCCGCTCGGGTAGGCGAAACACGTCTGCCGGTACGAGGCGACCACGGTGATCAGCAACAACGCCACGACCACCCCGATCCACGGGGTAGCCCGCAACGCCACCAGGCCACCCGCGGCCAACACCAACACGATCTGCTCAGTGGCGTAAGCGACCGAGGAGATCGGGTCCGAGCAGAACACCGCCAACGCGACCCGCTTGGACAACAACGTGTCGCCCAGCCGGGCGCTACGCAAAGGCCGACCTACGATCAACCGCTTCGCCGCATCGAGCACGCCCCGAGTCTCGCGGCCGGACCGGCCACACGGTTGACCGAACCTCGACCTGCACCGTTAGGAAGGCGTTAAGACCGCTCGCGTCCCAATCTGCACAGGCCGGCGCGCCGACGCCCCACCCCAGAACGGAGGCGTCCGGCAGTCTCGCGGACACGCAGCTGCCGACCACCACCGATCCGTGGCCGGGCCGAACAGGCTCAGGCGAGGTAGGTGGTGAGGGTGTCTACGGCGTTGCGGTCCAGGTTGTGCCTCGAGTGGTCGTAGCGCCGGGTGGTGCGCGGGTCGCGGTGCCCGGCGAAGTCTGCACATCGCGCAGGCTCGCCCCCGCATCAGCGCCAGGGTGATCGCGAGTGCGGGGTCAACTGCGCCCAGGCCGGTATCCCCGCCGTGCGGGCCAGGCGCTGCACCAGCCGCCACAGCTCTTTCTGATCCACC
>JAYSXW010000475.1:0-3116 GCA_043716935.1 Pseudonocardia sp.
GTGGTGTCGCGCTACACGCGACGACGGGTCGCCGCCGCGTTCGGACCGGGTGCCGTCCTGGAGCACTTGCCCCCGGCCGTCGACGTCGAGGCGTTCCGGCCCGATCCGGGCGCCCGCGCCGACCTGCGCCGCCGCTACGGCCTCGGGGAGGCCCCCGTCGTCACCTGTGTGTCTCGTCTGGTGTCACGCAAGGGCCAGGACGCTCTGGTCCGGGTCCTGCCCGCGCTGCGGGAGCGGGTGCCGGGCACCCGGCTGCTGGTGGTCGGCGACGGGCCCGACCACGGCCGGCTGCGGCGCCTCGCCCTAGACGCCGGCGTAGCCGGGCACGTGCGGTTCACCGGAGCGGTGCCGGCCTCGCAACTACCGGCCCACCACGCGGTCGGCGACGTGTTCGCGCTGCCGTGCCGCACCCACGGCGGCGGCCTCGACGTCGAGGGTCTGGGCATCGTGCTGCTCGAAGCGGCCGCCTGCGGGCTGCCGGTGGTGGCGGGCGACTCCGGCGGCGCCCCGGAGACCGTCCGCGAGGGCCGGACCGGCCACGTCGTCGACGGCCGCGACCTCGCCTCACTGACCACGGCCCTGGGTGGCCTACTCGCCGATCCGGACCGGGCCCGCGCAATGGGCGCGGCCGGCCGGGAGTGGATGGCGCGGGCCTGGACATGGCCCAGCCGCGTGGAGCGCCTGCAGGGACTCCTGGCGGGCGAGCCACTGCCGGGCCGGGTTCAGGTGGGCCCGTTTCCGGCGGACAGGGATCAGGCGGGCGTCCTCGACCGGCTGTAGACGGCCTCGATGTCTTTGGCGAAGTGCTGCGCCACGACCATGCGCTTGATCTTGAGCGTGGGGGTGAGCTCGCCGCCGGCCTCGGTGAAGTCGACCGGCAGGATGGCGAACTCGCGGATCTGTTCGGCCCGCGACACCGCCGCGTTGGCCTCGTCCACGGCACCGGCGATCTCGGCCCGCAGGTCGGCGTCGTCGACGAGATCGGCGACGGAGCCACTCGGCTTGCCGCGTCGCTCCCGCCACGCGGGCAGGACATCGGCGTCGATGGTCACCAGCGCTGCGACGAACGGTTTCGCGTCGCCGACCACGATGCACTGGCTGACCAGGGGGTGGGCCCGCAACCGGTCCTCCAGCACGGCGGGCGCGACGTTCTTGCCCGCGGCCGTCACGATGATCTCCTTTTTGCGGCCGGTGATCGTCAGGTAGCCGGCGTCGTCCAGCTCGCC
Organism: Pseudonocardia sp.; assembly: GCA_043716935.1. Taxonomy (GTDB): domain Bacteria; phylum Actinomycetota; class Actinomycetes; order Mycobacteriales; family Pseudonocardiaceae; genus Pseudonocardia. Next base: position 1,227 of record JAYSXW010000475.1, read on the forward strand.
GAGGTCGCCGCTCGCGAACCAGCCGTCCCGCACGGCCTCCCGCGTGGCCGCCTCGTTGCGCCAGTACCGCTGGAACACCACCGGGCCCGAGAGCAGGATCTCGCCGTCGTCGCCGATCCGGACGCCGTGACCGGGCACCGGGCGGCCGACGCTGCCGATGCGCTGCGCGGCGAGGGTGTTGACGGTGATTCCGGCCGCGGTCTCGGTGAGCCCGTAGCCCTCCAGGATCGGCAGCCCGACACCGCGGAAGAAGTGCCCGAGCCGCTCCCCGAGCGGTGCGCTGCCCGAGACCGCCGCCACGACCCGCCCGCCGACGGCCGCCCGTAACCGGCCGTAGACCAGCCGGTCGAACACGGCGTGCCCGACGCGCAGCGCCAGGCCGGGACCGCCGGTGTCGCGGGCCCGGCTCCAGGCGATCGCGGTGTCGGCGGCGGCGTCGAAGATCCGGCCCTTGCCCTCGGCGTGGGCGCGCTGGCGGGCCCCGTTGTAGACCTTCTCGAACACCCGGGGGACGGCGAGCAGGAACGTGGGCCGGAATGCGGCCAGGTCGCCGACCAGGTCCGACACGTCGGCGGTGTGGCCGATCGTCGTACGGGTGAGCATGGCTCCGCACTGGATGGCCTTGCCGAACACGTGCGCCAGCGGCAGGAACAGCAGTACCGAGCCGTCGGCGGTGAGCAGCTCCGGCAGGACGAGGGCGATCGTCTTGATCTCCGCGAGCATGTTGCGGTGGGTCAGCTCGCAGCCCTTGGGACGACCGGTGGTGCCGGAGGTGTAGATCAGCGTGGCGAGAGAGTCGGCGCCGACGGACCGGCGTCGCGCGTGGACCTGGTCGGGCGGGGTGTCGGTGCCCAGCGCCGTCAGCTCGGCCACGCCGGCGGGCTCGATCTGCCAGACGTGCGCGAGATCGGGCAGGTCGGCCCGGACGCCGTCCACCAGCGCGGCGTGCCTCGCCGACTCCACGGCCACCGCAACGGCCCCCGAGTCGGACAGGATCCAGTGGATCTGCTCGGCCGAGGAGGTCTCGTAGATCGGGACGGTGACGCCCCCGACCGCGAGGATCGCGTAGTCGAGCAGCGTCCACTCGTAGCGGGTGCGCGAGAGCAGACCGACCCGGTCACCGAGCGCCACGCCCGCGGCGATCAGGCCCCGGGCCACCCCCGTGACCTCGGCGGCGAACCGGGCCGCGGTGACGTCGGACCACTGCCCGTCCTCGCCGGGTCGGCGGTAGGCCACCGACGACCCGTACCGCTCGGCGTTGTCGTAGACCGCGTCGACGAGGTTCTCCTCGTCGCCGACGCGGACGGTGGCGGGAACGCTGTACTCGCGCACGATCTCGAACCTCCTGCACCCACACTGGTTCGCACAACCTACTCCGCGGTAGCGGCGAGGTGCAGGTCCGAACGGCGCTGGATTGTCCGGTCCGGCAGGCTGGCGCCATGCCGTCGGTGGACGTGGTCGACGAGACCTTCCTCGCCGTGGCGCCCGCTCTGGTCGCCGCGGAGTTCGCCGAGCCGGCCCGCTGGCCGGCGCTCTGGCCGGACCTGCGCCTGGAGGTGATGACCGACCGCGGCCTGGAGGGCGTCCGCTGGACCGTGGCGGGCGCGCTGGTCGGCAGCATGGAGGTGTGGCTGGAACCGGTGCTCGACGGCACCGTCGTGCACTACTTCCTGCGCGCCGACCCCGTCGGCCCCGACGGCGCCCCCCGCCCCGCGTCCCCGCGCCGGGCCGCCGCCGAGGCCCGGCGGCGGCAGCGGCAGGCCAAGGCCATCGCCTTCGCCTGCAAGGACCGACTGGAGACGGGCCGGGCGCCGGGCGAACCGCCCGGATAGGTTGGGGGAATGCGTGTGCACGTGGTCTCCGACGTGCACGGCAACGCCGAGGCCCTCG
>JAYSXW010000476.1:0-9324 GCA_043716935.1 Pseudonocardia sp.
CTTCGCTCGGCCGCCCGCCGGCTGAGCCGGCTCGTGGTCTCCGGCGCGGCTGTGGTGGCCGGCCGGGTGGACGGCCTGCACGACGAGGACGGCTCGACCGACCGTTGGCGGGTGCGCGTCCGTGGCGATCTGGCGAGATCACCGCGCCGGGCCATCTGGGTCCGGTTACCGGACCAGGCGGCCTACGACGGGGCGGTCGAGGCGTACCGAACCGGGCGAGAAGTTCGAGCCGCCGGAGAACTGACCAGCCGCGACGATCGGGTGGAACTTTCCGCCGCGGTGGGAGAGATCGAGATGGTGGACGAACCGGAGGATGACCGTGCCCGCTGACCTGACCAATCTCGAGCGAGCGATCCTGCTCGCACTCATGGCCGAAGCGCGTGAGGTGACCAATGCCGAGCTGTACGGCGTGGCCGGACTGAAACTCCACGGCGAACCCCGTCGCCGGTTGAACGAACGGAAGCTGGTGGAGTCGCGCAAGGTGGGCCGGAGCTACGCCCACGAGCTGACCGACTCGGGCGCGGCCTGGTGTGCGGCCGAGCTGGCTGCGCCGGTTCCTCCACGGGCCGGATATCTCGGCGGGGCGCTCTACGCCCTGCTGGCCGGGCTTGCCCGCACCGGCCGGCCGCTCCACGAAATCTTCCGGCCCGACGTCGAGAGGCAGATCCGCGCTGCCTACGGTCGGCTCGCGAAGCCCGGCGAGTGGGTGGGTCTGGTGGCGCTGCGCCAGGAGCTCTTCGGCGTCCCGCGGGCGGCGGTGGACGCCGAGCTCGAGCGTTTGGCGAGCACGCCCGGAGCCCACATTCAGGCCGAGTCGAACCAGAAGTCACTGACGGACGCCGACCACGCCGCTGCCGTGCGCTTCGGGGGCGACGACCGGCACCTGCTGATGGTTGAGGCCGGATGACCGACGAGGAGCGCGCGGCACTGGAGGCCGTCCAGTTCAACTGGGCCGTCACTCCCGACGACGTGTGGAGCCCGGTCGCCCACCACGTCGAGGGCCTGCACGAGAGGTCCGGACGGGCGGTGATGTCCTCGGTTCAGGAGGCCCGGCTCAGCTCGGGTGCGAGCCCGCTCGGCATCGTCCTGCAGGGCGAGCGGGGCGTGGGCAAGACCCACATGCTGCGTTGGGTGCGCCAGCACGTACAGGAGAGTGCCGGTTACTTCTTCCTGATCAAATTGCTCGAGGGCGACGAGTTCTGGCGCAGTGCCGTGCACGGGATCGTCGACGGCTTCGACGCCGGGCAGGTGGATCAGCTCACCCCGCTGCTACGCAGGCTCGCAGAGCTGTCCGGGATGTCGCCGCTGCAGCAGTTGCGCGTCGGCGGCACCATCCCGGTCACCCGTGAGGACCTGGACGAGCTGGTGGCCGGCCTGCGCAAGGCCGACCGGCAGATCGGGATGGACTGCCAGAACACCCTGCGCGCCCTCGTGCTCTACCGCGCCGTCGACCAGGACGCCCAGGAGATCGGCTACGGCTACCTGACCCTCGACGGCGACGTCGAGGATGCCGATCGCGCGGCGTGGGGGTTCCGCCGCGGGTCCCGGTCGAGGCAGCTCGTGCTGCGCGACCTGTCCCGACTGCTCGCGCTGACCGGTCCCACGGTCATCGCCGTCGACCAGATCGATCCGCTGATCACACAGTCCATGGTCGGGACGAGCACCGCGGTGCAGGAGAAGCAGGGCGCGGTGGTCGGGGCGATCGCCGACGGGCTGATGGAGCTGCGGGAAGCAACCCGGCGGACGTTGTCGGTGGTCGCCTGCCTGCCGGCCTCGTGGCAGATGATCAGGACGAGCGCTGCCGTCTCGGCGGCCGACCGCTTCCGGGTGGAGACACTGCAGGGTGCCATGCCCGACTCCGCCGTCGCCGCGGCAATCGTCGGCCAGCACCTCGGCGGCTGGTACGCCGACATCGGATTCCCGCCGCCGTACGCGACGTGGCCGGTGGCGCCCTCGGCCTTCGACGGCGCGAAGACCCTCACCCCGCGCAAGCTGCTGCAGCGCGTCGACACCCATATCCGCAGCTGTCTCGACACGGGCCAGGTGCGCGAGCTGACCGATCTGGCCGGCGATTCGTCCCCGGGCATCCCGGCGATCCCGCCCCCGGTGGGCGCGTTCGAGGAGATGGAGCGGTGGTTCGTACGGCTGCGGGGTGAGGCCGATGTCGCTGCGCCCATGGACAAGGACACCGAGGATCTGCGGATGCCAGCCCTGCTCAGCGCCGGGCTGTCGGCCTACATCGCCGAGCTGGGGGAGGACGGCCAGCAGCTCGCGGTCGACGCGATGCGGGGTAAGAAGCCCGCGCTGCACGCCCGGCTGCGGCGCACCCTGCAGGAGCACACCGAGGACGAGACCCACTTCGCCTTCCGGGCCATCGCCCATCAGCACCACCGTGCCGTGCAGAGCCGGATCAGCGCGGCCCGTACCGAGTCGGGGCTGCGCTCCGGCGCGGATCGACGCAAGCTGGTGCTGATCCGCAACCGGGACTGGCCGAACGGTCCGGTCACGGCCAAGGTCGTGGCCGAGCTGGAGAAGCTGGGCGGGATGGCCATCCCGATCACCGAGGCGGACCTGCGGACCTTCGCGGCGCTGGAGGTCATGCAGAGGCCACCCCGGCCAGGATTCCTCGAATGGCTCGCCGCGCGCAGGCCGGCAGGCTCCACCGAGCTGTTCCGGCGGACGCTGGGCGCGCCACCGCCCGATGTCGCCCACCTCACGCCGACGGCGCCCCCGGTCCTTCCGGTGCCTGTCACCACACCGGCTCCCCCGGCGCGGGGCTCCACCCCACCGCCCCGGACGCAATCGAAGCCGAGCGTGCCCGTCGGACGGTCGGTGCGTGACCAGAACGACGTGCTCGTCGAACTCGGGTCACTGCGCATGCACACCGCGGTGTTCGCGGGTTCCGGATCGGGCAAGACGGTGCTACTCCGGCGACTCGTCGAGGAATGTGCGCTGCAGGGGGTGTCGGCGATCGTGCTCGACCCCAACAACGACCTGGCACGAATGGGCGACCGGTGGCCGGAGCCCCCGAGCAGCTGGCACGAGGGTGACGCGGCCAAGGCCGACGACTACCTCGCACACACCGAGGTGGTGGTCTGGACTCCTGGAGTCGCGAAGGGGCGGCCGCTGGCGTTCCAGCCTCTGCCGGATTTCGGGCCGGTTCTCGACGACGACTACGAGTTCGGTCTGTCGATCGGCTCGGCCGTGGCCAGCCTCGCCCCGCGGGCGCAGCTCACGGGCAGGAAGATCGCGCCGGGCAGGGCCGTGCTCAAGGAAGCTCTGGAGTACTACGCCCGCCACGGCGGCCGGTCGTTGGGCGGATTCGTCGAGCTGCTCAGCGAGCTACCCGATGGCCTCAGCGGCCTGCGTGACGGACAGAAGCTGGCCGCGGACATGGATCAGGCCCTGCGCGCGGCGATGATCAACGACCCGTTGTTCGGTGGGGCCGGGCAGGCCGTCGACCCGTCGGTGCTGCTCACCCCGGGGGACGGTCTCAAGGCGCGGATCTCCGTGATCAGCTTCGTCGGACTGCCATCCGACGATCAACGCCAGAGTTTCGTCAACCAGCTGCAGATGGCCCTGTTCTCGTGGGTCAAGGCGTACCCGGCGGGCGACCGGCCCCTCGGCGGGCTGTTCGTCATGGACGAGGCGCAGACGTTCGCGCCGTCGGGCGCACTGACGGCGTGCACCCAGAGCACCATCTCGCTGGCGTCGCAGGCCCGGAAGTACGGGCTGGGACTCGTGTTCGCCACCCAGGCACCCAAGGGCATCCACAACCAGATCGTCGGCAACGCGGCAACGCAGTTCTTCGGCCGCCTGAACTCCGGAGCCCAGATCGCGGCCGCCACCGAGCTGGCCCGGAACAAGGGCGGCCGAATCGACGACATCGCGCAGCTCGGGAAGGGCGAGTTCTACGTGGCGTCCGGCGATGGCGGGTCGTTCGAGAAGGTCCGCGAGCCGATGTGTCTCAGCTATCACCCGGCGAGCCCGCCCACCGCGGAGGAGGTCCTGGTGCGTGCCGTATCCGGATGAGCAGGCGGACTCGCGTCGCGCGGCCGCTGCAGACCAGCACGTCCTGGGCCCGCAGCTGGGGCCGCCCGGCGCCACGGTCCGGAAACCTGTGCAGCCGGAGCGCACTCACGAGGAGAGCAGCGCCCGCACCGCGTCGATGGTGTCGGCGTCGGCCGGGCGTTTGTCCGGGCGGTACCGCAGGACGCGCGCGAAACGCAGGGCCACGCCGCCGGGGTAGCGGGTGCTGCGCTGGGCGCCGTCGAGTTCGATCTCCACCACCAGTTCCGGCGCCAGCAGCACGGCATGGCCCTGCTCCTCGCGGACCAGCGCGGGAAACGTGGCCGTCTGCCAGGCCAGCAGTTCGTCGGTCATGCCCTTGAACGTCTTTCCGACCATGATCGGCTCACCGCCGTCAGGGTCGCGGGCGCCGAGGTGGATGTTCGAGAGCAACCCGGTGCGACGCCCGTAGCCCCACTCCGCACCGATGACGACGAGGTCGAGGGTGTGCACCGGCTTCACCTTCTGCCACGACCGCCCACGCCGCCCGGCCGCGTACGGGGCGTCGAGGGCCTTGACCATGACGCCCTCGTGTCCGGCCTCCATGCCGCGTTCCAGCAGGTCGGCGGCCTCGTCGCTCGTCGGGCGGAGCGCGCCGGGCATGCGATGCGAGCTGGCGACCCGTTCGAGCGCGGCCAACCGCTCGTGCAGCGGGGCGTCGAGGAGGTCAGTGCCGTCGAGGTGTAGGCAGTCGAAGAAGAACGGCTGCAGGAGCAGGTCGCCCGCGTCCGAGCCGAACCGGCTCATCGTCTCCTGGAAGGGACGGGGGCGGCCATCGTCGCGCAGGGCGAGGGTCTCCCCGTCGAGCACGACGGCGTCACAGGGCAGGCCGCGCACCAGCTCCACCAGCTCTGGGACGCCGGCGGTGATCTCGCGCAGGGTTCGGGTCCAGACGCGCACGTCGTCGCCGTGGCGGTGCACCTGGATGCGGGCGCCGTCGAGCTTGAACTCGACCAGGGACTCCGGCCCGATGTCGGCCAGGGCCGCGTCGAGGGTGTCGGCCGGGGAGGCCAGCATCGGACGGACCGGGCGCCCGACCTCCAACCGGACGGCGTCGAGCGCGTCAACCCCTCCGGTCAGCGCGGTGACAGCGGTCGCCGGCAGCCGTCCCGAGAGCATGAACGCGCGCCGGACGGCCGCGGTCGGGACGTGCGCCGCCTCGGCCACCGCCTCCAGCATCACGCCCTCCAACGCCCCGTGCCGCAGCTCGCCACCGAGCAGTGCGGTGAGAAACACCTGCTCGTCGCCGGTCGCGGCGCCGAACAGCCCGGCCAGCAGTGCAGCCCGGCGCCGGGTGGAGCCGGTTCCGCTCGTGGCGGCGAGCGCGTCGAGCACCCCGTCGACGCCAAGGACGGTGAGCGTGGGCGCCGGAGCGGGCGGAACGTCGACGCCCGAGAGCGTGCGCCAGCCGGTGCCGATGCGGCCCTGCCGCGCCTCGCCGGCCAACCACGCGACGGCCGGCTCCACCTCGCCGGCCGCCGAGGCACCCACCAGCGTGGCGAGGGCGGCGGCCTTCTCCTTGCGCGACCGGGTGGCTCCGACCGCGGCGGACGTGGCGACGACCTCGGCGAACAGCATGCGCCGATCCTGACATCCACCCCCGACACTCCCGGGTCAGCCCATGGTCTTGGCGCCGTCGATGGCCTCGCGCAGGATGTCGGCGTGACCGGCGTGCTGGGCCGTCTCCGCGACGATGTGCAGGAAGACGCGGCGGGCCGAGCGGCGGGCGCCCGGGGGGGACCAGGGGGCCTCCGGGAGCAGTTGGGAGGCGTCGAGGTCGGGCAGGGACTCCACGAGTGCGTCGGTGCGCTTCGCCACCTCGGCGTAGAACGCCACGACGCCGGCGAGGGTCTCGTCCGCGCGCAGGACGAAACCGTCCTCGCGCGCCGCCCAGCCGGCCTCGCTCGGCGCCATCGTCGACGGGCCGTCGAGGATGAAGTCGATCCACCCGCTCTCGGTCTGTGCGACGTGCTTGACCACGCCACCGAGCGTCAGCTCGCTGACGGTGGTGCGCTGTCGGGCCTGGTCGTCGGTCAAGCCGTCGACGGTGGTGAGGAGGAAGCGTCGGTGCGCGGCGAGGGGCGCGGCGCTGCCCCCGCTCACCGTCGACGACGACGAGGCCGTCGCGCTCGCCGTCGGCATGCAGGCCGCCGCGCTGGGCGCCGTCGTGGGCATCGAGGAGGCCGCGGTCCGGGCGTTGACGAAGGTGGTGCAGGTGATGCCGCTGAGGTTGCGTCGCCGGGTGGACGCCCTGCGCACCGCCACCGTGCCGGTCGGCTGGCCCGAGGCGGGTCCGACCGTCGACCCGGCCGTCCTCGTGACGCTCGCCCAGGCCTGTCGCGACACCGAGCGCCTGGAGTTCGCCTACACCACCCGGGACGGAGCGGCCACGTCCCGGCTGGTCGAGCCGTTGCGGCTGGTGCCGTCCAGCCGTCGGTGGTACCTGGTGGCCTACGACCTGACCCGCCACGACTGGCGCAGCTTCCGGCTCGACCGCCTCACCGCACCCCGCTCGACGGGCACCCCGTTCCGGCCCCGCGAGCTGCCCGCCGCCGACGCCGCAGCGTTCGTCCGGGCCGCGCTGGAGACCGCGCCGACGACGTCGACGGTCACCGAGGTGCTCGTGCACGCCGCGGCCGGCCCGGTCGCGGCGAAGCTGGGCCGATGGGCGAGCGTCGAGCCGGTCGACGCCGGGTGCTGCCGGGTGCGCATGACGTCGGACACGATGAACTGGCCCGCGATGGCGCTGGGCTCGCTGGACGCCGAGTTCGAGGTGATCAGGCCGCCGGAGCTGGTGGCCCACCTGCGGGACTGGGCCGGACGCTTCGACCGCGCCACCGCTCGGACGCGGTCGACGCAGGCGGTGACCTGGCGCACGAGCCGGCCGAAGTCGTCGAGCCGGGAGCCGATGATCTCGCGTGCTCCGGTCGGGAAGATGGCGGCAACCCGCGAGCCGGCCCGGACCGCCGACCAGTAGCGCCACTTGATCACAACTTCGTCCTCTACGACGACAGGCTGGTGCTCGTTGAGACCATCAATGCCGAGCTGGCGATTCGCGACGCCCAGGACATCGCCCTGTATGCGCGCCTGTTCGAGCTGTACTGGAACGCCGCACTGCACGGCGCGGAGGCGTCGGCGCTGATCACGCGGATCGCTGTGGAACTGCCGCGATGACCTCGGGCCGGCACCGTCAGCGCTTGCCGCCCCGGGCCATGGCCAGCACGTCGAGGGCCGTGTCGAGCTGGTCGAGCGTCAGCGTGCCCTTCTCGACGTGCCCGCGTTCCAGCACGACGTCACGGATGGTGCGCCGCTCCCGGAGCGACTGCTTGGCGACCGACGCGGCCTCCTCGTAGCCGAGGTAGCGGTTGAGCGGCGTCACCACCGCGGAGGAGGACTCGGCGTACTCGCGGGTGCGCTCGACGTCGGCCTCGGCGCCGTCGACGACCTTGTCGGCCAGCAGCCGGGCGGCGTTGGCGAGCAGCCGCGCCGACTCCAGGACGTTGCGGGCCATCACCGGCATCATCACGTTGAGCTGCAGGTTGCCCTGGCTGCCGGAGAAGCCGACGCATGCGTCGTTGCCGATGACCTGCGCGGCGACCATCATCGCGGCCTCGCAGATCACCGGGTTGACCTTGCCGGGCATGATCGAGCTGCCGGGCTGCAGGTCGGGCAGGTGCAGCTCGGCGAGCCCGGTGCGCGGTCCGGAACCGAGCCAGCGGATGTCGTTGGCGATCTTGTAGAGCGACACGGCGACGGTGCGCAGCGCACCCGAGGCCTCCACCAGGCCGTCTCGGGCGCCCTGCGCCTCGATGTGGTCGGGTGCCTCGGTCAGGACGTCGAGGCCGGTGGCGGTCCGCAGCTGTTCGACGACCCCGGCCCCGAAGCCGTCCGGCGCGTTGAGGCCGGTGCCGACCGCGGTGCCCCCGATCGGCAACTGCGCCAGCCGGGGCAGGACGTCGCGCACCCGGTCGGCTCCGTAGGACATCTGCGTCGCCCAGCCGCCCGCCTCCTGGCCCAGCGTGATCGGGACGGCGTCCATGAGGTGGGTGCGGCCGGCGGTGACGACGTCGGCCCAGTCGCCCGCGCGGCGACGCAGGGCGGCGGCGAGGTGCTCCAGCGCCGGGACGACGACGGTCGCCAGTGCCTCGGTGGCGGCGAGGTGGATCGTCGTCGGGAACACGTCGTTGGACGACTGCGACGCGTTGACGTGGTCGTTCGGGTGCACGGTGACGCCCGCTCGCGCCGCAACGGACGCGATCACTTCGTTGGCGTTCATGTTCGAGCTGGTGCCCGAGCCGGTCTGGAAGACGTCGACGGGGAAGTGGGCATCGTGCTCGCCGGCGGCCACCTCGTCGGCCGCGGCGGCGATCGCGACGGCCAGCCCGGCGTCGAGCACGCCGATCCGCCCGTTGACGCGGGCCGCGGCGCCCTTGACCAGCCCGAGGGCGCGGATCTGCGCGCGTTCCAAGCCCCGCCCGGAGATCGGGAAATTCTCCACCGCGCGCTGGGTCTGGGCCCGCCACAACGCGTCGACGGGCACCTTCACCTCGCCCATCGTGTCGTGCTCGATCCGGAATCCGTCGTCGCTGCCCATGTGGCCAGTCTTCCCCGTCGCGGCTCCGTCACGCAGCGGGGTGGCTCGTCGACAACCCCGTCGTCCACGGTGCTGGTGTTCCGGCGCGACGACTCGGGGCCCGGGTTCGCCGTCGAGGTGCACGAGCTGTTCGTCGACCTGGTCCGACCGGGCCGGTCAGCGCACGACCTGCACGACGTCGCCGCGCGACAGGGCGCCGAAGAACGTCTCCGCCGCGGCGCGGGTCAGGTGGACGCAGCCGTGCGAGAGCGCCCGGACGCTGCCCTGGTGGAACGCGATCCCGCCGTTGAAGAACACCGAGTACGGCATCTCGGCGTCATAGATCGTGCTGACGTGGTCGATGCTCTTGTTCGAGACGCGGAACGTGCCGGGCGGGGTGCGGAAGCCCTTGCGGCCGTGGGTGATCGGCACGGGGCCGTAGACGACGACGCCGTTGTCGATCAGCCAGGCGCGGTTGGCCGACAGGTCGATACAGGCGCTCGCCGACGCCACGCACGGGGTGCCACCGACGGCCTGCGGCACCGGCTTCGGTGTGGGCGTGGGTGTGGCCGTCGGCGTCGGCTTCGGCTTCGGAGCTGTCGTCGGGGCGGCTGTGGGGGACGGCTTCGGCGTCGGTGTCTCGGCGGCCACCGGCTCCGGGAGTGGGGAGGGCGTCGGCGGGT
>JAYSXW010000477.1:0-3098 GCA_043716935.1 Pseudonocardia sp.
TGCCAGTTCACACAATTCGATACCAGCCTGACGGTCCTGGGGACTCTCCACGCCGCGGAGCGGCGGCACCGACAGGGAGGCGGTTGAGGCGCTACTGCAGTGAACTGGACCTCGACTTCATTGAGATTCCTCATTCAGCGTATGCCTTCGAGGGCGTAGAGAAGGAGGAACCCGGGGAAGAACATGATGACGTGGATGTTGGTGTCGGGGACGGCGTGGGCTTCGGTGAGGAGTTCTTCGGTGACGAGGTACAACACGGCGGCGCACCCGAAGGCCAGCACGCCGGACAGCACTGCGGGGCTGGCGCGTCGGAGCAGTGCAGCGCCACCGACTGCGCCGACGATCGTGGCGAGCGATGCGGCGACGGGTACGACGACCGCTCGTCCACGGGACAGGCCCCGTCCGAGGAGTTCTGCACGACTGATCCGAGGGCGCCGGCGGCGACGGGGGCGATGACGAGTTGAGCGACGGTCAGCGCCAGTGACGTCTTGTCAGGCCGCAGTGGGCGGTCGTGGGGTGGTGCGTCGGTGGGAGGGGTGGCGCAGTAGGCGTAGGCCGTTGGCGATGACGACGAGGCTGGCGCCCATGTCGGCGAGGACGGCCAGCCACAGCGACGCAGTGCCGGTGAGGGTGAGGGCGAAGAACACGACCTTCACTCCGAGGGCGACGGTGATGTTCTGCCACAGCACGTGTGAGGTGTGCTGGGAGATGCGGATGGTCTCGGCGATTTTGCGGGGGTCGTCGTCCATGAGGGCGATGTCGGCGGTTTCGATGGCGGTGTCGGTGCCGGCTGCGCCCATGGCGATGCCGAGCGCAGCTTTGGCGAGGGCGGGGGCATCGTTGATGCCGTCACCGATCATGGCGACGTGGCGTCCGGTCTCGGTGAGTTCGGTGATGATGCGGAGCTTGTCGTCGGGGAGCAGGTCGCCGAGGGCGTCGTCGATGCCGATCTGGCGGGCCACGGCCGACGCGGTGAGCTGATTGTCGCCGGTGAGCATCAGGGTGCGCACCCCGAGACGTTTCAGGTCGGCGACGGCCTGGGCTGCGGTGGCGCGCACGGTGTCGGCGACGGCGAACACGGCGACGGTGTGGTTCTCGGTCATCAGGACAACGGCGGTTTTGGCGTCGGATTCGAGACCGCCGAGGATGGCTTCGAGCTCCGGGGTGCACACGTGGTTCTCTTCGGTGAGGCGGTGGTTGCCAAGCAGGTAGCGGACGCCGTTCACGGTGCCTTGGACACCACGGCCGGTGATCGATTGGAAGTCTTCGACGTTTTCCAACGGGCCGTTATGCGCGCTGACGATGGCGTGGGCGACCGGGTGTTGCGACAGTTTGTTGATCGATGCGGCGATCCGGAGGGCATCGTCGATGGGCATGTCGGCGACGTTGATGCGGTCGGTGAGTTGGGGTCGGCCGTGGGTAAGGGTGCCGGTCTTGTCGAATGCGATGGTGTGGATGCGGCGGGCCTGTTCGAGGTGGATCCCGCCTTTGATGAGGATCCCTCGGCGGGCCGCGCCACCGAGGCCGGATACGACGGTGACAGGTGTGGAGATGACCAGGGCACAGGGGCAGGCCAGCACTAACAGGACGAGCGCTTTGTAGAACCAGTCGTGCCAGGCACCGTGGCCGAGCAGTGGCGGCAGGACGGCGACGGCGATGGCGAGGGCGAACACGATCGGTGTGTAGACGGCAGCGAACCGGTCGACGAAACGTTGGGCGGGAGCCTTTTCCGATTGGGCTTGTTGGATGGACCGGGCGATGCGGTCCAGGGTGCCTTCGCCTTTTGGGGCGGAGACGGTCACTTCGAGGGTTCCGCGTTCGTTGATGGTGCCGGCGAACACGACGTCCCCGGTGGTCTTGGTGACGGGGATCGACTCGCCGGTGATGGGGGCCTGGTTGACGGTGCTGTTGCCGGAGGTGACGGTGCCGTCGAGGGCGATGCGTTCACCGGGCCGTATGAGCATGACCGCACCGAGCGTGATGGCCGCCGCAGGCGTGTCGGTCCAGCCGCCGGTGTCGGTGCGGACGTGGGCGCTTTCGGGGGCGAGGGCGACCAGGGAGCGGATGGCGTTACGTGCCCGTTCCAGGCTGAGTGCTTCGATGAGTTCGGCCACGCCGAACAGCCAGATGACCACGGCTGCTTCGGGCCATTGCCCGATGGCCACGGCCCCGATGGCGGCTACTGACATGAGCAGGTTCATGGTGAGCCGACGCGACCGCAGCGCCTGCCAGCCCTTGCGCAGGGTCTCGCGTCCACCCAGCGCAATGGCGGCGACTGCGAGCACGGCTACCGGAACGGACTGCTCGTCGAGACCGGCGACCACCAACAGTTCGGAGCCGACGGCCAGCAGACCGGCGGCAACGGTGGTGACGATGGTGGAGCGGGCCAGGGACGGACGTTGGGTGGGGGAGTCGCTGAGTGTGGCGATCAGCAACCGTGGCCGCATGCCGGCTTGGCGGATGGCCGCTTCGATGGGGGCCGGTGAGTCCAGGTGGTGGGTGACGGTCACTCGGCGGGCGATCAGGTCGAAGTCGAGGCGTTTGACGCCGTCGAGCGGGGTGAGGGCGTCGCGTAGTTCGTTCTCTTCGGTGGGGCAGTCGAGTTCTTCCACGCGGAACATGGACACGGTCACGGTTGCGGGTTCAGTGGCCACGGGTGGTCCTACGAACGGTGGCGGGCGGCGTGACGGTCTGCGCTGGTTGTTGGTGGTTGACGTGGTCGACGCTGAGGTCCAGGAGCATGCGAACGTGGGCGTCGGCCAGTCGGTAGTGGATGCGGCGACCGTCGCGTCGGGTTCGGACCACGTCGGCGGTACGCAGCAGCCTCAGGGCCTGGGACACGACGTTCTCGGCGACATCGATGGTGGCGGACAGGTCGCACACGCACAGCTCGCCACCCTCGAGTAGCGCCATGAGGATCGACACCCTCGTGGGGTCACCCAGCAGCCGGAACAGGTCCGCTGTCCGCCGCCGCGCTTCGCTGTCGGGAAGGCGCTCGCGCAGCGCCGACACGCTCACCGGTTCGTCGCAGGGAGCCGCACACCCATCAAGGCCCACTACGTTGCTCTCCAAAGACTTCATCACGACACCATACATGT
>JAYSXW010000478.1:0-3090 GCA_043716935.1 Pseudonocardia sp.
CGGAACCCGGCCGCCGCCAGGCCATGCAGAAAATAGTATGTTCGCCTGCGCCGGGGGACATGCCTTCTGCTGCGCCGCATCGGTCATGATCCGCGCCGACCAGGTCGCAACGATCCCAGGAACAGGTGCACACGGTGGCGCGCAGCCCGCGGCGGCGGTCCGACCCGCTCCTCGTCAATCCTTACGCTCTCGTCGGGGAGCCCGGTGGCGCCTCCCGGTCGATGACGGCCGCCGTCGTCGTCGCCGGGGCGGCCGGGCTGATGGTGCTGGGGGCCGGCGTGGCCGCGGCCGACCCCACGCTCGACGACGGCAGCGGCGGCTCCGACATGTCGGGTCACGGCTCGACCGACCTCCCCGACGTCGAGGGCTTCGCCGACTCCACAGGGTCGGGCGATCTGCTCGACGAAGGTCCGGCCGGTGACGGCCTCGACCCGTTCGTCGTGGGGCGTGACGACAACCTCACCTACGGGATCCACAGCGGCGACGCGCCGCCCTCGTGGACGCCGGCCGGTGCCGCGGCCGACGACCCCGGGCCGTTGCCCGCCGCACGGCTCCCGGATCGCACCGCAGCCACCTCCCTCTCGCTCCCGACGGCCTCCGACGGCGCAGACACCTGGCCGGCGCTCCTGAGCTCCGGAGACCTGGACGTCGACCCACCGATCCCGAACTCGGACTCCGGCGCGGAGCTCCTCGCCAACGACGACGCCGGGACCGGCAACCCCCTGCCCGACGGGGTCGACCTCCCCGATCCCGGTCCCGTCGCGGTCCCGGCGGACGCCGTCACGCACCCGGACGCCATCACGCACCCGGACGCCGTCACGCACCCGGACGCATCGCCGGCGCAACCGATACGCGACGCGAACCCTCCGGGCGATACGGGCGATACGGAGGGCGCCGTCCCGGAGAAGCCCAGCCTGTCAGACCTCTGGAACAGCCGGGAGAGCGCCCGCCTCGGCAACTGGGTGCCGATCGACGGCGGCCCTGGTGATCCCACGGCACCGGACGAGTACGACGACGACGCGGCACCGATCCGCTACCAGTACCAGCCGGGGGTGGACGGCGTCGGCGACTTCGTGCGGATCTCCGAGGAGGACACGCAGTCGGCCAACCCGTCGGTGATGATCGAGCCGGGGCCGACGGGGACGACGTTCTCCGTCTTCGGGAACCCCACGAATCTGGAGGGGCCGTGGTTGCGGGTCGACACGGCCCGGATCAATCACACCGGTACCTCACTGGCCGAGATCGCCAGGGGCTTCGGTGGGGAGTACTCGATCCCGGCGTCGGAGGGCGTCGTCGTTCCCGATACACCCGGCTCGATCGTCACCGGCCGGCCGATCACCCGCGGAGAGAGGGACGCCTTCACCGAGCAGGAGTTCCTGCGCCTGTCCGCGGCACGAGGTGTCTTCGCCGTGCCGTCGGAAACCGGGGAGCTCCTGCGGTTCAGCCCGGACCTGGTCTCGCCGGACGAGGCCGCGACCCCCCACTACCTGCCGCAGCTGCCGGGCCAGGCGTCGATGAACTGCACCGTGGGTGGAACCCACTTCTGCTTCGACGACGCGGGCAACGTCGCGGTGACCCGAACCACCGTCGGCGCGGACGGTGTGCCGGTGGCGACGCGGGAGTACCGCGTCACAGCTGTGCCGAACGACCTCTCCGACCGCCTGCCGACACCACCGGTCACCTGGGTGTTCGATCCCGGGACCCCTGGCGGGAACGGCTCGTTCACCGCGTTCCCCGGCCTGGGCGACTCGACCGATCTGTCGACCGTGGCGCTGCAGGTCAACCGGGACGCCCGCGGCGAGCCACTGTGGGCGCAGATCGCGGGCGGCTCGAACGCCCTGAACCTCACCGACCCGGACATGACCTACGACCGCGATCCGGACGGCGTCGCCCTGCCGGACGTCCGGAGCTGGCGCGGAAGCACCGGTGACCAGAACCGGATGCCGTACTCCTCGGTCCTCGGCCCCGGCTACTCCCTGCAGAGCGAGTTCAACCCGGTGAGCGGTGACGACGAGCTTTCGGGAGTCGTCAGGGGAGTCCGTGTGGGGCCCTACGACATCCCCACCGGGCAGATGTTCACCAGGTTGGCCGGGATACCCAACCCGGCCAACCCGGCCAACCTCGACGTCCGCAGCGGCGACCCGCGGGCGAGCGTCACGTTGTCGAGGAGCACCGACCCCGGTCCGCTGCACGTCCTGGCCGACAACTCGCTGAGCTGGACCACGACCACCGGGGAGACCTACCGGATCGACCCCTACGAGTACGAGGAACCGGCCGAACCCGGCGGCGTCGCCCGCGGCACCGGGACCTACCGGCAACGACCCGACGGCAGCTGGGCGCCCGTCGACCCCACGACGGTCCCCACGGTGCTGGGTCTCTGGGGCAACCAACCCCCACCCGGACAGGTCGATCCCCGATGGCCCGACCACGGCGGCGGCGGGGACGGCGGACCAGGTATCGACCGCCGCCCGTGGGGTGCGCCGAACGGCGGCGCGGGTGACCCGAGCCTGACCCCCGCCGGCGGCGGCGGCTCGACCCGGATGGCACTCCCCGAGAGCACACCCGAGACCGTTCCCGACGCTGATGTCGATGGGCCGTCGGAGGTGGTCCCCCGTTCGACGGGTGGTGTGTCCGTGGTTCCGGAGCCCACACAGCGACCGTCGCTCGACGACCTGCGGCGACAGCTGTTCCCGGGCGGGGATCCACGCGCCGAGGCGCCCGGCTCGGTGGCCGACGACACGGTGGCCGGCCGCCCGCCGAGCGGGGAGGTGGACGGGCTGGGGTTCGATCCGAACCGGGCCGCGCGGGAGCCCGCGGTGCCCGAGCCGCCGCTGCAGATCGAGGGCTTCCCGTCGGGCCCCGACCGGGAGCTGGAGGGTGTGTGGTCCTCGGGCGTTCCCGGTCTCCTCACCGGCCCACCGGTCTCGGAGCGGGACCGTGAACCCGGCGACCCGCTACCGACGACCCCGAGCAGTGCGGCCGGAACGGCCGTCGAGCCGTCGCCGTTGTCGAACGGCACCCCGTCGGTCGCCCTGACCGCGACCGGACCCGGCACCACCCGCACCGGCTCCGACGGACGCACCCAGACCT
>JAYSXW010000479.1:0-3077 GCA_043716935.1 Pseudonocardia sp.
CGCGAGTCGGGCCGTGAGCGTGCGCGAGTCGGGGTCCGATGCGACGTGATCTACTGCGGGACGTGACACAGCCCGTGGCCGAGCAGCGGCTGGCCGAGCACCTGCGCACGTGGCTGGGCCGGTGGCCGGGCGAGGGGTCGGGGCTGACGGTCGTCGGTTCCCGGCAGCGCACCGTGCCCGGCTGGGACGGCGGGGTGCATGCCGTCATCGGTGTGTCGACGCCCGACTCGGGTGTGCTGTCGGTGCCTCCGCCCGTCGCGCCCGCGGTGGCGGCTCTGCTCGGCGGCGGCGGTGACGTGACAGGGGTGCCGGACGCCGCGGGTGTCCCCGGCAGATGGTTCTCCGGACTGTTCCGTTGGAGCACCGCGCCCACCCCGACCCCGGACGCGGGGTTCTGGATCCTGGCGTCCGACCCGTCGGTGCCCGAGTGGCTCCGGCCGTTCGGCCACGAGGTGCTGGTGGCGCTCGACGACCACACGGGCGAACACCTGGCCGGGGTCGGGATCAAGCGCCACGACTCCCGCGGCCACGAACTGGCCGTGGTCACCGCCGAGGCGGCACGGGGCCGCGGCCTGGCACGGCGGCTCGTCGCGCAGGCGGCCCGCCGCGTCCTCGACGAGGGTGCCGTGCCCACGTACCTGCACGACCGCGACAACACCGGATCGGCGCGGGTGGCGCAGGCAGCCGGGTTCCCCGATCTCGGCTGGACGGTGCACGGCGTGGCCGGCTGAGGCTCTGGTCCGCCCGCCGGCATTCGGCTTAACCTGCTGCGTCGAAAGGACTAACTGGCCGGCATCCTGCACCCCATGGACATCGTAAAGCGCCCGCTCCTCCACACCGATGTGGCCGCCGCCGACGCCGTGCTCCGGGATGCGTTCGCCCCATTTCTCGGCGTCGGCTCCGTCGCCGCCGCCGTCGGTGGCACTCGCCTGACGCTCGGCGTCAACACCGCCCGGCGCGACGCGTACCGCCACCTGTTGGCCTCGGGCTTTCGCACCGACGACGTGGGCGTCACGATGCACCGTCCCGACGACGAGGGCTACGACCGCCCCGAGGTGCACCTGCTCGACGACTGGCGCTGATCGCGGGCCGCCCGGCCGCCCGCCGTAGGGTGGCATGCCATGGACGAGCCCGCCTTGCGCCACCACGGCGACGTAGACGCCGAGCCGGGCCTGCTCGACTTCGCCGTCAACGTGCAGGGCACCGCGCCGCCGCGTTGGCTGCGTGACCGACTGGCCGACACCCTTGAAGACCTGGGCCGCTACCCGTCGGCAGCCCACGACGAGCGGGCCCGCGAGGCGGTGGCCGCGCGGCACGGCCGGCATCCCGACGAGGTGCTGCTGCTCGCCGGCAGCGCCGAGGGGTTCGCGCTGCTCCCGGGCCTGCGCCCGCGCTTGGGCGCGGTGCTGCACCCCGGGTTCACCGAGCCCGAGGCGGCGCTGCGCGCGGCCGGCGTCGACATGGTGCGGGTGCTCACCGACGAACGCGACGGCCACCGCCTGCGCCCCGCCGCGGTACCGGTCGGGGCCGATCTCGTGGTCATCGGCAACCCCACCAACCCCACCGGCGTGCTGCACCCCGTGGCCGACGTCCGCGCGCTCACCGCGCCCGGCAGGGTGCTATTGGTGGACGAGGCGTTCGCCGACGCGATCCCCGGCGAGACGGAGAGCCTGGCGGGGGAGCGGGGCCCGCTGGTGTTCCGCAGCCTGACCAAGACCTGGGCGCTGGCCGGGCTGCGCGCCGGCTACGCCCTGGGCGATCGTGCGCTGCTCGCCCGCCTCGCCGCCCCACGCCCGCCCTGGCCGGTGTCGACCCTCGCGCTGGAGGCCGTCATCGCCTGCTGCGAGCCGCGGGCACTCGACGAGGCCGCGGCCGCGGCCCGGCGGCTGGTGGAGGAGCGCGCGGCGCAGGCCGGCGTCCTTGCCGCGGTCCCCGGTGTCACAGTCCTGCCGGGCACGGCCCCCTACCTGCTGCTCCGCCTTCCCGACGGTCGGGGCGAACGTATCCGCGCCGACCTGCGCGCCGCGGGCGTCGCGGTGCGCCGCGGCGACACGTTCCCGGGCCTGGGCCCCGACCACATCCGCGTCGCGGTCCGCCCCGCCGCCGCCGTCGCCCACCTCGCCGCCGCCCTGCGCGACTCCGCCGCCCTGCGCGATGGGGTCGCGTCGTGAGCCCCGTCGTCAACGACGTGATCGCCGCCCTGGAGGCTGCGTACCCGCCTGCCCTCGCGGCCGAATGGGACGCGGTCGGTCTGGTCTGCGGCGACCCGTCCGAGGCCGTGGCGTCGGTCCTGATCGCCGTCGACCCCACGCCCGAGACCGTCGACGAGGCCGTCGGCGACCAGCTGCTCGTCACCCACCATCCGCTGCTGTTGCGCGGCGTCCACGGCGTCGGGGCCGACACGCCGAAGGGGGCGTTGGTGCATCGGTTGATCCGCTCCGGCACCGCCCTGTTCACGGCCCACACCAACGCCGATGCGGCCGACCCCGGCGTGTCCGACGCGCTCGCTGCCGCTCTGGGCCTGAGGGTGGAGGGCCCGCTGGTCGGCGTCCCGGCCGCCCCGCTGGACAAGATCGTCACGTTCATCCCGGTCGGGCCTGCGATCACCGCCGTTCATGACGCCCTCGCGGCCGCCGGAGCCGGCGCCGTCGGCGACTACAGCCACTGCTCGTTCGCCACCGCCGGCACCGGCCAGTTCAAGCCGCTGACCGGCGCGCACCCCACGATCGGCACCGTGGGGCGACTGGAACGCGTCGCCGAGACGAAGCTGGAGATGATCCTGCCGCGCGGGCGCCGGGCCGCGGTCGTGGCGGCGTTGCGGGAGTCACACCCCTACGAGGAACCCGCCTTCGACGTCCTGGAGCTGGCGCCACTGCCGTCGTCGCAGGGTCTGGGCCGGATCGGCACCCTCCCCGCCCCCGAGCCCCTGCACGCGTTCACCGACCGGGTGGTCGCCGCCCTGCCCGCCACCGGATGGGGCGTGCGGGCCGCCGGCGACCCGGACCGGGCGATCGAACGCGTCGCCGTCTGCGGGGGTGCGGGTGACTCCGCGCTCGACGTTGCCCTGGCCGCCGGCG
>JAYSXW010000480.1:0-28331 GCA_043716935.1 Pseudonocardia sp.
TCGGTGACCTCGGCGAGGAAGTCGACGTCGCCGGGCAACAGCCCCGCGAGGTTGACGGCGACGGCGGGCGCGGCCCCGTCCCGGTGATCGGCGCCCCCATGAACGACGCCTCCATGATCGACACCTCGGCCGGAGCGGTGCACGGGCCAGGTCGCGGCCTCGTGGGCCGCGGTGCGCAGCACCCAGCGGTCCAGCTCGCGGAGCAGGCCGCTGCGCTGCGCGACGGGCAGGAAGTCGTTGGGCGGGATGAGACCACGTTCGGGGTGCGGCCAGCGGACCAGTGCCTCCGCCGAGATGATCGTGCCGTCGGGCCCGACGACGGGCTGGTAGTCCAATACCAGCCCGTCGGCGGCGATCGCCGCACGCAGCTCGGCCTCCAGCTCCAACGCGCCGGTGGCCGAGCTGACGACGCCTGCCGTGGCTATGCCGATCCCCCCGCGGCACTGCCTGCGCTTGGCGTCGTGCATGGCCGCCTCGGCGAAGCGCAGCAGGTCCGCGGCCCGAACCTCGCCCGAGGGCACCGTCGTGGCCAGCCCGACCGAGGCCGTCACCTGGACCGGTCGGCCGTGGACGGTGACGGTGACACGCAACAGGTCGGCGACGGTGCGGGCCAGCTGATCGAGCCCCCCGACCTCGGTGTGGTCGGCACAGATCACCACGAACTCGTCGCCCGACAGGCGCGCCGCCGTGCAGCCGACCGGCAGCTCCCGCTGCAGGCGCGCGGCCAACCCCACCAGCAGCTCGTCGCCCGCCTCGTGACCCAACGATGAGTTGACGCGCTGGAAGTCGTCGAGGTCACCACAGACGACGGCGACGCGGTCGCGGCCCGGGCCGGCCAGCATCCGGTCCACGAGCGCGAGACCGGCCGCCCGGTTCGGCAGCCGCGTCAGCTCGTCGACGGTTCCGGCGCTGCGCAGCAGTTCGGCGGCACGCCGCCGCTCGGCCACGTCGGTGGCCACGACGAGCCAGAACGACCCGCCCTCATCCGACGACGTGAGGGCCACCGCCAGTTCGCACCACGCCGTCGTGCCGTCTCCGCGACGTAGCGCGACCTCGTCGACGACGCGGGCGCCGGGCTGTGCCCGCCGCAACCAGTCGGGCAGGCCGGCGCGGGGTCCGTCGACGCCGTCGAGCTCGGTGGTCAATTCGCCGATGCTGCGTCCACGCAGCTGCTCCAGGGGCGTGTCGAGCAGCGTGCACAGGCCGGAGTTGGCGTCCACGACCCGGCCCTGCGGGTCGACGAGCGCGACTCCGCCGGGCACCAGCGCCATCAGGTCGGCGAACCGCCGCCCGGAGTGTGTGAGCCGCCGCTGGGCGGCCTGGTCGGTGCTCAGGTCCCGCACGACGCCGACGAGCCGCTCCGGCGTGCCGTCCGCGGAGCATTCCACCTCGGCGCGGCAGCTCAGGACCTGGTCGCCGGGCAGGCGCAGCTCGACGTGATGGTCTCCCGAGCGGGCGCCCGACCGCAGGCCGCGGCACAGCAGCGCCACCTGCTCGCCCTCCACCGGTCTCGACCCGGCACGGTCCGGATCGATGCCGACCGAGTGGTACAGCTCGTCGAGCCCCGTGCTGCGGTGCAGGGTGGCGGTGGCCAGCTCGAAGCTCCACCGGCCGACGCGGGCGAGCCGCTCCAGCTCGACGGTCCACCTCGGGTCGTCCTGTGCCGGTGGGGGGTCGTCCTGTGCCGGTGGGGGGTCGAGCTCGACCGTCACCCCACCCGGCAGCTCGTCGTCGGGAAGGTCCAGGCGGACCATCGGCACCCGGACCGGGTCGCCGTCCGACCGGATCAGGCGCGCGTCGGCGTCGGGGCCGGCGACGAGCTGCGGGAGACGCATGCCGGTGACTTCGTCGATACCCGGCGTTATGTTGCGACTGTCGTGTGATCGTGCACCGAGGCCCCCGGTTCCGTCCGAGGAGCTGCTGCCGGGCTTCGTGGGCGCGCACGATCCGATCCGACCGGTCGTGGACCGGCGCGGGGCAACGACCTGCCCCGACGCACGTTCCGGCGCTCCCGGCGAGGTCACTCCGGGTCGGCCCCCTCGTCCGAGGCCGCGGCGACGGCCGCCGCGACGGCGGGCGCGACACGCGGGTCGAACGGGCTCGGCACGATGCGGTCGGCGGCCAGGTCGTCGAGCGCGACGGCCAGGATCGCGTCCGCCGCGGCGAGCTTCATCCGCTCGGTGATCCGTCGTGCACCCGCGTCCAGCGCCCCGCGGAAGACGCCCGGGAACGCCAGCACGTTGTTGATCTGGTTCGGGAAGTCGCTGCGCCCGGTCGCGACGATCGCGGCGTGCCGGGCGGCGACGTCGGGGTGCACCTCGGGGTCGGGATTGGACAGCGCGAACACGATCGCCCCGGGCGCCATCCGCTCCAGCAGCTCCTCGGGCAACCGCCCGCCCGAGAGGCCGACGAACACGTCGGCTCCGGTCAGCGCCTGCGCCGCGCCCCCGGTGACGGCCCGCGGATTGGTGCACGCCGCGAGCTCGGCCTTGACCCCACCGCGGTCGGCCCCGAGGACGCCCCGGGAATCGAGCACCACGACGTCGGACACGCCGGCGGCGAGCAGGATCCGCGCGCACGCCACCCCCGCCGCTCCCGCGCCGGACACCGCGATCCGCAACCCTGCGAGATCGCGACCCTGCACCACACCCGCCCCCCGCAGCGCAGCAAGCAGCACGATCGCGGTGCCGTGCTGGTCGTCGTGCATGACGGGGCAGTCCAGCGCCTCGATCAGGCGCCGCTCCAGCTCGAAGCACCGCGGCGCGGAAACGTCCTCCAGGTTCACGGCACCGAAACTCGGCCGCAGCCGGACGAGGGTCTCCACGATCTCGTCGACGTCGGTGGTGGCGAGCACCAGGGGGATGGAGTCGAGCCCGCCGAACGCCTTGAACAGCGCTGACTTGCCCTCCATCACCGGCAACGCCGCCCGCGGACCGATGTCGCCCAGCCCGAGCACCGCGGTGCCGTCGCTGACGACGGCGACGAGCCGGTCGGCCCAGGTGTAGCGGGCGGCGAGCGAGGGATCGGCCGCGATGGCCCGGCTGACCTCCGCCACCCCGGGCGTGTAGGCGATCGCCAGGTCGTGGGCGTCGTCCAGGGGTGCGGTCAGACCGGTGCAGAGCTTGCCGCCGCGATGGGCGTCGAAGATCCGGTCGGTGGTGGTGCGGTCGCTCGTGATCGTCATGACGGTCGCTTCCGGTGCGGGGCTCGAAGAAGGGCTCGCTCACGCACAGGGGCCGAGGTGACGACACGTCCGGTACGCGACGGCCGCAGGATGAGCGGCGCTGGGACCAGGCTAAACCACGTCGCCCGTCGCAGCCGTGCCGTTCCCCGCCCGCCCCGGCCGCATCAGGGCTCCGACGTGCGGTGGGGCGGAGGACGCAGCGGGCCGGGGGACGGGTGGAGGCGAGCGGTGACCACCGCCTTCACCTGGGCCTCTCCCAGGTGTCTCGAGTCTGTCGAGGCCGGCTCGTTGTCGCCTTCCACCCACCAGCCGGCGCCTGCGGGGCGGACGGCGCGCTTCACCGACAGCTGCCCCGGACGTGACTCCCAGCACACCAGCACCACGTCACCCGGCTTCGGCCGCGCGCCGAACCGCACGAGCACGACGTCACCGTCCCGGAGCACCGGCGACATCGACGGTCCCCGGACGCTCACCCGTCGCCACCGCATCGATCCGCCTCTCTCGCCGCGCCCCGCCCACCAGGTGACCCGGGAGTAGGGTCGGGACTGCCAGAACGATCACCACTCAGGGAGGACCCCCATGCGGCTTCTGTCCCGCATTCTCCGCCCGCAGCTGGAGGCCACCGCTCACTGTGACCTCCCCTGCGGCGTCTACGATCCGGCTCAGGCGCGCATCGAGGCCGAGTCCGTGAAGGGCATCCAGGAGAAGTACCAGGCGAACCAGGACCCGGAGTTCCGCACCCGGGCCATCGACATCAAGGAGCAGCGCTCCGACCTGGTCAAGCACCACCTCTGGGTGCTGTGGACCGACTACTTCAAGCCCCCGCACTTCGAGAAGTACCCGGAGCTGCACGAGCTGTTCAACAAGGCCACCAAGAAGGCCGGCGGCGGCGACGGCGGGGCCAAGTCCTCGATGGACCCGGCCACCGGCCAGGAGCTGCTCGACTACATCGCCCAGATTGACAAGATCTTCTGGGAGACCAAGGCCGCCTGATACGACGGGCGTGCGACTGCGGCGCTGGCCAGCGGATTCCTCCGCCGGCCGGCGCCGGTCGCGTATCAGGACAGCGGCCCCTACCAGCCGGACTCGACAGTTCCACCGGGAAACCGTTGTTGTCGCGCAGGTAGCCAGGGTCTGCCCCCACGGCTTCTGCGTGGGCGGCACCGCGGCGACCGCGCCGGCGGCCACCGCGCGGTCGTAGGCCGCGGTGACGTCGTCGTGGACGAAGGCGAGCCGCACGGCGGCCGGCTCGTCCTCCGCCCGATGCGGGCGCACCTGCAGCCCGGTACCGACTGCGGCCGACTCCGCCGCGAGGGACAGCATGGTCTCCCCCGTGCTGAGCTGTGCGTTGGCTTCGCGTCGTCCATCATCTCCGTCTCGATCCCGAACGCCGCTTCGTAGAACGCCACCGTGGCCGGCACGTAGCCATCACACCGTCGAGCTTCACGTCGCCCTCGCTCCGGTAGCCGGGCGGTCCGGTGACCACCATGAGCACACCAGGCCCGGTCGGTCCGCTCGCCGGCCCGCTGAGCCGTGGTCGTCACGTCTCGAAGCGTGGCTCGGCGAGGATGGCGGCATCGGCGTCGGCGAGAGCGGCCGGAACAGCAGTGGCACCGTCGCGACGGGTGGAGTCGAGCTGCATGCGGGTGAGATACAGGCAGCGCGACAGGTCGGCGCCGCGGATGTCGGCGCCCCGCAGGTCGGCGCCCAGGAGATCGGCCAAGGCGAGGTCGGCGCCGCGCAGGTCGGCGCCGAGGAGGTAGGCCCCGCGCAGGTCCGCGGCCCGGAGGTCGAGACGTCGCAGGTCCCGGCCGACGAGGTCGGCTCCGGCCCGGTCGAGGCGGGGTCCGGGGGCCGCGGCCCGGACGACGGCACTCGTGCGCCGCAGCAGGACGGCCACCGCCGGCCGGTGGGCGGCCACGTCGACGTGCGCGAGGTCGTCGACGGGCAGGGCCGCGCACCGTTCGACCTGCGCCCGGGCCGTCGCCAGCCCGTCGAGGATCTCGTCGGGAACCGGCCGGGTCATCGCCTCGGCGAGGTACCAGAGCAGCTCGTGGAGCTGTCGGGCCACCCCGAAGGCGGCGAACGTGGCAGCCGCGGTGGCGGGTGCCGCCCGCCAGTCGACCCCCGCCGCGGCGGTGATGCGCTGGCCGGCCCCGAAGCAGTCGAACACCGTGCAGCCGGCGAAGCCGCGTTCACGCAGTTCGGGGTGGATCGTGCAGCCGAAGCCGGGCCCGAGGTGGACGCACGGGGTGCCGGCCGGCTTGTCGATCGCGAAGTCCGACGACGCCGAGAAGCCGGGCGCCACGCAGCACAGTCCGGTGCAGTGCGAGCAGTCCGCGCGCAGGTCGTCAGCGGACGCGGAGTAACTCATGGAGGCCCACGCTACCTGCGACCCGGACCCCGGCCGGCCGGGATCGGCACGGAGGCGGGGCGCTGGCTACTGTCCGCGCCGTGGACGGTCGAGTGTTCCTGCTGCGGCACGGCGAAACCGAGTGGTCGCTCTGCGGCCGGCACACCGGTCGGACCGACGTCCCGCTCACCGAGCGCGGCTGCGGGCTCGCCGAGGCGGCCGGTGCGTTGGGTCGCCGCCTGCGCGGCGACGACCCGCTCGCGCTCGTGCTCAGCAGTCCTCGCCGGCGGGCCCGCGACACGGCGGAGCAGGCCGGCCTGCACGTCGATCGCGTCGACGAACGTCTCGCCGAGTGGGACTACGGCGGGTTCGAGGGTCTGACGACGCCGCAGATCCGCGAGACCGTGCCGGGCTGGACGGTCTGGACGCATCCCATGCCGGGCGGGGAGACGGCCGCGGAGGTCTCCGTGCGGGCCGATTCCGTACTGGCGCAGGCGCGAGACGCCCTCCCCGGCGGCGACGTGGTGCTGATCGGGCACGGACACTTCAGCCGCGTCCTGATCGCCCGCTGGATCGGACTGGGCGCGGCCGGCGGCGTCCACTTCGCGATGGAGGCACCGTCATGGGCGGTGCTGGGCCACGAGCGCGACGCCCCGCGCCTGGACCACGTCAACCTGCGGGCGCTCGGATGACGCCGGATGCGTCGATCCGGGTCGTCGCGCCGCCGGACGTGCCCGCGGTGGTCGCGATGGTGCACGAGCTCGCCGCGTACGAGCGCGAGCCGGGGTCGTGCCTGCTCACCGAGGAGCAGCTCGCGGCGGCGCTGTTCGGGGCGTCGCCGGCGGTGTTCGGTCACGTCGCACAGATCGGCGGCGAGGTCGTCGGCTGTGCGTTGTGGTTCCTGAACTTCTCCACCTGGAGGGGCGTGCAGGGCCTCTATCTGGAGGATCTCTACGTCCGCCCGGCGCATCGCGGGCAGGGGCTCGGCCGGGCGCTGCTGGCGCGGCTCGCGGCGGTGTGCGTGGAGCGGGAGTACGGGCGGCTGGAGTGGTCGGTGCTCGACTGGAACGAGCCTTCCATCGGCTTCTACCGCGCGCTCGGCGCCGTCCCGATGGACGGGTGGACGACCTTCCGGCTCGACGGCGAAGCGTTGGCCTCGGTGGCCGGCTAGCTAGGACCGGCCCGGCGGGTCCGTCAGGTCCAGGCCCATCGACCACTCGCGGGACCGCTCGCCGATCAGCAGCAGGAACGTCGCGATCACGAACACGCCGCTGACGATCCCGAGCACGAGCTGCCGGGACGGGCCGAGCAGCGAGTAGACCCCCGGCAGCAGGAGAAGCTGCGTGACGATGGCCGGGGTGCGGGCCCACCGGCGACCGGTCAGCAGCCCGATCCCCACCGCGACCAGCGCCGCGCCGAGCAGCGCGAAGAAGCCGGCCTCCCCGGCGGCCTCGGGGAGCGACCGCACGGCCAGCACCGCGGCGAAGACGACCCCGGCCAGCCCCTCGACGCCGACCGATACCCCGGCGAGCCGGACCTGCGGCGGGGGGGCGCCGGCACCCGTCCGGGGCTCGTCCACGGCGTCCTCGTCCACGGCGTCGAGGATAGGGGGGACCGCGGACGGCCGCGGCGGAATGCCGCCGGCCGGGACGTCGTTGCCCGACCGGACGCGTGAACGTGTGGTGTACGGACCGCATTCGGGCACATCGGGCCCGCTACGCGTCGTCGTGCGAGGCGGACAGCTCGTCGCAGGTGAACGGGCCGAGACACCCATGCGGGTGACAATCGGTGTCCATTCACCGATTGCCGCGGACCGTCGGGCCGATAAGTGCTCGCACCAGGTCAGACAGTGGTTCAAGGTGGGACACGGACAAGCAAGCGGCCGCGAGGAGTTTCTCGCATGGTCCGCCACGACGCGGGCAACCTCGGCGGGGCGGGCGGGACGAGATCCATCGTCATCGTAGGGACGGCACGACGCAGTAACCGATCGTGTCGTCGTCGTTGCGATGAGTGGGTGACAGTACTCACCCGGTTGGATCTCGGCCCTTGAAGATCGCGCGTGCTCGTGAAATCATTCACAAGCACCGAAACACCGTGACGGACGATCGGTGCGACCCCGATCGCGCAAGTATGAGGAGCAGAGCACCATGGACTGGCGTCACCGCGCAATCTGCCGCGATGAAGACCCCGAGCTGTTCTTCCCTGTGGGGACCAGCGGGCCTGCGCTGCTTCAGATCGCCGAGGCCAAGACCGTATGCCGGCGCTGCCCCGTGGTCAGCGAGTGCCTCACGTGGGCACTGGAGAGCGGCCAGGACGCAGGCGTCTGGGGCGGTATGGGCGAGGACGAGCGGCGGGCGCTGAAGCGTCGCAACGCCCGGACCCGCGCTCGCACGGCCTGATCGAAAGACTCCGTCGGGCTCTACGGCCCGCACTACGAGACCGCAGCACAGAACGACCTCCACCGAGGGCCCGAAGCCGGACTGCACCCGGCTCCGGGCCCTCGGTTGTTCCACCGGGCGCACACAGGCGGCAGCTCCGGAGGGGGACCGACGTGGCCGTGGTGCGACCCCGGTCCATCGGTCTTGGCGGAACCTTAACGCCCCCGCAACGAGAGCCCGATGACGGCCTCCGTTCCACCTCCGGGACGGGCGCGGATCTGCAGGCTGGAGTCCAGCTCGGACTCCAGCAGCGTGCGCACGATCTGCAGACCCAGGCCGCTGGCCGACTCGATGTCGAAGCCAGGGGGCAGGCCGTGTCCGTCGTCGACCACCAGCACGTCCAGAGCGCCGGCGGAACGCCGCGCCGACACCACCACCTCACCCGTCGAACCGGGGTCGAACGCGTGGGCCAGCGCGTTGTGCACCAGCTCGGTGAGTACCAGCACGAGCGGCGTCGCCAGGGCCGCGGGCAGCTCACCGAAGCTGCCCTCGCGGCGCACCTTGGCCCGCGACTCGGCCGCGGCACCGTCGCCGATGGCGGGCAACACCTTGTCGACGAGCTCGTCGAAGTCGACCCGCTCGGCCACCGACGCCGACAGTGTCTCGTGAACCAGGGCGATCGAGTTCACGCGCCGCACGCTCTCCGCGAGCGCCCGCCGGGCCTCCGGGATCGCCGTGCGGCGGGCCTGCAGGCGCAGCAGCGCGGCGACCGTCTGGAGGTTGTTCTTCACGCGATGGTGGATCTCCCGGATGGTGGCGTCCTTGCTCAACAGGGCCATGTCCCGTCGCCGCAGGTCGGTGACGTCCCGGACGAGCACCAGCGCGCCGGCGGCGTCGCCGCGAGGCCGCAACGGCAGGGCGCGAACGAGCATGACCGCGCCGCGGGCCCGCACCTCCATCCGCAGCGAGGGCCGGCCCGCGAGCGCCGCGTTGATGCGCGCCGCGACCTCGATCGCGTCGAACGGGTCCTGGGCGAGCTCACGGGTCGCCTGGGCCAGCGACAGCCCGACGAGATCGCTGGCGTGCCCCATCCGGTGGTACGCCGAGAGGGCATTGGGGCTGGCGTACGCGACGTGACCGTGGGAGTCGAGGCGGATGAGCCCGTCCCCCGCGCGCGGGCTGGTATCGGCGCCCGCCACGGCCGCGCGCGCCGGGAACGAGCCGTCGGCCACCATCTGGCACAGGTCCGACGCGCTGCCCAGATACGCGATCTCCAGCGGGCTCGGCACCCGCGGCATGGCCAGGTTCGTGTCCCGCGACAGCACCGCGATGACCCGACCGCCATGACGCACGGGGATCGTCTCGCGTCGGATCGGCACCTCCAGGTGCCAGCGTGGATCCTCATCCCGACAGATCCGCCCCTCGACGACGGCGCGTCGCAGCTGCGGGTTCTCCACGGCCGTGGCGCGGGCGACCACGAGGTCCTCCGGATGGGCGGTCGGGGCCGTCGTCGGGCGGGCCTGCGCGACACAGAGGAAGTGCTGCGGCCCGGTACCGAAGTGGCCGTCGAGGGGGATCCACAGCAGGAAGTCGGCGAAGGACATGTCCGCGAGCAGCTGCCACTCCGCGACGACGCGTTGCAGGTGCTCGACGGCGTCGACGGAAAGGGGGGTGTGATCGGCAAGCAGGTCGCTCATGGTCGACACGGTGCCCAGCCTCCCCCACCACTGTCCGCGTGGTCCACGACGGGTGGGACAATACGTTCCAGACGGGCGGAAGGAGGCAGGACATGTCCAAGCGTGCACGCAAGCGTCGCGACCGAGGCAAGAAGGGCGCCAACCACGGCAAGAAGCCCAACACGTGAGAAGCGCGGGCCCGGGACGGCCGGATCGGCCGACCCGGCCCGTGACTAACCCCGCTGCTCGATGCGGGTGGTGCGGACCTCGATCGTCGTGATGGTGCCCTCGGGGCCCGACTCGATCCTCACGTCGGCCTGCTCCAGCACCGCCACCCGGATCTGGTGGCGCAGCTTGTCCTTCAATGTGCTGGGCGCCTGTTCCCCACCGCACTTGGTGGCCAACAGCTTCTTGAGCTTCTCGTCCAGGCCGTACTCCGCCAGGCACGGCCCGCACTCGTCGAGGTGCTTGGCCAGCAGCGCGTGGCGCTCCTGGTCGCACTCCTGGTCCAGGAACAGCCACACCTCGGCCAGCACCTCGGAGCAGTTGGTGTCGTGGTGGTCTCCGCAGCTCATGACCCCACCTCCTGCTGCCCGCGCGCGGGGCGGATGAAGCCGCGCTCGCGGGCGGTGTCGGTGAGCATGTCTCGCAGTTGGCGACGCCCGCGGTGCAGGCGCGACATCACGGTGCCGATGGGCGTACCCATGATCTCGGCAATCTCCTTGTAGGCGAACCCCTCGACGTCGGCGAGGTAGACGGCCATCCGGAAGTCCTCCGGGAGCTGCTGCAACGCCGACTTGACGTCGTTGTCGGGCAGCCGGTCCAGCGCTTCCATCTCCGCGGACGGCAGGCCGAGCGAGGTGTGCTCGCCGGCCTGGGCGATCTGCCAGTCGGCGATCTCGTCGGTGGGCGACTGCAACGGCTGACGCTGCTTCTTGCGGTAGCCGTTGATGTAGGTGTTGGTGAGGATCCGGTAGAGCCAGGCCTTGAGGTTGGTACCCGCGCGAAAGGTCCGGAACGCCGAATAGGCCTTCAGGAACGTCTCCTGAACCAGGTCCTCGGCGTCCGCCGGGTTGCGCGTCATCCGCAGAGCGGCCCCGTAGAGCTGGTCTATCAAGGGCATCGCGTCACGCTCGAAACGAGCGGCGCGTTCCTGGGTGGTCTCACGTTCCTGGTCGACGGCACCATCGATAACACCGTTGCCGGCACCGTCGAGCTGCTCGCTACCGGTGGCGGCGGCCGTATCGGCCGCCTGCTCGGTGCCGGGCACTGTGCTCCTCTCGCGCCGGGCCGCGGCAGCGACCGTACCGGCGGCCACCCCTACTGCGACGACCGACTGACGGGAGGAGCCTACGCGTGCCCTCGGCGCCCGGCCGGGTGGCCGCGTCCCGCGGGCCGCCCGTGCCGTCTCCATCACTGCGTTGGTCACGTGCGCCTCAACGTCCGCCTCCGATGGGTGATTCCCGCTCCGCACCCGGTCCCGGCCGTGACGGGCACGGGCACTCCGGCAACCGCGCAGCTGCTCCGGGCCGGGATCGCGCACCGGTTGCCCAGCTACGAGCAGACGGCGCAACGGCAGATGGACCCCACACCGCGGGGCGTCAACCGGCCGGGACGACCCGGGCGAGCCAGGACGTGACCGCTGCTCGCAGGCCCGGGGCGTCGCAGCGGAGGCTGTGGTCGCCGCGCAGGACGATCACGTCGCGGCCGGGCGCCGGGGCCGGGACGCCGAAGGGGTCGCGCTCGCCCTGGACCACCAGGATCGGCACGGTGGGGGACGCCAGCTCCGGCAGGCGGTCCTTCTCGGGCCTCCCCGGCGGATGGACCGGGAACGCGAGGCACAGCACGCCCGCTGCGCCACCCTCGCCCGCCGTCCGGCAGGCCACCCGGGCCCCGGAGCTGCGGCCACCGAACAACACCGGGCCACGCCCCACCGGGCCGTCCGAGCCCCGCGCCCCCGCGCCACCCGACCCCGAGCTGCCCGATCGCGCGCCACCCGATCGCGCGTCGAACAGCTCGGCGCGGTCGATGTCGGCGTGGACGTGGCTCACGACTGCGAGCCAAGCGGTATCGAGTTGGTGGGCCGGGGCGGGCGCGCGGCGGCCGGCGACCCGATAGGGCTGCTCGACCAGCACGACGTGCACCCCCGCCTCGAGCGCCGTCGCGGTGACCGCGACGAGATCCGGTGCCCCGACCCCGCCGCCGGCGCCGTGGCCGAGCAGCAGGGTCGCACGACCGTCCACGGCGAGGTGAACGGTGATCCGGGCAGGACCGTGCGGCGTCCCGACCTCATGGTCGGTCGACGATGCACGGGGCGGTCCCGGCGAGGGCCCCTCCGTGCATCCGTGGGCGATCACTGCGGGTTCGGGCCGGCCAGCAGGTCGAGCGGCAGCGGCTCCACCACGTCCTCGGGTGCCATCGGAGCCAGCAGCTCGGGTCCGTTGTTGCGAACGTTGTTGACCAGCGGCGAGACCGGCCGCAGCTCCAATGCGGCCACCAGTTCCGCGGTCGGCGGCGCGATCAGGTCGGCCACCGAGTCGCTGCCCGCGTCGGGATCGAGCCAGGCGTCCCAGGCCGAAGCGGGCAGCACCAGGGGCATCCTGTCGTGCACCTGCGCGAGCGGACCCACGGCGGCGGTGGTGAGCACGCAGACCGTGACGAGGCCGTCGGGGTAGCCGCCCTCGGGGTCGTCCTTCGGCTTCCAGAACTCCCACAACCCGGCCATCGCCAGGGAGCTGCCGTCGCGGTAGCGGGTGTAGTAGGGCTGCTTGTGCGGTGTCGATGTGTACTGCGTCGATCCTGCTCGGGCACCCCGCTGCCACTCATACCACCCGTCGGCCGGGACGAGGCAGCGCCGGGCCGCGAGAGCCCGGCGGAACGACGGCTTGTCCGCCGCCGACTCCGACCGCGCGTTGATCATGCGGGCGCCGCCCTTGGCGTCCTTCGACCATGACGGGACCAGTCCCCAGCGCGCCAGCCGCAGCGTGCGCTCGGTGGTCCGGGGGTCGGGCTCGCCGGCGGCGTCGCGGGGGTGGCGCTGCACCACCGTGACGATCTGCTTCGTGGGCGCGACGTTCCAGTCGGCCTCCGCGGCACCGTCGGTGGCGTCGACGGCGCGGAACTCGTCGGCCAGGTCGGCGGGGGTCTTGATCGAGGCGTAACGACCGCACATGCCGTCCATGGTGGCACGGTGTCCCGTCCGGGCCCCCGGCCGCGGTGCAGGCGGAGATGCGTGAGGGTGTCGCAACGGAGCACCGGGATGGGGCCGGTCGTCGCACTGCTCCGCAACCCGGAGGGACCCGGGCCGGGGTGAGCCGCCACGCCCGGGGATGGGGGATCATGGTGGGGTGACCCGCCGCTGGCCCGCTCCCCTCGCCCCGGCACCCGTGCACGGCCGGGTGACCGTGCCCGGTTCGAAGTCCGTCACCAACCGCGCCCTGCTGCTCGCTGCGCTGTCGGGCGGCCGGGCGTCGGTGTCGGGCGCGCCGGCCACCCGGGACACCGCGCTGATGGTCGGGGCGTTGCGGTCGCTGGGGGTGCCGATCGAGGTGGACGGCGAGCACGTCACGTTCGCCGCGTACGCCGGTCTGCACGGCGGCACGGTCGACTGCGGCCTGGCCGGCACCGTCATGCGGTTCGTGCCGCCCGCCGCGGCGCTGGCCGACGGTCCGGTCGCGTTCGACGGCGACGAGCAGGCCCGGCGACGGCCGATGGGCACCGTGCTCGACGCCCTGCGCGCGTTGGGCGCCCGGATCGAGGGTGGCGGGCTGCCGTTCACCCTGCACGGTACCGGCGAGCTGACCGGCGGCGAGGTGGTGATCGACGCGTCGGCGTCGTCGCAGTTCGTGTCGGGTCTGCTGCTCTCGGGCGCCCGCTACGACAAGGGTGTCACCGTGCGCCACGACGGTGCGCCGGTTCCGTCGCAGCCGCACATCGCCATGACCGTGGCAATGCTGCGGGAGGCAGGCGTGGACGTCGACGAGTCGGCCACCGACGTCTGGCGGGTGGCGCCCGGCCCGATCGCGGCGCGGGACTGGGCCGTGGAGCCCGACCTGTCGAACGCCGCGGTGTTCCTCGCCGCGGCCGCCGTCACGGGCGGGGAGGTGACGGTGACGGGCTGGCCGCCGGGCTCTACGCAGCCGGGCGTCGAGATCCTGACCGTGCTCGCGCAGGCAGGCTGCACCGTCACCGCGGACCCGGACGGGATGACGGTGCGCGGACCGGCGCAACTGGCAGGCCTCGATGTCGACCTGCGCGACGCCAGCGAACTGACGCCGACCGTCGCCGCGGTCGCGGCGCTGGCCGCGGGGCCGTCGACGATCCGGGGGGTGGCCCACATCCGCGGCCACGAGACCGACCGGCTCGCCGCGCTGGCCGCCGAGATCAACGGCCTCGGCGGGGCGGTGGAGGAGACCGCGGACGGGCTCGTGGTCCGCCCGGCGCCGCTGCACGGCGGGCTGTGGCGGGCCTACGCCGACCACCGGATGGCGACGGCCGGGGCACTGCTGGGGCTGGTGGTCGCCGGCGTCGACATCGACGATGTCGGCTGCACCGACAAGACGATCCCCGACTTCCCGGGGCGCTGGGCGGAGCTGGTCGGGGTGCGGTGAGCGAGCTCGCGAGCGAACCATCGACACAGCGGCCCGCGAAGCGCTGGACCGAGCGCAGCGAGGGAGTGCGGTGAGCAAGCGCGAGTACGACGAGTCCGACGTCCGGGTCAGGCCCGGGCGCCGCGGTTCGCGACCCCGGACGAAGACCCGCCCCGAGCACGCCGACGCCGAGTCGGCCATGGTGATCACCGTCGACCGCGGGCGCTGGACCTGCGCCCCGGACGCCGATTCCACCCGCCCGCCCGTCACCGCGATGCGGGCCCGTGAGCTGGGGCGGACCCCGATCGTTGTGGGTGACCGGGTGGGTCTGGTGGGTGACCTGACCGGTGCTCCCGACACGATCGCGCGGATCGTCCGGCGGGAGGAGCGCGCCACGTTGCTGCGCCGCACCGCCGACGACACCGACCCGTTCGAGCGCGTCGTCGTCGCCAACGCCGAGCAGCTGATCATCGTGACGGCCGTGGCCGATCCGGTGCCGCGTACGGGGTTCGTCGACCGCTGTCTCGTCGCCGCCTACGCCGGCGGGCTGGCGCCGGTCCTGTGCCTGACGAAGGCCGACCTGGCCGATTCGGAGACCTTCGCCGCGCAGTACCGCGACCTGGACCTGCCGGTGCTGGTCACCCGGCGAGACGAGTGGCCCGCCGAGCTCGCCGCGCAGCTCGCCGGGCGGGTGTCGGCGCTGGTGGGGCACTCGGGCGTCGGCAAATCGACGCTCGTGAACATGCTGCTGCCCGACGCCGCCCGGGCCGTCGGGATCGTCTCGGCCGTCGGGAAGGGTCGCCACACCACCACGGCCGCGCTCGCGCTGCCGCTCGCGGGCAACGACGGCTGGGTCGTCGACACCCCCGGTATCCGCTCGTTCGGGCTCGCCCACATCACCCCCGACGACGTGCCCGCCGCGTTCGACGACCTCGCCACCGCCATCGAGGACTGCCCGCGCGGCTGCGGCCACCTCGGGCCGCCCGCCGATCCCGAGTGCGCGCTCGACGTCCTCGTGGAGAAGGGCCAGCTGCGGCCCGGGCGGCTCGCGGCCCTGCGCCGGGTGCTGGTGGCGCTGCGCCCGGAGTGGCACTCTTCCCCCAACGTGGAGGGGGAATCATGACCGACGACACGGTCCGGATCGGTACGAGCGAGCGCACGGCCGCGATGAAGGCGCTCGACGAGCATCTCGCGGAGGGACGCCTCGGCGTCGAGGAGTACGCCGACCGCTCCGCCGTCGCCGCGAACGCCGCGGTGGCCGGCGAGCTGACCGCACTGTTCACCGACCTGCCGTCGCCGCACCCGATGCTGCCCGGCGTGGCTGCGCCGCCCCCACCGACCACCGCTATGCCGATGGTGTCGGCGTCCACCGCGCCGCTGCCTGCGGTGGCGCCGTCCGGGGGCCTGTTCCAGGGCTGGGGCCCGAAGATCGTGGCCGTCATGCCGTTCGTGGGGCTGCTGCTGTTCTTCGCCACCGGGTACCAGTGGTGGTGGTTCCTGCTGATCCCGGCGGCGGGTGCGCTCGTCTACGGGGGCAGGGTGGGGCACGACGACCCGTCGAAGGAGCGGTCGGAGCGCGACGAGCGACGGCGCGAGCAGCGCCGTCGGCACTGACCGCCTCGGCTCGACCACGCCACAGCCCCCCCTCCCCCGCGGTCGTGCCCGGGCTGCTCATGGGTAACCGAGTGCAGGGGGCGCAATCGCTCGGTGAGGTCCGCCGTCCGCACCCGGTTCCACACCCGAACACGTCGGTCGACCGCGACCGGCGCGGGCCGTGCGGCGCACCCCCGACGGGACCAGCCCGCTCGACCGGCCCGTGGCTCGGCGCGCGCCCGGCCCGGCTCGGCGCGAGACTCTTGGCGTGCTGCTCCCCACTCCCCCACCCGGACCCGACGCCGCCGTCGACTGGGTCGGCGACCATCTCGGTGATCTCTGCGTCGACGGGCCCGTGGCGTCACCGGCGTTCCGGGGCGGCCAGCAGGCCGCCGACACCGCGCTCGCGACGCTCGATCTCGCCGGCTACGCCGCGCGGCGCAACGAGGTGCTGCCCCGCTCGCGGCGGGGCGCCACCCGGCTCTCGCCGTTCATCCGTTACGGCCTGATCGATCTCCCGACAGCGTGGGCGGCCGCCGCCGCCGCCCCGCCGCGGGACCGCACGAAGTTCCGCGACGAGCTCGCCTGGCAGGAGTACGCCCGCCACCTCTACGCCCGGATCGGCCGGCGGCTCGGGGCCGCGCTGCGAGCCGCTCCGGCGCGCCCGGCCCGCAGCTGGGACGAGCCGTGGCCGGCCACCATGAACTGCGTCGCCACCTGCGTCGAGGAGCTGGAGACCGACGGCTGGCTGGTCAACCAGACACGGATGTGGCTGTCGTCGCAGTGGACCGTGCGGGCCGGCGCGGAGTGGCGCGACGGCGAGGACCGGTTCTTCACCCACCTGCTCGACGGCTCCCGCGCGGCCAACCGCCTCGGCTGGCAGTGGACCGTCGGCGCGGGCACCGGCAAGCCCTACGGCTTCTCGCGCTGGCAGGTGGAGAAGCGCGCGCCGCAGCTGTGCCGCGACTGCGCGCTGAACACCGCATGCCCGATCCAGGACTGGCCGGCCGACGCCGCGCCCACAGCGGGCCCCGACCACGAGCCGATGCTCCGTCGCGATCCCGACCCCGAGGCCACCGGCGGACCGCGCGCCGCCGTCGTCACCGGCGAGCCGGACGCCGTCTGGCTCACCGCCGAGTCGCTCGGCGACGCCGACCCCGCGCTGGCCGCCCACGCGGACCTGCCGGCCGTCTTCGTGTTCGACGCACCGCTGCTCGCGCGGCTGCGGCTCTCGGGCAAGCGGCTGGTGTTCCTGGCCGAGACGCTGGCCGACCTGGCCGGCCGGCGCGAGGTCGAGATCAGGCGCGGGGTCGTCGCCGAGGAGCTGGCCGGCCGGGCCGTCGCCGTCACCCACGCCCCGGTACCCGGGTTCCGTAGCCGCGCTGCCGCCGTGGCGCCCGTCGTCGTCGCGCCGTGGCCGTGGCTGTTCCGGCCGCACGCCGGCCCGGCGGGGTCCTACACGGCCTGGCGGAAGAACACGTCGTGAGTCAGCGCAGGTCCACCAGGAACGCGACCTCGGACGGGTCGTACCAGGCCAGATCGTGGTCCTCGACCTCGCCGATGAGGAACTCGGCGTCGAGGTCGCCCATGTCGGCGGCGTCGACCACCCCGGCGGCCTGCCGGACGGCGTACTCCGCCTCCTCGGCGTCGACGTGCACCGAGGCGATCTTCTCCATCGGGACGCCCCCGGCGACGCGGACGGCGCCGTCGTCGAGGTCGGGGCGCAGCGTCACGTCCTCCAGGTCGGCGGCCACCACCACCCGTCGAGCGGGTGTGCCGTCCTCGCCGAGCCCGAACTCCACCGACAGCAGCCGCAGCGATGCCCGCGCGGCCTCCGACATCGCGGCGTACTCGAGCTCCTCGTCGTCGCCGCCGATGTAGGACTCGCGCAGCATCGGGGTGAGCGCGAACGCGGTGCCGCCGATGGGGTCGAGCACGCCGCTGTTCACCATCCGCTTCAGCATCGGCCACGTCGCCGGGACGTAGACCCTCATGGCGGTCACGATGGCGCCTCCGCGGGAGAAAGCACGTCGCCGCTCACTGCACCGACACCGTCAGCAGCTCGTCGAGCGCCTCGTCGACCATTCCGGCCAGGACCTCGACGTCGGGCATCGCGTCACGGTCGCCGTTGAAGCCGTAGTAGACGCCGCCGTCGTAGGAGGTGAGCCCGATGGCGAGCGCCTGACCCTTGGCCAGGGGCACCACCGGGAACATCTCCAGCATCCGGGCGCCCGCGGCGTAGAGGGGGAACTGTGGTCCGGGCACGTTCGTCACCACCAGGTTGAAGATCCGCTTCGAGATCCCGCTCGCGGCGCGGGCCCCCAGGGCGTGCAGGGTAGGCGGGGCGAAGCCGCCGATGCGGACCAGGGTGTCGGCGCCCACGCTCTGCCCCGTCGAGGTGTGCTCGCGCATCGCGTGCGTGACGTGGTGCAGCCGCACCACCGGGCTCGGCTCTCCCACGGGCAGGTCGACGATGAACGACGACACCCGGTTGCCGAGCGTGCCCGCCGTCGCGGAGCTGGGCACGTCGGCCTCGCCGCGCACCGACAGCGGCACCATCGCCCGCAGCGACGACGACGACGTGACGGGCTCGCCCCGCGAGAGCAGCCAGTTGCGTAGCGCTCCCGACACCACCGAGAGCACCACGTCGTTGACGGTGCAGCCGTGCACGGTGCGGATGGCGCGGTAGTCGTCGAGCTGGGTGCGGGCGATGGCGAAGCGGCGCTGGGTGGAGATGGCGACGTTGAGAGGGGTGCCGGGGGCGCCCCGGCTGGCCGCACGGGCCATCGAGAACAGCGAGGTCGCCGCGTCGACGACCTTGGTCGCGGTGGCCACGGCGTCACCCGCCGCCGCCCGCATGTTGTCGATCACCACCCCGGGCCGGGCGACCGCCTCCGCGACGGCCCCGACGATCAGCTGGACGTCGGTGGGCTCCGTGCGGGGCATCCACAGCTCCAGGGCGACCGTGCGTGGCTCGGCCGACACGTCGAGGATGACCTGCCCGATGTCGATGGCGCTGATGCCGTCGACCATCGCCTGGTGGGTCTTGGTGAGCACCGCGGTGCGGCCCTGCGCGAGTCCCTCGACGAGGTACATCTCCCACAGCGGGCGGGTGTGGTCGAGCGGGCGGGACATCAGGCGCGCCACGAGCTCGGTGAGCTGGGCGTCGGAACCCGGTTTGGGCAGCGCGGAGCGGCGGACGTGGTAGGCGACGTCGAAGTCGGGATCGTCGACCCAGACCGGACGCGCAAGGTTGCCCGGCACGTAGCGGACCTTCTGGCGGTAGCGCGGCACCAGCGAGATCCGCTGCTCGATCAGCCCGACGAGCCGGTCGTAGTCGAAGCCCGCCTGGGGCCGGCGGAACACCGACACGGCTCCGACGTGCATCGGGGTGGTCGGCTGCTCCAGATAGAGGAAGGAGGCGTCGAGGGCGGAGAGCCGGGGCGGCATGCCCCGATCCTAGGCTGAGAAGATGACCGGGCTGCGTTCACCGAAAGACACCTTCATCACCGTCTACGGCCGCAAGCCCGTGTTGGAGGCGCTCGACGACACCTCGCTTCGGGTGGACAAGGTGATCCTCGCCGAGGACGTCCACGGCCGGGCGGCGGCGGAGATCCTCGACGCGGCCGGCTCCCGTGGTGTGCCGGTGCAGCGCGCCACCGCTCACCGCGTCAAGGTGCTGGCCGGCAACGGCCGTCACGACCAGGGGGTGCTCGCCGACGTCGTCGCTCCTCGGATGGCGCCGGTGGCGGAGTTCCTCGCTGCGATCGGGGACGGCGCCGCCGCGGTGCTCGTGCTGGACCGGCTCACCAACCCGTCCAACGTCGGGATGATCCTGCGCAGCGCCACCGCCGCCGGCCTCGACGGGATCCTGCTCCCCCGCCGTGGACTGCCCGCCATCGACCCGCTCATGATCAAGGCGTCGGCCGGCGTGGCCTTCCGGGCGCCGGTGCTCCGCTCGGGCACGGTCGAGGAAGGATGCGACGCGCTGCAGGGGGCCGGGTTCGCCGTCCTCGGCCTCGACGCGGGCGGCCCCTCGCTGCATGACGCCGACCTGCCCCGGCGCGTCGCACTGGTGCTGGGCAACGAGACGGACGGCCTGTCGGACACGATCCGCCCGCACCTCGACGGGGTGCTGGGCATACCCATGCACGGCGGGGTGGAGTCGCTGGGGGTGGCGAGCGCAGGAGCGGTGGCGGCG
Source organism: Pseudonocardia sp. (assembly GCA_043716935.1). GTDB lineage: Bacteria > Actinomycetota > Actinomycetes > Mycobacteriales > Pseudonocardiaceae > Pseudonocardia. The sequence goes on from JAYSXW010000480.1 coordinate 19,975, forward strand.
TTCGAGTTGGCGCGCCGCCGGGCGGCCCCGAGACGTTGATCACTCCGACGCGGGTCGGACCACGGGCGACCACGGGCTGGTGTCCACCCCCGCCTGACGACCTACTCTGGTTGCCATGGTCCAGCGTCGACTGCCGCGCCCGTCCGAACTGGCCCCGCTGTTGCGTCCCGCCCCGTTCATCCGTGATGCGACCGAGCGTCGCCTGCGCCGCGCGACGAGCATCGGTGATCTGCGCGCGATCGCCCGCCGCCGCACGCCACGGGCGGTGTTCGACTACACCGACGGGGCCGCCGACAACGAGCTCTCCCTGCGCCGGGCGCGCGACGCGTTCGCGCGCGTCGAGTTCCGGCCCTCGGTGCTGCACGACGTGTCATCGGTCGACACCTCACGCGAGATCCTCGGCGTCCGCTCCGCGCTGCCGTTCGCGTTCGCCCCGACCGGCTTCACGCGGATGATGAACCACGAGGGCGAGCGGGCGGTCGCCTCGGTGGCGCAGGAGATCGGCATCCCGTACGCCCTCTCGACGATGGGCACCACCACGATCGAGGAGGTGGCGGCGGCAGCGCCGGAGGCGAGGAAGTGGTTCCAGCTCTACCTCTGGCGCGACCGGGCCCCCGCGAAGGACCTCGTGCAGCGCGCCGCCGACGCCGGCTACGACACCCTGATGCTGACGGTCGACACGCCCGTCGGCGGAGCGCGGCTGCGCGATGTCCGCAACGGCCTGACGATCCCGCCCGCGCTGTCGCTGCGGACATTCGTCGACGGGGCGCTGCACCCGCACTGGTGGTTCGACCTGCTCACCACCGACCCGCTGACGTTCGCCAGCCTCGCCTCCACCGACGGCACCGTCGCCGAGCTGATCAACCGCGTCTTCGACCCCGCACTGACGATGGCCGACGTCGACTGGCTGCGCGGCACCTGGGACGGGAAGCTCGTGATCAAGGGCATCCAGACCGTCGACGACGCCCGCCGCGTGGTGGGTGCCGGCGCCGACGCCGTACTGCTGTCCAACCACGGCGGCCGACAGCTCGACCGCGCCCCGGTGCCGCTGGAGCTCATCGAGCCGGTGGTCCAGGAGATCGGTGACCGGGTGCTCGTCGACACCGGAGTCACCCACGGCGCCGACATCGTGGCCGCCGTCGCACTGGGCGCGCGGGCCGCGCTGATCGGTCGGGCCTACCTCTACGGCCTGATGGCGGGCGGGCGGGCGGGCGTCGTGAAGGCCGTGGAGATCCTGTCGGGCGAGATCGTGCGGACGCTCCAGCTGCTCGGCGTGACGAGCGTCGACGAGCTGCGGCCGTCGCACGTGCGGCTCCGCGGTTAGTTCCAGCCCTGGACCGGGAGGTCCTTCGGGTGCTCGACGCCGAACCGGACGGTCGCCTCCCAGGTGGCGTCGGGTGCGATCTGCGCGGTCCACTCCACCCGGCCCAGCTCGTCGCGCTCGGTCGGTTCGGGCGTCAACGCGATGTCGACGACCTTGATGTCGGCGTGGCGGGAGAGCGGTAGCCGGTCGCGGACAGTCACCCGGGCGGGCTCGGGGCGCCGGTTGGTGACGGTGATCGTCCACCGCTCGGTGGCGCCGCGTGTGGATCCGAACCGGGCCCGGTGCGCCGTCCGCTCGACCAGCTCCCGCTTCACCACCACCCGGTCGTCGACGCCCAGGGCCAGCTCGATCTCCGCACCCGGGGCGGTCTGCTCGATCGCGGTGGTGCCGACGAACGCGTCGTCGAGGAACGTCGAGACCGGCCCGGCCGGCAGCGTTTGCGGGCCGGAGTGGGCGAGCACGGCACGCAGGTGCGCATCCGGGCCCAGGGCGGGCGCGGTGACGTGGTCGAGGCGGGCCGGGAGGACGAAAGTGGTGATCGTCGTGCGATGTGGGGTGTCGTCGGACCGCACGGCGGTGGGCCGGGCGAGCCGCCACGACGCCGCGATCCGGCTCTCGACGATCTCCGCCTCCACGGCCTTCGCCTGGCGCATCCGGCCGGCGGGTGCGGCCATCGCGACCGGCGCGGCCATCTCCATGCCCCCCGCCATCATGTCACCCGCCCTCGGCAGCGGCGGCCCGGCCGCGTCGACCCACCACGGGTCGAGCTCCGGCAGCTCCGCCGTGACGGCCGGACGTGCGGTCGAGAGCGTGAGCTCGCACTCGGGCCAGTCCTCGCCGCTCGACTGCCGGACCACGCCGAACCACTCCCACGCCACCTCGCCGTCGGCGCCGAGGCGGGCGTCGTAGGCGGTCGACCAGGTGGCGCCCTCGACGAGATAGGTGAGCGTCAGCTCCAGCTCCACCCCGCCCGTCCCGTCCCCGTCGATCTCCAGGCCGATCACGGCGTCGCGCCGGCTCCGGCCCCCGGACTGCAGCCGAGCCAGCTCCGCCTGTGCGGCGTCCACCGCGCGCCGGGCCTCGACACGACGTTCCTCGTGGGCCCGGCGCCGGGCGGCGACGTCCACGATCTGCGCCGCGACGGCCGATCCGATCTCGGCGACCCGTGCCGTCCCGGCGGCGCCGTCGGCGAGGGAGACGGCCAACCGGTCGCCACTGCGCCGGGCCAGCCGCAGCAGCATCTCCTCCTGGGCGGCGTCGCCCGCATCGGCGCCGTCGACGGCGGCCAGCCCGCGCTCGGCGTCCCGCACGGCGATCTCGGCCTCCCCGACCCGCTCGCTGGGTGCGTCGACGAGATCGCGGTACGCCACGTCGACCCCCACCACCCGCAGCGCCACCTCGGCACGGCCCGACACCCGCACCGAGTCGGTGATCAGGGAGCCGGGCAGCCCCGCCACCACCACGGAGTGCGTGCCCGGGGTCAGCTCGAGCCGGCCCCGGCGGGTGACGCGGGCCCGGCGGGGGTGCACGGTGACGGTGACGACGGGCGCCAGCAGCTCCATGCGCCGGACGCTACCGCGCCGGCCCCGACGGTCGGGTGACCGACGGGCACCCGCCACCGTGGTCGATCGGGGGCCCGCGCAGCTCAGGCACCGGGCGGGGGGTCCTCGTCGGGTGCCACGTCGATGCCCGCATCGGGGGCGGAGTCGAGACCGGAGTCGAGGTCGGCATCGAGGGCCGCCAGCACCGCCAGCAGGTGGGAGCGGATGATCGCGTGCGGCCCGGGCGGCGGGTCGGGCAGGCGCTCGCGGAACTCCGCCGCCATCCCGTCGAAGGCGGTGGCCAGCCGTTCCCGGCCGGCCGCCGTGATCGACAGCCGTACCACCCGCCGATCCTCGGTGTCACGCTCCCGCGTGACGTCACCGTGTGCCTCGAGGGCGTCGACCACCGAGGTGAGGGTCGCCGGCGTGACGCCCAGCCGACCGGAGAGCTCGCGGTGCGACAGCCGCCCGCTGTCCGACAGCACCCCCAGCACCCCGATCGACGTCGGCGTGAGGCCGTGCGCCGCGGCAACCCGCTGCTGGCACCGGCCCAGGCGTTGACCGGTGACGGCCAGCAACCGACCGAGGGGCATCCGCGCCGGGTCGGCCGCGAACCACGAGTCCCGCACGAGGTGGACGGTACGGCAAGCGACCGTTCGTCGCCATACCGTTCGTCGCCATACGGTTCGATGCCCGAGGGCCGCGAAAGCGTCCGCTGCCGGCTCGCGCGGCGCGACGCTCCCGTCATGACGACGACGCTGCTCACGCCCACTCCACCACCGACCCTCCTCCGCCCGCCGGTTGCGGCCGGACCGCTGCCCCCGCTGCCGACGCAGCCCCGGCTGCGCCGCCTGCGGTACGAGCCGGAGCCCGGCGAGGTGCCGAGCGACCCGCCTCCGACATCCGTGCCGATGCCGCCGGTCGCACTCCCCGACCGGGCCGAACGGGCCGACGCGCACCGCGGCGTCACGCGCCTCCTGCGGCTCGCCCTGGAGGTGTTCGACGGCCACCGCCCGCTTGCCCATCTCGCCCCGCACGTCGAGCCGCACGTGCTGCGCTACTGGCGGGCCGCGGTGCACCAGCGGGGCGTGCCGGCGGCGCCGTCACCGGGCGGGCGCCTGCGCACCCGTCCCGGCCGCCCGCACGTGTTCCTGCCCGGCAACGGAGTGGCTGAGGTGGCCGTCACCTGCCGGATGGACGGCCGGGCCCGCGCTCTCGCCGCCCGGTTCGAGCGCGATGACCGCACCTGGCGATGCGTGGCCATCCGCCTTCTGTGAGCGACCCGGAGACCCGCCCGGGCGCCGCCGCAGCCCGGCCGCCGGGGCCGGCCGGCCGCCGGTCGGCTCAGGGGCGCGCCGCGGTCGGCGAGCCGTGGCACTGCTTGTACTTGCGACCCGATCCGCACGGGCAGGGCCTGTTCCGCGAGGGTGCGGCGGGCTCGGTGAAGTCCTTCGATGCTGTCGACTGCCCGTTGCCGGAGCCGGTGCGGGTGGCCGTGCCGTCCTCGGACGGGCCGGTGTAGCGCAGGTCGGCCGGCTGCGTTCCGCGGAACGCGGCGGGAAGCACGGCGCCGGCCTCGACCCGCGGACCGGCCGGCACGGGCCGGGCTGCCTCCGGCCGGGCCGACGTCGTGGACGGGACCGGCGCCGCCTCCGCAGCAGCCACGCCGGGGGCCGGGGGCATCGCGGGCTCGGTGGTCTGCACCGTCACGTTGAACACGTGGCCGACGGTCTCCTCCTTGATGCCCTCCAGCATCGAGGCGAACATGTCGAAGCCTTCGCGCTGGTACTCGATCAGGGGGTCGCGCTGGGCCATCGCACGCAGCCCGATTCCCTCCTTGAGGTAGTCCATCTCGTAGAGGTGCTCGCGCCACTTGCGGTCCATGACCTGCAGCAGCACCTGCCGCTCCAGCTCCCGCATGCCGCCCATCGGCTCGAGCAGCACGTCCATCTCCGTCGAGCGGCGGTCGTAGGCCTTGCGGGCGTCGGCCAGCACCGCCTCGGCGATGGCGTCGCGCGACAGCTCGCCGGGGTCGTCACCGTCACGGTCGCCGATGTCCTGCCAGCGGATGCCGACCGGATAGAGCGTGCGCAGCGCCGTCCACAGCTTGTCGAGGTTCCAGTCCTCGGCGTAACCCTCGCCGGTCTCGCCGTCGACGTAGGCGCCGACGACGTCGGAGAGCATGTGCTCGATCTGCTCCTGGATGTTCTCCCCGGCGAGCACGCGACGTCGCTCCGAGTAGATGACCGTGCGCTGCTTGTTGAGCACCTCGTCGTACTTCAGGACGTTCTTGCGGATCTCGAAGTTCTGCTGCTCCACCTGCGTCTGCGCGCTGCGGATGGCCTTGGTGACCATGCCTGCCTCGATCGGGACGTCGTCAGGCACGTTGAACCGATTCATGATCGACTCGACGATCTGGCCGTTGAACCGGCGCATCAGCTCGTCGCCGAGGGAGAGGTAGAAGCGCGACTCGCCCTGGTCGCCCTGGCGCCCGGAGCGGCCGCGCAGCTGGTTGTCGATCCGGCGCGACTCGTGCCGCTCGGTGCCCAGGACGTAGAGGCCACCGGCCTCCTTGACCTCCTCGGCCTCCGCGGCGACCTGCCTTTTCATCAATGCGACGGCGTCGTCCCAGCCGGCCTCGTACGTCTCGCGGGTCTCGACGGGATCGAGGCCTCGGCGGCGCAGCTCCAGGTCGGCGAGGAACTCGGGGTTGCCGCCGAGCACGATGTCGGTGCCCCGCCCGGCCATGTTGGTGGCGACGGTGACGGCGCCGGCGTGGCCAGCCTGCGCGACGATCGCGGCCTCGCGCTCGTGCTGCTTGGCGTTGAGCACCTCGTGCGGCACCTGCAGGGCCACGAGCTCCCTCGACAGGTACTCCGACTTCTCCACGCTCGTGGTGCCCACCAGCACGGGCTGGCCGGCGCGGTGCTTGTCGGCGATGTCGGCGGCCACGGCCGCGAACTTCGCCTCCTCGGTCTTGTAGATCAGGTCGGGCTGGTCGGTGCGGATCATCGGCCGGTTCGTGGGGATCGGGACGACTCCCAGCTTGTAGATCTGGTGCAGCTCGGCGGCCTCGGTCTGCGCGGTGCCGGTCATGCCGGACAGGCGGGTGTAGAGGCGGAAGTAGTTCTGCAGGGTGATGGTGGCCAGCGTCTGGTTCTCCGCCTTGACCTCCACCCCCTCCTTCGCCTCGATCGCCTGGTGCAGGCCCTCGTTGTAACGTCGCCCGGCGAGCACCCGACCGGTGAACTCGTCGACGATGAAGACCTCGCCGTCCCGGACGATGTAGTCCTTGTCCCGCTTGAACAGCTCCTTGACCTTCAGAGCGTTGTTCAAGTAGCCGACGAGGGGGGTGTTGGCGGCCTCGTAGAGGTTGTCGATGCCGAGCTGGTCCTCCACCAGCGAGACACCCTCCTCCGTGACGCCGACGGTGCGCTTGCGCTCGTCGACCTCGTAGTGGATGTCCTTCTTGAGCATCGGCGCCATCCGCGCGAACTCCTGGTACCAGCGCGCGCTCTGCTCGGCCGGCCCGGAGATGATCAGCGGCGTGCGGGCCTCGTCGATGAGGATCGAGTCGGCCTCGTCGACGATCGCGAAGTTGTGGCCGCGCTGCACCATGTCCACCTGTTGCCATGCCATGTTGTCGCGCAGGTAGTCGAAACCGAACTCGTTGTTGGTGCCGTAGGTGATGTCGGCGGCGTACTCGCCGCGGCGGACCGCGGGCGGCATCTCCGAGAGGATCACCCCGACCTTCAGGCCGAGGAACCGGTGGATGCGGCCCATGTTCTCGGAGTCACGCTTGGCCAGGTAGTCGTTGGTGGTGATGACGTGCACGCCGTCACCGCCGATCGCGTTGAGATAGGACGGCAGCACCGAGGTGAGCGTCTTGCCCTCACCGGTCTTCATCTCCGCGATGTTGCCCAGGTGCAGCGCCGCCCCTCCCATGAGCTGCACGGGGAACGCGCGCTGGCCCAGCGTGCGCAACGCACCCTCGCGCACCACCGCGAACGCCTCGGGGAGCAGCTCGTCGAGCGATTCGCCGTCGATGTGGCGTTTGCGGAACTCGTCCGATTTCGCCGCCAACTCCCCGTCCGACAGGGCCTGGACGTCGGGCTCGAGGGTGTCGATGTGCTCGGCGATGCGGGACAGCCGCTTCACCAGCTTCGTCTCACCGGCGCGGAGGAGACGGTTCAACAGCGGCACGGGTCGACCCCATTCACGATTGCGGGCAGGTCGCAGCGCGGCCGGCGAAGCCGCACTGCCGGACCCAGGATAGCGAAGCGCAGGGCCCGTCCCCACAACGCCGAGGGGACGGCCGACGTTCCGCCCGGAAACGCCGACCGCCCCGCAGGGGTGCGCCCCTACCGGCTCAGCCGGATGACGCCGTAGTGGTAACCCTTGCGGCGGTAGACGACGCTGGGCTCGCCGCTGTCGGCGTCGGCGAACAGGTAGAAGTCGTGGCCGACGAGCTCCATGCGCGAGAGCGCGTCGTCCACGCTCATCGGGTCGGCGGTGTGGACCTTGTGCCGCACCACCCGGCCGGGCCCGAGATCGTCGTCCGGGTCGGCGTGATCGGGCACGGACCTGTGGTCGTCGTGGATGTGCTCGTCGTGCTCCCGTGGACCGGGGATGCCGACGGCGTAGCGGCCGGCCGAGTCGGTGTCGGTGTCGAGGAGCAGGTCGGGCAGCTCGTCGAGCACCGCGGTGGCGGAGCCACGGCCGGCGAGCACGCTGGTGCGCCGGCCGGTGACGCGGCGGCGGTCATGAGATCGGCGCATCCGCGCCTCGAGCTTGGCGACGGCGGCGTCGAGCGCGGCGTAGAAGTCCTGCGCGCAGGCCTCCGCCCGGGCGACGGGGCCGCACCCGCGACCGGTGAGCTCGACGCGCTGGCAGCTCTTGAGCTGTCGGCGGTTGCGCTCGTGGAAGAGTTCGACCTCCAATCCGACGATCTTGTGGTCGTAGCGTTCCAGGCGTGCGACCTTCTCGGCGACGTGCACCCGGAAGTGCTCGGGTACCTCGACGTTGCGGCCGGTGACAACGATCTCCACTCAGCTTCCCTCGCTTTCGGCGTCGGGTTGACAGTGCAGAACGCACCGGGGGCGTCCACCCCCGGCACTCGATCGGTGGATCCTCCTGACGGCAGTCGGTGGAATGCCGATGATCGTAACCCTCATCACGGTTTCGCAACAGCGTTGAGCGCCGAACGGGCCTACCTGGGGGGATGCGCTGAGCGACATTCCCGGTACGCTTCCAGGACGGTAGGATTCCATGTCGATTCAATGATTACGGCATTGCACCGAACGGGTGGCGTCGCACAGCACAAGGGCCACCTCGGTACGAATTCCCGCCCCCTCCAGCGCCGCCCGGCAGGCCCGCAGGGTGGCTCCGGTGGTGACCACGTCGTCCACCAGCACCACGGCCGACCCGGGCGGCGGCAGCCCGGCGGCGCGGACCCTCAGCCGCCCCTCCAGGTTGGCCGCGCGCTCGCGCGC
>JAYSXW010000049.1:0-2092 GCA_043716935.1 Pseudonocardia sp.
CAACGCCCGGGTCGGAAGGGCAGCAGGTCCGGTCGTCTCGCTCGATCGGCACGCAACTCGCGACTGAATCGACTCGACGCGGACCGAAGGGCGCACCACACTGCGGGATCGTGCCGACCCAGCCGACCGCTCCCGTGCAGCCGTCCCCGACCGCTCCGCACGTCCGCCGGGCCACCGCCGCCGACCTGCCGGCCATCACCCTCGCCGATGGACGCGGATTCGGGGTGCACTACTCCGAGGTCGACCTGCAGGACCAGGCGAAACTCCTCGACCCGAACCGCTTCCTGGTGGCGACCGACCCCCGTGACGGCGTCGTCGGCGTCGCCGGGTCGGTCGCGTTCGACGTCACCCTGCCGGGCGGCGCGACTCTGCCCGCGCCGGGCGTCACGTGGGTATCGGTGGCGGTCACCCAGCGTCGACGCGGGATCCTGCGCGCGTTGATCGGTGAGCAGCACCGGGCCTTCGTCACCGACGGCGCGGCCATCTCATTGCTCACCGCGAGCGAGGGCGGGATCTATGGGCGCTTCGGCTACGGCGTCGCCACCACAGACCGTCGGGTCGAGATCCAGCGCCGCCGGATGGCGTTCCGAGCGGGCGTCGTGGATCCCGGCGGGGTGACGCAGGCCGACACCGCGGAGCTTCGTCTGGTCGCTCCCCAGATCCACCGCGAGTGGGCCGCCCGGACGCCGGGGGCGCTGTCGCGCGACGAGGCCTTGTGGGACAACGTGCTCGCCGACCGCGAGCACCAGCGGCACGGTGGCACGGCGCTGTTCCATCTCGTGCATCCGGACGGATACGTGTCGTTCCGGCGGATGCACGACGACCGGGGCCTGCGGATCGAGGAGATCGTCACCGCTACCGACGAGGCCCACGCCGCCCTGTGGCGGGTGCTGGCCGACACCGACCTGGTCGAGACCATCACGGCCCCGTCGCACCCGATCGACGATCCGCTGGCAGACCTGCTCGCCGACTCCCGCCAGGTCCGGACCATGAGCATCGACGACGGGATGTGGGCGCGGGTCCTCGACGTTCCCGCGGCGCTGTCCGCCCGGCGCTACGGCGTGGAGATCGACTGCGTGCTCGACGTCCACGATCCGTTCCTCGACTCCGGCGGCCGCTACCGGCTGCGCGGTGGACCGGACGGGGCGATGTGCGAGCGGGCCCCTCACGGGGGCGGCGAGGCTGTCGGCGTGGACATCGCGGCCCTCGGGACGCTCCTGCTCGGCGGACGGCGGGCCGGCACGCTCGCCCGCGCCGGCCTCGTCCGGGCGCCCGACGCCGCAGTGTTGGGGCGGCTCGACCGAGCTTTCCTCGCCGACCGCGTGCCCCAGCACGGCACCGACTTCTGACCGGTCCGCGGTCAGCCACCTGCCGTCGGAGCGGGCGGACGGGCGGCGGACGGGACGGGCGAAGGGGCCGCGGGCGGCGTGGGCACCGGTGCCAAGCACAGCACGACGCCTGTTGCGCCCCGCTCGCCCTGCCAGAACGCGCTGGTGGTCCGGGGGAACGCGGCACAGGCGAAGAGGCCGGCGTCGATCATCGTGCGGTCCTCCAGGCGGCCCTCGACCACGAACTGCGCGGTGGGGTCTTTACAACCGACCACGGAGACGTCGTCGGCGCCGACGGGGGTCACGCAGTCGCCGACGGCGGCGTTCGTCGGCTCGGACCGGCCCAGATACCAGCCCCCCGCGCCCAGCCCGGCGAATATCACGAGCGCCACCACCCACGAGCCCGCCCGCCCGCGCCGACGGCGGACCGGGCCCGCACCGGCCCGGCTTGCGCTCGGCCGGATCGGAACTGCCCGTCGCGCCCCCGGCGCCGGCGGAACCCCACCGGCACGCCCCGATCCCCGCTGCTGCGGCGGGCCGGGCTGCGGCGGGCCGGGCTGCCACGCTGCCGGCGGTGAACCCGGCTGAGGCGGGCGGAGCGGCCAGGACCCCACCGGCGGCGGCGCGGGCGGCCGTGACTCGGGCTGCGGGGCGTGAAGGTGAGGGGCACCGGACATCCCGGAATCGGGTCGGGCGGGACCAGGTCGGGCAGGGCCGCTCCGCATCGGACGGGCCGATTGCCGCAACGGCAGCGGCGCCGGGAA
>JAYSXW010000481.1:0-9128 GCA_043716935.1 Pseudonocardia sp.
ACCCCCTCTCGGGTCGCCGTGACTGCGCGGGTCGTTGTGGCTGGTGTCGGTGGTCATGCGGTTCGGCTATCTCCTCGGTCGGTGCTCTGCTGGTGGTCGGTCGGTCCGGATGCTCGGATCTCGAGGGCGTCCTCGGCCGCGTCGAGGGCCCACGCGCAGTCCTCCACCGAGCCGGCGGCGGCGGTGGCGAAGGCGATGCGGCCCCACACGGTGCCCCGCGGCGGCGGGGAGACGACGGCGCCGGCCACGGCCACGGCCACGGCCCGGTCGACGTCGTCGGGCAGGCCGTCGGTCGCGAAGGCGACGGAGTCGATCGTGGTGTCCTCGTGCTGGACGTAGAAGAAGCGGATGCCCGCCACCCGGCTGCGGGTGGGCGTCAGGTCGGGTTCGATCCCGCACGCGACGCGTGCTGCACCGACGCCCGGGTCGATGCCGCTGGCCAGCGCACCGAGGTAGGGGATCATGTCTCCCCCGAGTCGGCCGTTGACCTCGATCACCTGGGGCCCGCTGGGAGTGAGCATGAACTCGCTGTGGGTCCAGCCGTCCTGGAAGCCCAGCGCGGTGTGGGTGTCCTGGACCGCGGCCAGCAGTGTCGGGTCGGTCAGGAGCGGGTCGGCCGCGTCGACGAAGTGGCCGACCTCCTCGGCGTAGGGCGGGCAGCCCAAAACCTTGTGGGCGACGAACACCGGGGTGGTGCGGCCCCCGCGCACCACCGAGTCGACGCTGATCTCCTCGCCCAGCACGCAGTGCTCCACCAGCACGGGATGGTCGAACGTGCAGTCGACCGGTGCGGGTCCGCGCGTCCCGAGGGTGAACGCGAACCGCTCGCGCAGCTGTTCCTCGTCGTCCACCCGGACGACACCGAGGCTGGCCCCGAGCGCGCGGGGTTTGAGGATGGCCGGGTAGCCGACCTGCCGTGCCGCGGACACGGCCTCGTCGAGGGTCGCCACGGGCACCGAGGCGGGCTGGGCCACCCCGGCCGCGGCCAGCGCCCGGCGGGTCCGGCCCTTGTCGCGCAGCCCGAGAATCACGGCGGGGTCGCCGTTACGCAGCTCGAGCGCCTCGGCGACGTACGCGGTGGCCTGGATGCGGCCCTCGTCCCAGCAGAGCACGCCCGCGACGGCGTCGACCTTGTCGACGAGCCGGGCCTCCTCGGCCATCGCCGGGCCGTCGGCGGTGTCGGGAAGGACGGACCAGCCCGACAGGTACCGCTGTTCCCAGGTGGGCTCCTCGGTGTGGAACAGGTGGACCCGGAACTCCGAGGCGATCGACGCCAGCAGGTACTCGCGGTACAGCCGCATGCCGGTGGCCACGAGCAACAGCATCGGGTGGGTCATCGCTCCCCCTCGGTGTAGAACCAGCGCGCGGGATCGATCATCCCGAACGGGTTGACGGGCTCGAACCCGCCCAGGGACCGGTCCACCTCGAACAGGCGGATCGGGAAGTTCGGGGTGAACACGACGGGGGCCTGCTCGGCGATGTAGTCCTGGTACTCGTAGAGGACCTCCAGGTCGTCGGAGGTGACCGTGCGCTCGATCAGCTCGTCGGCGCGCGCGTCGGACCAGTGGCCGAAGTTGCCGCCGGCGTCGGTCTTGAACAGGATCTCGCCGGTGGGATGGTGGTACACCCAGCCGCCGTTCCAGCAGCACATCTCCCACAGGCACGGCGAGTCCGGCCCGGGTACGCACGGCGCGTCCTCGGCCACCAACACCGAGCCGTAGACCTCCTGCAGCCGCAGCTCGATCCCGGCAGCCGCCGCGTCCGCCCGGAACCGTTCCATCAGCCGGGTCAACGCGGGTCGGCCCTCGACGTAACGCAGCAGGATGCTCAGGCGCGTGCCGAGCGGGATGCCGGCCCCGGCCTCGCCCGGACCGTCGCCCGCCCGCGCGCACACCGCTGGGCCGGAGCTCGTGTCCCAGCCGTTGTCCGCCAGCAGCCGCCGGGCCCGGTCGACGTCGAACGGGAGCGGCCAGGAGCCGGTACACTGGCGCGGCGACACCGACCCGGACGCCGGGATCATCGGCATCGGGCCGTTCTGCCGGTAGGCGTAGCCCTGGTAGAGTTCCCGCACCGCCGAGTCCTGGTCGAGACAGCTCTGCAGGGCCTTGCGGAGGTAGGGCTGGGCGAACATCCGGCCGGTGACGGTGGGGTTGTTAAAGTTGAGGCTGATGTAGCGGATGCAGTACGCCACCTGCGGGATCAGCCGGTAGCGCTCGTCGAGCGGGTTGGCCCCGCCGACCGTGGGGTCGTCGGTGGGCTCGGTGGCGAAGCTGAGCGGCAGGTAGCCCACCCCGATGCCGCCGGGGGCGTCCGGGCCGGCGGTCAGCAGCGCGTACTGCTCCTCGTCGGACATGGTCGGTACCTGCCGGAACTCGTCGAGGTAGGGCTTGTGGGGGCCCGAGTAGCGCTCATTGGGGACGAAGGTCACCACGCCGTCGAGGGTGTAGCTGCGCAGCCGCCACGGCCCGCTGACAACACTCCATATCGGGCTGTCCGCCCACCGGGTCCGGTGCTCGTTGCCCTCCTCGCAGATGTCGCCCTGCTCGGCCATCAGGTACTCGAACACGGCATCGACGTCGGCGAGGTCGCCGGACGCGTCGGCCGGCCCCGCCCCCGTGCGGTCCCACGCCCTCGGCAGCGGGGTGATCGTGCTGAGCTGGTTCATCAGCACCCAGCGCTGCGAGTACACCTTGTCGAAGGTGAAGAAGACGGTGTCCTCGGCGGTCTTGCCGTAGTCGGTCACGTTGTCGGGGAAGTAGCCCGGCACGTACTCGCCGTACTGCGCGCCGCGGACCTTCATCAGGTTGACCCAGAACAGGACGTTGTCGGCGCACAGCGTCTCGCCGTTCGACCACTGCCACGGCTTGATCGTGATCGTGACCGTGCGGCCGTCGGCGCTCCACCGCGGCGGCTCGCCGATGCTGTCGGGGTAGTCCACCTCGGGCTCGCCGGTGCTGCCGAAGTAGTAGAGCGTCCGGTACATCAGCATCTGGAACTCGAGGATGTTGCGCAGCCCCATCCGCTCCGCCGGGGTGAAGGGGAAGATCACGGCGGGCGGGAAGCCGGGCGCGCACGCCCAGGTGACCACGCCGCCCTGCCGCGGCTCGCCGGTGGTCCGCCGGACGTTGCTCAGCTGGGCGGTCACGGGTTCCTCCGGGGGGTGGGGATCTCCTCGATGGCGGACTCGCCGCGGCCGGGCCGGGTACCGAAGCGCTCCCATGTCTCGTCCAGCCGGATCCGGTCGTCGGGCAGCACCGTGGGGACGCTGTGGCAGCGGCCGGAGACGATCCCGCCGTCGTCGAGGACCATGCAGTAGGCGAAGTCGAGCGACCCGTCGGGGGCGCACGTCCCCGACAGCGAGCCGTGCCGCGCGCGGCCACCGGCGAACTCCCCCCACAGCAGGTCACCGGCCTGCCGGTACACCGCCACCCGGCCTTCCTCGTGGGCGTGGCCGTCGGCCGGCCGGAAGCGGCGGCCGTCGTAGTCGATGCCCGCGGCGCTCATCGCAGGCCTCGCAGTTCCAGCGTGCAGCACTTGGCGCTGCCGCCCGCCTTGAGCAGCTCCGAGAGATCCACGTCGATCGGGACGAAACCACGCTCGGACAGCGCGGCCGCCAGGTCCCGGGCCTGCGCGGGCAGCACGACGTGCCGGCCGTCGGAGACCGCGTTGAGGCCGAAGACGGCCGCGTCGGCGTCGGCGGCGATGATCGCGTCGGGGTGCAGGCTGCGGAGCACGGCACGGCTCTCCGCGGAGAACGCCGGCGGGTAGTAGGCGATCACGTCGTCGTCGAGGACGGTCAGGGCCGTGTCGAGGTGGTAGAAGAACGGGTCCACCAGGGTCAGGCTCTGCACCGGCCGACCCAGGACGCGGGCGGCCTCGGCGTGTGCGCGGCGATCGGTGCGGAACCCGCAGCCGGCGAAGATCCGGTCGCGAGACGCGACGAAGTCGCCCTCCCCCTCGTTCACGTGGACGGGCTCGTGCACCGCGTGGCCACGGCGGTGGAACCAGGCGACGTGGGCGGCGGCCTCGTCGGCCCGTTCGGGGTGCCGGAACCGCGCCGCGAGCACAGCGCCGTCGGCCACCGTGGCACCGTTGGCCGTGAACACCATGTCGGGCAGACCCGGTACGGCCTCGATCAGTTCGACCTGGTGGCCCAGGCCGCGGTAGGTCGCGACGAGCTGTTCCCACTGCAGCAGCGCGAGATCCGCATCGGTGGGCTTGTCGGGATCCATCCAGGGGTTGAGGGCGCTCACCACGGTGAAGTAGGTGGGCGGGCACATCAGGTAGTGGCGCCTGCGGGCGACTCGAGCGCGGCGATCAGACTCGGGCAACGGAATTCCGTTCCGGGTCGGCGGTGACCGGCGCGGCCACCTCGACCCTGATCTTCGAGGCGAAGTCGGTCATGGTCGTGAACGCGTCCTCCAGCGACGCGCCGGTCGTGCCGAGGAACCCGACGATCGTGTTGCCGTCGGGCGGGCGGCGGACGAGGTCGCCGGGGCGGGCGGTGATCTTGAGCAGGAACACCTTCGGTGACCCGCTCACCTCCACCGGCACGTCGACGTGCTCGACGACGCCCGCGGCGCTGATGAGGCACATGGCAGTGACGTGCGTCCCCGTCGGCGCATAGTGCGCGACGTCGGGCCGCTGTCCCCGCCCGATGTCGACGACGGCGCGGATCGGGTCGTGGCCCGCGGTCACGCGGGCGATCAGGTCGAGGCCGCCGCCGCCGATCCGCGCGGCGATCTCCAGCACGTGCGGCCGGCCGCGGTGGAAACGGACCTCGGCGTGCACCGCGCTGCGGCGCAGGCCCTGGGCGCGAATCCCCGCCGTGACCACGCGGTGCACCTCGGCCAGGTCGTCGGCACCCAGTGACGTGGGGGCGTGGTGGACGTCGTCGTCGAACGTCTCGCCCTCGGCGGTGATCCGGTCCACCACCGAGCCGAGATAGACCTCGTCGTCCCAGACGACCGCCTCGATCAGGAACTCGCGGCCGTCGAGGAACGACTCGACCAACAGTCCCTGCGGGCCGAGGTCCACCCCGTCGACCTCGGACAAGGCCCAGAACATGCCCTTGATGCCCGCCGTGGCCTGCGCGAACCGCTGCACCATCTCGCGCGGTGTGTCGATCCGGAACACGAAGTTGCTACCCGCTCCCATCGTGGGTTTGAGGATGATGGGGTAGCCGAAGTCGAAGCCGGCGGCCAGTGCGTCCTGCTCGGTCGCGACGAACCGGAAGTCCGGGATCGGGGCCCCGGCGCGGTGGTGCGCTTGACGCATGAGGAGCTTGTTGCGGCTGCACACCGCGGCCTCCACCCCGATGCCGGGCAGCCCGAGGGCCTCGGCGACGGCGGCAACCCCGATGACGGCCGACTCCGAGAAGGTGATGACGCCGTCGAAGTGGTGCTCGGCGTGCCAGACCCGGGCCATCGCGACGATGTCGTCGACGTTCTTGGACCCCACCAGCCGGTAGTGGTCGGCCGGCCAGAAGTCGGCGGCCCCCTCGCCGTTGAGGACGAAGAGCTCGGGGCCGAGCGCCTCCACCTGCTGGTACCGGGACACGTAGTAGGACAGGTAGGCCCGGGATTCGATCGCGAGGAGCTTCACAGCGGTACCCCCACGGCGACGCCGGCCCCGACCGGCACCGCGGCCGGGTCGACCGTGTGCGGCGCCGCGAGGCGCGGCAGGACGAACGCCGGGACCGTCGGCGGCTGCGTGCCACCCAGGGTCAGGTCCACCCCGGCGGCCGCCGCGACCTCGGCGACGTCGATCAGGATCGGGGCCGCGTGGGCCAGCAGCGTCCGCGTCAGCAGGAGCAGATCACCCGGATCGATCTGCGCGGCGGCGGCGCGCAGCCGCACGAGCTGCGCGGCCAGCGTCTCCGCCGCCCGGGCGACGCTGTAGTGGTGCAGCTCGTAGGACAGCCGGAACCGGTCGGCCATCGCGGCGGCGCGCCGTCGCCCCTCCGCCGTGGTGGGCACGTGCGTGCCCGGCCCGAGGTCCGCCACCGTCGCCGCCAGACCGTCGGCGAGGGCGTTCCACGGATCGACGAGCAGCCGCGCGGTGACCGCGCCGAGCCCCCCGAGGGTGAAGTTGGTGCGCTGGTGCTCGGGCCCGGTGAGCGCGAGATGGAACCGAACCAGGTCGCGCGGGGTGGTGGCCAACAAGTCGGTGGCCCGGATGAGGTGGTTGCGGCTGGTCGAGAACTTCTCGCCGTCGAGCTCGTAGAACTCGTTGCAGACGTTGGTCTCCGGCAGCACGTAGCGGTCGCCGTGGGCCATCAACAGGACGAGGTCGAGCAGGCCCCAGTGGTAGGTGTTGTCGAAGCCGTGGAAGTAGACGAGCCGCGCGTCGTGCTCGGTGAGCCAGTGCTCGTCGGTGGCCGCGGCGCGTTGCCCGTCGGGGTTGGCGGCCCACCAGGTCGCGTACATCGAGGCCGGCATGGCCTCCACCCACGGGTAGACGATCTGGCCGGGGGTCTCGGCGAACGGCGCGGAGATCCCCCACGTGCCCGGCATCGTCACCGGGACCTCGGGCAGTGGGCGGCTGAGCAGCTCGCGGACGAGTTGCATGGCGTGCGGGCGCCACCGACCCTCACGGGCGGCGTAGTACGCGGTCAGCCGATCGCGGTAGTCCTCCAGCGGCAGCACCAGGACGGAGTGCGTCCGGAAGACCACCTCGTCGGTCGGGTCCAGCGTGGAGTACGGCGCGATCAGCTCGTCGAAGTTGTTCGGGTGGCCGCAGTCCTCGCAGACGCCCCCGCAGCTCCCCGCGGAGCACTCCGGGCAGATGCCGCCGACCAGCCCGTCGAACAGGTAGGTGCCGGTGCGCGGGGCGAAGGGCAGCCGAACCTCGCGTAGCCGGAACCGGCCGGCGTCGTACAGCGCGCCGACGAAGTCGAGCACCGTGGAGCGGTAGCGGCCGTCGATCGGCGGGAGCCCCCCCATCGACACACCTGTCGCCGCCAGCGTGCGGGTGATCGCCGCCGTGGAGCCGGCGCAGAGCGCCTCCGGTGTGGTCCCGCGCCGGGCCGCCGTCGACGGCACGTAGGTCTGGCTGTCGTCGGTGCAGGTCGTGTAGACCACCGGACGCCCGGCCGCACGCAGGTAGCGGGCGTGCACGTCGCCGGCCAGGTACGGCCCGGCCAGGTGCCCGACGTGCAGGTCCCCGTTGGGGGTGGGGGTGGCGGACACGATGATCGTGCGCCGCTGTTCACCGGTGCCGGTCACGAGGCACGATCCCCGAGCCGCGCCGCGAACGCCCCGGCCAGCTCCGCGTCCCACCACAGCGAGTACATCTCGAAGTCGTCGGCGCCGGCGTTCACGACCTGGTGGGTCTCGCCCGGCGTGAAGTACGCGATGTCGCCCGCGGTGAACGCAGACCGTCGCTCGCTGGCCACGATCTCGGCCGAACCGGTGACGGCCACCCAGATCTCGAACTCGTGGTGGGCGTGTGGGCCGGACTCGGCACCCGGCGAGACCACGCACCAGGAACCCTCGAAAGGTGCGTTCAGGCTCGGCCAGGGCATGAGCCGCTGGGCGCGGAGCTGGTTGTCCGCGGCCAGGTTGGCGCGGTCGAGGCTACGTATCTGCATCGTCGGAATCCTTCTCGTCAGCAGGGCATGGGGACGGTGGCCGGCAGCTCGGGTGCCGGCTGTTCCGCGATCAGGTCCTCGACGATCTCCGCGGAACGGATAGCGAGGACGCTCAGCAGCGAGTCCGCGATGCCGTGGGTGGCCTCGTTGACGCCCTGCAGGTAGCACCGCGCCCGCACCGACGACGGGAGGTCCACCCGGTAGTTGCGGCTCACCGTCACGTCGTCGAGAAGCAGCGCCGACGCGAGGTGCCGGACCATCTTCGGCATGCCCCGGTCGAAACCGGTGCCGAGCAGGATCACGTCGCACCGCAGTTCGTCGGGGCGACCGGTGCGGCGGTCGACGAGGGTCAGCACGACGTCGTCGTCGTCCATCCGGACGTCGGTGACGTCGACCATCGTCAGCATCTGCATGTTGTCGGCACCGGAGAGCTTGTCGAGATACATCTGCCGGTACAGCACGTCGAGCGTGTCGGGGGCGAGCCCGGAGTAGTTGGTGCGGTGCATCTCGTGCAGCAGCTGCTCGCGGGCCTCCGGACGGGCCCCGTGGAAATCGTCGACGAAGGACGGATAGAACAGTTCGTTGGTGAACTTGCTGCTCTCGTAACAGTTCAGCCCGATCGAGCGCATCACCATCGTGCACTGGGCCTTCGGGAGCTGCTGATGGACGGTCCACAGCATCTCCGCGGCGCTCTGCGCGCCACCGAGCACGACCACGCGCCGCGTGACGTCCGGATCGAGGGCCGCCACCCGGCCGGAGAACTGCGTGCTGTGGATGAGCCGGTCCTGGGGGATTGCATCGAACACGTCCGGGACGTGGGGATCCCGGCCGGCCCCCACGACCAGTGTGCGGCAGACGATCTCGTCGCCGTCCGCGAGGCGTACCAGCCATTCGGTGATCTCGTCCGAAGCCGAATACCGCGGTTCCACCGACACGCATCTGCGGCCGTACTGGATCCGTACCTCGGCCAGCTCGCTCGCCACCCACCGCAGATAGCTGGAAATCTCGACACGGTACGGTGTGAAACTGCCCAGGTTGACGAAATCGTCGAGCCGACCGACCGAGTGCAGATGGTTGACGAAGGAGAACCTGCTGCGCGGGTTGCGCATGGTTACCAGGTCCTTCAGGAAGGAGACCTGGCTCTGCGACCAGGGCAACAGCATTCCGCGTTGCCAGACGACGTCGTCGTGCTGCTCGACGACGATCGTGTTCCGGGCCACCTCCGGGGCTATCTCCTCCAAGGCCACGGCCAGTGCGAGATTGGCTGGTCCGGCACCGATTGCCAGCACATCGACTTCTTGACGCTCCACAGTTTCTCCCGATTTCTGACAGTAGATCACGGACTCGTGTAGATCAGACTTCCTCGCTCGTACATGTCATGAAGCCGAAGGGCGTAATGAATACCGGCACGTGATAACCATCGCTCTGCGGCCGGGCCACGAAAGTGATGACGATCTCGGTCTGCGACGACACGAGCCCCAACGTCGCGAAGAATTCACTGGCGTCGACGACCAGCCGGTACTGCCCGTTGCCGAGC
>JAYSXW010000482.1:0-3050 GCA_043716935.1 Pseudonocardia sp.
CTTCCGGAGCGCGGCGGACACTTGCACCATCGTGAACGAGGTCGCCCCCTGGTCCCACAGGTCACCGGCGGGGTCCACGTCGTCGCGACCGAGCAACCCGCAGAAGAGCCCGACCACCTCGGTGCGCAGCTCGGCGACATCGGGGCCGGCCCGGGGGGAGGGCGATGCGGCGGCGTCTGCCGCGTCGTCTGCGGCGGGGAGCGGCCACGGCAAC
Organism: Pseudonocardia sp.; assembly: GCA_043716935.1. Taxonomy (GTDB): domain Bacteria; phylum Actinomycetota; class Actinomycetes; order Mycobacteriales; family Pseudonocardiaceae; genus Pseudonocardia. The sequence goes on from JAYSXW010000482.1 coordinate 215, forward strand.
GCATCCCGGTCGATCTTGCCGTTCGTGGTGGCCGGGAACGCCGCCACGAACCCGATGTCGTTGGGCACCATGTAGTCCGGAAGCGTCGTCTCGGCATGGCGCCGGAGTTCGGGCACCGACGGCCGGGCACCGGCCGCCACGACGTGGGCGACCAGCTTCCGATCGCCCGTGTGATCCGGCCGGGCCAGCACGACGACGTCGCTGACCTGGGGGTGCGCGCGCAACCGGTGCTCGATCTCCCCGAGCTCGACCCGGAAACCACGAATCTTGACCTGGTTGTCCTCCCGGCCGAGGAAGGAAATCGTCCCGTCCGGAAGGTAGGTGGCCCGGTCGCCGGTCCGGTACATCCGGGCATCGGCGGAACCCACGAACGGCTCGGGGACGAACCGCTCCGCGGTCAGGTCCGGGCGGTTGGCGTAGCCCTGGCTCAGGCACGCGCCGGCGATGAACAGGTCACCCGGGGTTCCGGGACGGCTGGGTTCCGCGGCATCGTCGAGGATGTAGTACCGGCAGTTGGCGATCGGCCGGCCGTAGGGGACGCTCCGCCAGTTCGGGTCGACCGTGTCGACCTCGAAGAAGTTGGACCAGACCGTCGCCTCGGTCGCCCCACCCAGGCTGACCAGCCGGGCCTTGCCGAAGGCCGAGCGCAGCCGTCCGGGAAGCGGGAGCGGTGTGTAGTCGCCGCTGAGGAACACGAGCCGCAGCGTGTCGGTGCCGGGCTCCCCGGCGCGCGGGAACAGCGGCTCGACCTGGTTCAGCGTGGTCGGCGCGGAGTTCCAGAACGTGATCGGCTCCCTGAGCAGCACGTCGAGCAGCAGCTCGGGATCCTTCTGCTGGGCGGCGTCGGCGATGTAGAGGCCGGCGCCGAACCCCAGCAGGCCGAGGATGTCGAACACCGAGAGGTCGAACCCGAGCGAGGTGACGGACAGGCCGACGTCGTCCGGACCGAGGCCGAACGTGCGACGGCACCACTGGAACAGGTTGTGCAGCGGCCGGTGTGTGACCACGACGCCCTTGGGCTTTCCGGTGCTGCCGGAGGTGAAGATGACGTACGCGGTGCTGTCGACGTCGCCCTGCGGTTCCGGGCCCCGGCCCCGGCGGGCCGGATCGATCGTCTCCCCGCTGACGATCTCCGGGTCGGCGTCCAGCTCGACCACCGCCACGCCCGCGGGCGGGGCCCAGCCCGGCCCGCCTGCCGTGGTCAGCAGCACCGCAGCGCCGGCGTCGGCGAGCATGCCGATGGCCCGTTCGGCCGGCAGGTAGGGCTCCACCGGTAGGTAGGCCCCGCCTGCCTTGAGGATCCCGAACACCGCCTCGACCAGCTCCGGTCCACGGCCGACGCAGATGCCGACGACCGTCTCCGCCGTCACGCCGAGGTCACGCAGCCGCCAGGCGATCACGTTGGCCCGGCGGTCGAGGCACTGGTAGGTCATCGTCCCGCCGCGCCAGCGCAGGGCCACCGCATCCGGCTGGATGCGGGCCTGCTCCTCGAACCGCAGATGCACCGGGCCGTCCGCGGAGAACTCCGCCGCGGTGTCGTTCCACTCCTCGAGGATGCGATGGCGGTCGTCCGCCGACAGCCCGCGGCCCTCGTCCTCGGGGACGGCGGCAGCAGGCTCGGCCAGGCCGCGCAGCAGGGCGAGGAACCGCTCGAACAGCGCCGCGGGGACGCCCGGCTCGAAGTCCGCCTCTGTCGCGTCCCAGAAGCAACGCAGCTCGTCGTCTCCGAGGTCCATGGCGATGCAGTCCATCGAGACGTCCGGCGTGCACGTCAACCAGGGACCGGAGCGGACGCCGGGCGGAAGCGCGTGGTCGGCGAGGTCGAGCAGGCCGGTGTAGACGACGGGGTAGCCGAATGCGCCCTCCCGGCGCCGTGCGAGCACCTTGCGGCGCAGCTCGGCGAGGCCGCTGACCCCGTCGGCCGCCGCGTCCGCGTCGATCGTCCGCTGGTTGCCGCGGGCGCGGTCCCACAACGGGGCCCGCGGATCGTGCGCGATCCAGCTCAGCGCGGTGAGCTCGCCGGGGCGGAACCGCTCCGACGCCCCGGTCCACCGGACGACCGGGACCGCGAACGGGTCCGTGAACGTGTCCGCCAACGTCTCGGTCAGGACGGCGAGCAGCAGCGCGTCCGCTCCGACCCCGGCCTCCCTGGCCCGGTCGCGCAAACCCCTCCAGCCGGCGACCCGACCCTCGTGCCGTACCCGCCGCGGGTCGCCGCCGCGGGCCCCGGCCATCGGCAACGCAGGGCCCGGCGGCATGTCGGCCAAGCGGAGTTCCCAGTGGCGGGCCCAGTCCGCGTACGCGGGGTCCTCGCGCTGCTGGCTGCGCCAGGCCGTCAGATCGGCGTGGGATCCGGTCGGCCGCGAAGGCTCCGCGGTGCCGGCGGCGTAACGCCGGAACAGCTCACGCATCAACAGGTGCACGCTCCGCCCGTCGCAGCAGGCGAGGTCGAGGGTCACGTGTACCGACGACTCCCCGTCGTCCTCCCGTCCGACGCGCAGGTCGAACTGGGGCCACCGGTCCAACGGGAACGCACGCGACACGAGCCGGTCGCCGTCCAGGGACGCGCCCTCGACCACCGGGATCCGCCACCGGGACGGGCCGGCCGGGCGGACCGCGGAGTCGCCGTCGCGCGTCAGGCACGCGCGCAGCACGTCGTGGTCGGCGACCATCGCGGTCCACGCGGTCGTGAGCCGATCGAGGTCCAGGTCGGACACCGCGAAGCTGTGGTGGACCTGGCAGCCGTCCCAGGGCGCGGGACCGGCGGCGCGGGCCACGTAGTAGGCCTGCTGTAGCTCGTTGAGCGGCCGGCGCTCGGCAGCGGCGGGTTCCTCGG
>JAYSXW010000483.1:0-9093 GCA_043716935.1 Pseudonocardia sp.
GACGCCTACGTCACCGCTGACCTGCGTCACCATCCCGCGTCGGAGCTCCTGCTGCGACCCGGCGCGCCGGCGCTGGTCGACGTGGCGCACTGGGCGTCGGAGTGGCCGTGGTGCGAGCAGGCGGCGGCCGTCGTGCGTGCGGCGCTGGGCGGTAGCGTCGAGGTCCGCGTCTCGCACCGGCGCACCGATCCGTGGAACCTGGGAAGAAGGATCGCTCCATGAAGGCCGACCCCGCCGTCCAGCGGCGGCTGCTCGAGCTCGCTGCCGTCGACGCCGAGCTGTCGCGGCTGGCGCACCGCCGTCGCACCCTGCCCGAGATCGTCGCGCTCGCCGACGCCGAGACGGCGGTGCGCGCGGCCAAGGACAAGCTCGTCGAGGTCGAGACGAACGCAGGCGATCTCGACCGCGACATCCGCCGCCTCGAACGCGACGTCGAGGGCGTCCGCACCCGCACCGCCCGCGACCACCAGATACTCGCTGGTGCCGGCATCGGCGCCAAGCAGGCGTCGGACCTGCAGCACGAGCTGGACACCCTCGCCCGCCGTCAGGGCGTGCTGGAGGACGAGCAGCTCGAGGTCATGGAGCAGCGTGAGGCGCTCGGCGTCGACCTGGAGCACTCGCGCGGGGTGCTCGGCACCGCCGAGGCCGAGGTGGGGGGGATCACCGAACGACGCGACACGGCAGTGGCCGACATCGACGCCGGGGAGGCCGGGCGCCGACGTGACCGCGAGAAGTGGGTCAGCGACATCCCCGCCGACCTGCTCGCCGCCTACGACAAGCGCCGCGCCGCCCAGGGCGTCGGAGCGGCGTTGCTGCTGGACCGGCGCTGCCAGGCCTGCCGCCTGGAGCTCGACCGCACCGCGCTGGCCGACCTGCGTGCCGCGCCGGCCGACGAGATCGTGCACTGCGAGGAGTGCGGCGTGATCCTCGTCCGGACCGGGGGGTCGGGGCTGTGAGGAGGACACCGTCAAGGTGATCATCGAGGCAGATGGCGGTTCCCGCGGCAACCCCGGCCCGGCCGGCTACGGCGCCGTGGTCCTGGATCCGGGCACCGACGAGGTGCTCGCCGAGCGCTTCGAGGCTCTCGGGATCGCCACCAACGACGTCGCGGAGTACCGCGGCCTGATCGCTGGGTTGCGGGCCGCGATCGAGCTGGGCGCCACGGAGGCGGAGGTGCGGATGGACTCCAAGCTCGTCGTCGAGCAGATGTCGGGGCGCCGGCAGGTCAAGCACCCCGCGATGAAGCCGCTGGCCCGGGAGGCGGGCGAGCTGGTGCGGGAGATCGGAACGGTGCGGTTCGGCGGGATCCCGCGCGCCCGCAACGCCCGCGCCGACGCCCTGGCCAACCGGGCGATGGACGCGGCGGTCCGGTGATCGGTCCGTCCCCGGTGCCGTCCGGGCCCGCCCCGGCCACCCCCGACCCCGCCGTCCTCGACACTCCCGCGTCGATGTGGACGGGCCAGGTCGCGGCGCCGACCCAGCTCCTGCTGCTGCGCCACGGCCAGACCGAGCTGTCGGTGCAGCGTCGCTACTCCGGGCACGGCGATCCCGAGCTCACGGCGCTGGGCCACGCCCAGGCCGCCGGGGCCGCCGCCCGGCTCGCCCACGTGCTCGACATCGCCGCCGTGCTCAGTTCGCCGCTGCGTCGCGCCCGCCAGACCGCTTCGGCCGTCGCCGACGCCACCGGTGCCGCGCTGCTGCCCGTCGACGGGTTGATCGAGACCGACTTCGGCGCCTGGGAGGGCCTGACGTTCGGCGAGGCCCGTGAGCGCGACCCGGACCTGCACGCGGCCTGGCTGGGCTCGGAGGACGTGCCACCGCCGGGTGGGGAGTCGTTCGCCGACGTGGCCCGCCGGGTGGAAGAGGTGCGCCTGGCCGTGGCGGAGCAGTACGCCGGTGCGACGGTCGTGCTGGTCAGCCACGTCACGCCCATCAAGATGTTGCTCCGCGCCGCGCTGCTGGCCGGCCCGTCGGTGCTCTACCGCCTGCACCTGGACCTCGCGAGCCTCTCGGAGGTGCACCTCTATCCCGACGGCGGCGCCAGCGTGCGCCTGGTCAACGACACCAGCCACCACCCTCGCTAGGTGACGAGCAGGTAGACCCCGACGACCACACCCAGCAGTACGACCCCCCAGCGCAGCGCGTTCTCCGGCAGCCGTCGGGCGATCTTGGCGCCGACGAACCCGCCGACCAGCGTTGTCGGGGCGAGCAGGGCCACCGCGACCCAGTTCACGGGCGCACCGACCGAGAAGATCACCACCGTGACGGACGCGATCACGAGCGACAGCAGGCCCTTGAGCACGTTGAGCCGCACGAGGCGATCGTGGGTGCACAGCGAGAGCGTCGCGATGAGGATGACGCCCAGCGCGCCGCCGAAGTAGCCGCCGTACACAGCGGCGCCGAACACGCCGGGCAGCAGCGCGCCGACACGGTCGGGCAGGGGTCCATCCCGCGCCTCGGCGCCGCCGCCGGGTCCGGGCGGACCGATCCACCGCTTGATCCGGGGTTGCCAGGCCAGCAGTGCGCTGGCCAGCAGCACCAGCACCGGCACGAGAGTGTCGAAGATCGCGCCCGGCAGCGTCAGCAGCAGCACACAGCCGACGGCCGACCCGGCCACCGCGACAACCGAGGTGAGCAGGACGCGCCGCCGCTGCCCGGCGAGATCGCGGCGGGCGCCGATCACGATGCCGAGATAGCCCGGCCACTGAGCCACCGAGTTGGTCACGTTCGCTGCCAGCGGCGGGAACCCGACGGCCAGCAGCGCCGGAAACACCAGCAGCGACCCCCCGCCCGCGATGGCGTTGACGACACCCGCGAACAGCCCGGCGAGCAGCAGGAACACGAGCGTTCCCGGCGAGGCGTCGATCACCGGGACAACGCTATCGCGGCGAACACTCCCCGCCCGCCGTCCTTCCGTCTGCGCCCCTGCACACGCTCCGGGGGTAGCCGCAGATGAAACCCGTCACGCGGCACCGCTGTCGCAGTGGTGGCACCGCTGTCGGGACGTGCGTGCGGGCACTAGGACGGCGGTGCCGCGAGATCGTCAATCGAGTGGTTGACGTTCGAGCCACCTCACGTTACCGTTTCTTCAACCGACTGGTTGAGGGTGACGTCCCGTGACGGATCAGCTGTCCAAGGTGTTCGCCGCCCTGGCCGACCCGACACGGCGGGACCTGGTGGCGCGGCTCTCCGCGGGCGACGCCACCGTGGGGCAGCTCGCGGCCCCCTACGACGTGTCGGTGCAGGCCGTCTCCAAGCACATCAAAGTGCTCGCCGACGCGGGTCTTGTCCGGCGCGACGGTACGTCGCACCGCCGGCCGGTGCGGCTGGACGCGCAGGTGTTCGATCTCGCGACGGCCTGGATCGAGCGGTACCGGCGGCAGGCGGAGGAGCGCTACCAGCGCCTCGACGCCGTGTTGGCCGCCATGAACGACGACGCAGCCATGAACGACGACGCAGCCAGGAACGACTCCGCAGACGAGGAAGGCGCAGCATCATGACGACGTCCACAGCAGCCAGGATCGAGGCCGACCCGGCCCTGCCCATCATCCGCATCGTCCGTGACTTCGCGGCCACCCCGATGCAGCTGTTGCGCGCCCACATCGACCCGGACCTGTTCGCGCGGTGGGTCGGACCCGACGGGATGGTCACGCGAATCCTGCATTGGGACGCCCGCACCGGAGGTAGCTGGCGTTACGTCGCCGGCCGCGACGGGAGCGACTACGGGTTCCACGGCGCGTTCCACGACGTGCGGCCCGACCGCATCGTGCAGACCTTCACCTTCGACGGCGATCCGGACGGAGTCGCCCTCGAGACGCTGACGTTCGAGGACCTGGGCGACGGCCGCACCCGGCTGCACGCGCAGTCACTGGTCGAGAGTTTCGAGAGCCGCGACGCGTGGCTGCGCAGCGGGATGGAGACCGGCGCCGACCAGGGCTACGCGAAGCTCGACGCGCTCGTGGCCGGTGGCCATGTCTGACCAGGCTGCCTGGCACCGCACGGTCGCGGACGCGTTCGGCGATCGGGTGCGCGGCACAACGGACTGGGACGCACCGTCGCCGGTGCCGGGGTGGCGGGCCCGGGACGTCGTCGATCATCTGACGGGGTGGTTCCCGGCGTTCCTCGCCGTCGGCGCCGGGATCGAGCTGCCCCGCCCCACCGGGACGGACCCGGTGGCCGACTGGGCGGCCCAGTCGGACGCGATCCAGGCCGTGCTGGACGACCCGGCGAGTGCCGACCGGATGCTGCGCAACCCGCACATCGGCGAGGTACCGCTGCCGGAGGCGATCGACCGTTTCTACACCGCGGACGTGTTCATGCACACCTGGGACCTCGCTCGCGCCACCGGCCAGGACGACCGCCTCGACCCCGACTTCTGCACCCGCCTGCTGGGCGGGATGGAACAGATGGAGGAGATCCTCCGGTCGTCGGGCCAGTACGGCCCTCGGGTGCCGGTGCCGGTGGACGCCGACCCGCAGGACCGGCTGATCGGCTTCATCGGGCGCGACCCGCAGTGGACGGGGCTCCGATCCGGCACCGCCGATCCGGGGCGGTAGGGTTCGCTCGCGGACGAGTTGGCCGGGCGGCCGCGTCGGCGGGTCATCACGGTCCGTCGCCGAGGAAAGTCCGGACTCCACAGGGCAGGGTGGTTGTCAACGGCAACCCGGGGCGACCCGCGGGACAGTGCCACAGAGAACAGACCGCCTCGTGCGCGAGCACGCGGTAAGGGTGAAACGGTGGTGTAAGAGACCACCAGCACCCCGGGTGACCGGGGTGGCTCGGTAAACCCCACCCGGAGCAAGACCAAGAGGCCACGGCAACGGGGCTGCGCAGGCGTTCGAGGGCGGCCCGTCCGAGCCTGCGGGTAGGTCGCTTGAGCCCGCCGGCGACGGCGGGCCTAGATGGATGGTCGCCGAACGGTGCGTCGCAAGGCGCCCGGGAACAGGATCCGGCTTACAGGCCAGCTCGTCCGCCCCCGGCCTGCGCCCTACGGTCTTGATCGACCCGCCGTGGCGAGGCTGCCACAGCGGGCCGCCCACAACCGACCACGGTGAGTTGACGGCGGCGATCGGATCGGGGCGTGATGATCCCTCGATTGATGGCGACAACCAGGCTGCGAGTGCACTTCGGTCCGGCGTCTCCAGGGACGTGCGGGCCAGTGACTCCGGCGGCGGCGTCGCTCGGGCGACCGCCGCCCGGGACGAGGGGGAAGACGAAGTGGCGCGGCTGCACGTTCTCGGTGACCAGCACGGACCGGCGAGCAGAAGGCCGCACGTCGTCTGATCTGGGAGCTGCCCTGCCGGGGTGGGAGCGGTTTCACCGAGCTGATCCCATCCGGGCGGTGGTGGCGCAGCCGGCGGCCGGAGCAGGTCGTCTACGGCCGTGCCACGCCGATTCGGCGGGCCAGGTCGGTGAGCCGCGGTGGGGTGCCTGCTCGCTCGCGCAGCTCCCGAACGATCTGTCGAGGCTGGGTCTGGTACTTCGTCCACGATGGCGCAAGTTGTTCCATCGTGAGCAGGGTGTCCAAGGCTGCACCGTCGTGCCCGAGGCGGGTGTGCGCGAGAGCGATGTCGGACAGGTGCCGGGCTCGGGCGGCCACGGGCAGTGCGGCGTTGCGTGGCATCCGCTTGCCGATGGCGAGGGCGGCGCTGTAGTTCTCGGTCACCACCTCTATGTCCACTGCCTGCATGAGCACCTGGTCGGGTCCGAACGCGGACTCGTAGTCGTTGCGGTCCCCGGTGCGGCCCGCGGCGTCGCGCGCTTCGTCCAGGAGCACCCCGGCGACCGGTCGGTCATCTGCCCGGCCGGCGGCGGTGGCGCCGGTGAGCATCAGGGAGCCGTAGAGCGACCACATGGGCAGCTCGGACCCACCACGGGGCGCGAGGGCAGCGGCCGAGGCCGTGGCCAGCTTGTGGGACTCCACGAACCGGCCCTGGGTGAGCAGCAGCCAGGCCAGCGAGCAGCGCAACGAGGAGACCCGGAGCGGATCCGCCCCGGCCGAGGCGAGCGTCAGGGCTTCGCGGAGCGCGAGGTGCGCGACGTCGGCGTATCCGAGGTGGACCAGGGTGGAGGCGGCGAGCTGGTGGACCTGCGCGGCCAGGTCGTGCGCGGCGGCGCTGTCGGCGGTGGGCGCCTCCCGCACGGTGACGCGGAGTTGAGCGATGGCGTCGGGCAACAGTCGGCCGAGCTGCTCGTAGCGGCCCGCCCAGTACGCTCCCCACCCGTAGGTGATGGCACGCCGGGCCGCGTCCAGGGTGAGCGGTTCGACGTCGGGTTCGGAGCCGATGAGGTCGTCCACGTGGGTGAGGGCCCGGCGGATCGCGACTGCCCCCGAGTGTTCGCCGGCGTCGGGGAGGGTCTGGGTCTTCGACAGCAGCTCGCCTGCGTCCACGTCCAGCGCGCGGGCGATCAGTTGGAGGCTGCCGATCGAGACGGTATGCCGCCTGCCTTGCTCCAGCTTGCGAATGAGGTCCACCGAGACGCCGGCCGCGCCCGCGAGCGCGGTCTGGGTCAGTCGGGTGCCACGGAGTCGCGCGATCCGCTGGCCGATGGTCGGGCCGATGCCCTCATCCATGTGTAGGCCTCGTCTCTCGGTCCGCGCTCCGGGAGCGCACCGCCTCGTCGTCTTGGCCACCTTCGCACGCCGAACGGGTTGAAGCGGTGGTACGCCGTGTCCTACTCGGACGGTACGTACCACTCGCAGCGTGAGATGCCCACCACCGTGCGTGTGTGTCCTTCCGCGTTCTCCTCATCCGTATCCGCAGACTCCGCCAGCCCGGGCGCCACCGCATCCGCACGCAGCGGTCACTCGTGCTCCGGGCGGCACCGTGGCGATGAATCCTCTCGTGGCGCTCATCGTGTCCCAACCCGGTATGTCCGACGGGTTGCTGGCCGCCCATGGTGATGATGGGAGTGGCCGCTGCCGGGTGTGCTCGGACGGCGACCAGGCGGGTCGGCATCGGTGGCCGTGCACGATCCATCGGCACGCGACCGAGGCAGCGGAGATGGAACGTGGCCGGCCCCGGGAGTGAGCAACCTGAGCGAACCGGCCGCTGGCCGCGACACATGGGTGGACCACCCGGAAGGGCGGGGCGGCGGACGCGGACCCCGCTACGGTGGTGGATGCCCCCTTCGGCGCGGACGATCGACACCCAAGTCGTGACGGATGCATTGTTCGGGCCTCGGCGCCCGATTCTCGGGCGGCGACGGTCGGGTCCGCGCCGCGAGCGAACACGAGGAGCGACATGCCCGACGAGATCGACGACGACGTCCTGGAGCAGCTCGACGCGGGTGACACCCTCGAGGTCGGGGGCGTCGATGACGTGCTGGACGAGGGCTACTCGCCACCCGAACGGCCGTGGGCCGTCGACGGGTGGGGTACGACCGCCCGGGAGGAGGCCCTCGGGGAGAGCCTCGACGGGCGGTTGGCCCGCGAGTTGTCCGACGTGGCGCCGGCCGACGGTGACGGTCTCGGCGACGCCTCCGACACCGATGGCGAGCTCTGGGACGACGAGGTCGGCACGAGCCGATCGGGCCGGCTCGCAGGGCGGCAAGATGCCGATCCCTCGGGGCGCGACGTCGACCTGAGCGCGGTCGATGTCGGGATCGACGGGGCGGGCGCCTCGGCGGAGGAGGCGGCCGTGCACACCGTGGAGGACTGAGCGCCTACGCCATCGGAGGATGGAAGGCGCAGCGGCCGGCCGGATCGCCGCATCGACGACCCGGCCGGGCCACGTCAGGGGACCAGGATGGGCACTCCCCGCGGCACCATGCTGCCGCCCGGTCCGGCGCGGCCCGGGATGCCCAGGACGCCGCCCCCCGGCGAGAACAGCTGCCAACCCGCAACCTTCCGCGGCGGGTTGCCCTGCTGCACGGTCAGGAGGCTGCCCTCCGGGTTGTAGATGGCCCGCCCACCGTCTAGGAACTCGACCTCGTAGCGCGTCACCCCGAAGCCGAGGGTGCCGTCCAGCGGCCTGGAGGACGCGATGGTCGTCCGGGCCGCCTCGCGGCCGGCCGCGTCGAGCCGGCCGGCGGCATCGCCGACCGCGTCGAGACCGCGCTGGAGCAGGTTGCGCTCGGGCGGGGCCTGGTACGCCGGACCGAACCGGACCGGACCGCACCGGGTTGGTCCGGGGCACGGGGTCGGCCTGCGGCACCGGGTCGGCCTGCGGCAGCGGGTAGCTCTGCGCCGGGGTCGGATCGTAGGACGGCGCGGTGTAGGTCGGCCTCGGTGCCGGCGTGAACAGCTGTTGCGTCTGATTCTTGACAACCGGTCTCGTCCCCGCCGGGACCGTAATTTTGATCAAGCCGGCGGAGTAGAGATCGACCCGGTCCTCGTACCCGGCGGGCACTTGCGCCGACCGCCGCTGCTGGCCGGTCTCGTAGTCGGTGTGGCTCGCCGGGAAGATCGTCCAGACCTCTTTGGCCGGGTTGCCGTAGTCGACGTCCCGGTAGGCGAAGCCGCGGACCGATCGCATCGGGTCACCACCGCCGTTGAACTCCAGCGTCCGACCAGGACTCGTCCGGACCCGCACCTCGTCGACGGGTGTCTGCGCTGTCACCCGCCCGGTCTGACCCGGCGCGAGCTCGACGACCAGCGCGGTCTGGCCGATGAGGTTCTCGCCGACCTTCCTGCCCGCCACCCGCGGGAGGAACACCGTCCGGGTGCCGTCGCCGTTGTCCACGGTCGTGGGCTGGACCGACGCGAACCGCCGCCCCGTCTGAATCCTGCACGACGACGACCGATCCGGGCTTGTCGCGCGGATCGCCTGTCCCGACGAGCTGCTGCCGGTCCACGACGGTGCCCTGCCCGCCGCCGGGGACCGGAGCGTAGGTGGGAGCCCGCTGGACCGCCGTGCCTGATGGCGCCGGCACACCCTGTAGAGCGGGCGAGGCGAAACCCGCGACGGGGGTCGGGCCGGTCATCGAGGGGCTGATCACGGCTTGACTGCCGGGTGGAGCGGCGGTGGGCGGACCGCCCTTCTCGCCGAGGTTGCAGGCGAGCTGCTTGAGCACGTCGTAGGCGGATCCTTGTCCGAGCAGGTGTCGAGAAGCGCGCGGCCGACCGGCCCGGGATCGACGCCCGGTGGGGGG
>JAYSXW010000484.1:0-27924 GCA_043716935.1 Pseudonocardia sp.
GAGCCGATCGCGACCGTGCCGAGCACACCCGAGCTGCTGACCGCCTACCTCGCGGACACCTTCCTCGACCGCTCCTTCGACGAGGCAGTCGGCGCCGGCGGCACCGTGCTGCCTCACTACGGCTGGATGTTCCGGGTACTCGACCGCTTGGGCCCGCGGGGCATGATGGCGGCGGAATCGGCGTTGCGCGGCGAGCAGCGATCCCGCGGAGTCACGTTCCGGATGGGCGACGGCGAGCCCGACCGCCTCTTCCCGCTCGACCTCGTGCCGCGCATCGTCACCGCGCAGGACTGGGCCGGGCTGAGCGCCGGGCTCGTGCAGCGGGTACGGGCGCTGGAGGCGTTCCTGCGCGACGTCTACGGGGACCGGCAGATCGTGCTCGACGGGGTGGTGCCGGCGTCCGTGGTGCACGGCGCGCCGGGTTGGAGCCGGTTGGGCAAGCTCTTCCCCGCCGACGCCGTGCGCGTCGCCGTGGCCGGCATCGACCTGGTGCGCGACCAGGCCGACCACTGGTTCGTGCTGGAGGACAACCTGCGCGTGCCGTCCGGGATCGGGTACTCGATCATGAGTCGGCGGCTGATCCGCAGCGTCATGCCCGACCTGGAGCCGCCCACGGGAGTCGTCGGGCTGGAGGAGGTGCCGGGCCGGCTCCACTCCGCCCTCCTCTCGGCCACCGAACCCGACGCGCCCGGCCACGACGAGGTGGCGCTGTTGTCTGCCGGGCCGTCGGACTCGGCGTTCTTCGAGCACCGACTGCTGGCCGACCGGATGGGGATCCCGCTGGTCACCCCGCGCGAGCTGCAGGTCACCGACGACGGCGTCTACCTGCTCGGGACCGGGGCCCGGCGCCGCCTCTCGGCGCTCTACCGCCGCCTCGACGAGAAGGCGCTGATGACAGCCAAGGGCGCCGACCAGCGGCTGATCGGCCGCGCGATCGGCAACGCCGTGGCCCGGGGCACCGTCGCGATGGGCAACGCGATGGGCAACGGCGTCGCCGACGACAAGCTCGTCTATGCCTACGTGCCGCAGATGATCTCCTACTACCTCGGCGAGGACGTCCTGCTCGACAACGTGCCGACCTATCCCTGCGTCGACCCCGAGCGGCGCGTCGAGGTGCTCGAGCGGGCGGGCGAGCTCGTGCTCAAGCCCGTCGACGGCTACGGCGGGCAGGGCATCGTGATCGGCCCGCACGCCGACGCCGCGGAGCTCGACGCGGTGCGTGCCGCGATCGTCGCCGATCCCGCCGGATGGGTGGCGCAGGACCTCGTCGCGCTCTCGACGCACCCCACGTTCTCCGGCGGGAAGCTGGAGCCGCGCGCGGTCGACCTGCGCGCGTTCGTGCTGCAGAGCCGCGTCGGCGAGGGCACCCACGTGGAGGTCGCCCCGGCGGCCCTGAGCCGGGTGGCGCCGGCCGGCAGCATGATCGTCAACTCGTCGCGCGGGGGCGGGGCCAAGGACACGTGGATTCTGCGGTGACCTGGCCAGGCCGGCTTGACCAGGCCGTGACCGCCCGCTGTGCGTCGGTCGCAGGGCCGGGGTCAGCCCACGCAGGCCGCCAGCACCGGCCCGACGGCCAGGTCCTCGCCGGCGGGCACCAGCACCACGGTGTCGGCACCGGCCTCCCCCAGCTCGGCGCGGTACTCGGCCACCCGCTGCGCGAGGTCGAGGTCGGCGCCGTCGACCTTGACGTAGGCGACCACCCGGAACGGGGCGGGCGCCAGGGCCCGGGCCGCCCGTACCCCCTCGGCCGTGACGCCCGTGTCGAGGATGACGCCGTCGGCCACCTCGGCCGCGAGCGCCACGGTCCGCGGTCCCCGGGCTCCCACCAGCAGCGGCGGGACCTGCACCGGCGGCCAGTCGAGCGCCACGCCGTCGAGATGGACGTAGCGGCCCTCGACGCTCACCGTCTCCCCGTGCAGGAGCGCACGCACCGCCACGGCGTGCTCGCGCAGGAGCGTCATCGGCGACGCGGCGCGGGCACCGACCTGCCCCATCCAGTCCAGGACCCCGTGCCCGATCCCGGGCAGGAAGCGACCCGGGAACAGCCGGGCGAGTGTGGCGATCTCCATCGCCGCGACCGCCGGGTTGCGCAGCGGCACCGGCAACAGCCCCACTGCGACGACGAGCCGCTCGCTCCACGCCAGAGCCGCGGCGGCCGCGGTGAGGCCGCCCTCGAGGAAGCAGTCCTCGAACAGCCACAGCTCGCCCACGCCCGCCGCCTCGGCCGCTCGCACGGCGTCCCGCAGCTGCTCGGGCGGCAGCTGCGGCCGGAACACCACTCCCAGGTTCGTCATGCGCTCTACCCCACCACGGGGCGTACACGTCGTACCGGTGGTACTCGTCCCGGCCGGCACCCCGGGAGATCTACCGTGACCGACAGCAGTCCGGTCGCGGGTGGAAACGTGGTGCGGGTTGCGCGAGCGGGCCGCGGCGTCGTCCACTGCACGTGCGGAACCCGACCTTGTGGAGGACGTATGTGCGGTGTCGCCGGGGAGATCCGATTCGACGACCGGGGCCCGGATGTGGAGGCCGTGGCGCGGATCACCGCAGCCATGCACCGGCGGGGCCCGCACGGGTCCGGGGTGCACTCCCAGGGCGCGATCGCGCTCGGCCATCGCCGTCTCAAGATCATCGATCTGACGGAGCGCGGCGCCCAGCCGATGGTCGACGCCGAGCTGGGGCTGGCGGCGGTGTTCAACGGGTGCATCTACAACTACCGCGAGCTACGCGCCGAGCTGGAGGGGTACGGCTACCGCTTCTTCTCCACATCCGACACGGAGGTGCTGGTCAAGGCGTTCCACCGGTGGGGGGCGGGGTGCGCGGAGCGCTTCCTGGGCATGTTCGCGTTCGCCGTCGCCGACCGCGACACGGGAGTGCTGACGCTGGGCCGCGACCGGCTCGGCATCAAGCCGCTCTACCTCACCGAGACCTCGGGACGACTGCGGTTCGCCTCCTCGCTGCCGGCCCTGCTCGACGGCGGCGGCGTCGACACCGAGCTCGACCGCGTCGCCCTGCACCACTACATGACGTTCCACTCCGTCGTCCCCGCGCCGCGTACGATCCTCGCCGGGGTGCGCAAGCTGCCCCCGGCCACCGTGCGGACGATCCAGCCGGACGGGACGTCCACCGAGCACGTCTACTGGCGGCCGGTCCACACCCGCCGCGAGCGGGACGCCGGGATGACCGCCCGCGACTGGCGCGATGCCGTCCTGGAGTCACTGCGGGTGGCGGTGCGCCGCCGGATGGTCGCGGACGTGCCGGTCGGCGTCCTGCTGAGCGGCGGCATCGACTCGTCGCTGGTCGTCGCGCTGCTCGCCGCCGAGGGCCAGACCGACCTCAAGACGTTCAGCGTCGGGTTCCACGCGGCGGCCGGCGAGTCGGGCGACGAGTTCGAGTACTCCGACCTGGTGGCGCGCCACTTCGGTACCGACCACCAGCAGATCCTCGTCGATCCGGCCCGCATGCTGCCGGCGGTGGACCACACCATCACGGCCATGGCCGAGCCGATGGTCAGCCACGACTGCGTGGCGTTCCACCTGCTGTCGGAGGAGGTCGCGAAGTCGGTTCGGGTCGTGCAGTCCGGCCAGGGCGCCGACGAGGTGTTCGCCGGCTACAACTGGTACCCACCGCTGGCCCAGGTCCCGCGCGACCGGGCCGTCGAGGCTTATGCGGACGTCTTCACCGACCGCCCGCACGACGAGTTGGCGCACATCCTGGAGCCCGGATGGCTGCTCGACCACGATCCCAGCCGCGAGTTCATCTCGGAGCAGTTCGCGCAGCCGGGCGCCGACGGGACGCTCGACGCGGCGCTGCGGCTCGACTCCACCGTCATGCTCGTCGACGATCCGGTCAAGCGGGTGGACAACATGACGATGGCCTGGGGTCTGGAGGCGCGGGTCCCGTTCCTGGACCATGAGCTGGTGGAGCTGGCCGCCGCGTGCCCGCCGGAGCTGAAGCTCGCCCACGGCGGGAAGGGCGTGCTCAAGGAGGCGGCGCGCGGCGTCGTACCCGATGCCATCATCGACCGCAGGAAGGGGTATTTCCCGGTTCCGGCGATCCGTCATCTCCAGGGCCCCTTCCTCGACCGGGTGCGCGACGCCGTCACCGACCCGGCCGCAAAGGCGCGGGGACTGGTGCGCCGCGACTGGCTCGATGCGATGCTGGCCGACCCGAACACGCGACGGACCAACCTGGGCTCCAATGCGTTGTGGCAGGTGGCGTTGCTGGAGATGTGGCTGCAGGAGCGGAGGCTCTAGACGTGGAACCCGCCGCGGACCTCCGTGGACGCCGGCTCGCCCGGATCGGCGGCGCGGACCTCCTCGCCGCCGATCTCTTCGCCACGGGCTACTCCGATCCGGTGCCCTCCCCCGACGGTTCCCTGCTGGCCTGGATCTCCGACCGGGACGGCCGCCCGCACGCCTGGGTGGCCGCACTGCCCGGCAACGGCGGACCCGTCGAGGAGCCCGACGCCCCCATGCTGGCCGGGCGCGGCGACGTCCAGGCCCTGAGCTGGTCGCCCGACGGCTCGGTGCTCGCCGCCCAGCTCGCCCCCGACGGCGGTGAGCGCACCCGCGTGCACCTGATCAGCCCGGACGGCGTCGACGTGCACGAGATCGCGCCCGGGGCGGCGGCCGTCACGCTCGGGTCGTGGTCGCCCGGCGGGCGGCTGCTGGGCGTCACCGTGTTCCCCGAGGGGGCCGGCGACGGACAGGCGTGCCTCATCGATCTACGCGACGGCACGTCGACCGTCGTCGCGGCCGGTCCCGCCGCGCGGGTCTGCGCCGTGATCGGCGACGGGCGCCGCGTGGTGGTGCGGCTGGGCCGGCGCGGCGCGCGCCGGCTGGAGCTGGTGGACCTGCGCACCGGCCGGCGCACCGAGCTCATCCCCGGCGGCGAGGCGACGGTCGCCGACGCGTGGTTCGCCGTCACCGGCCGCCAGCTCTTCGTGCACACCGACGCCGGCGGGGAACGCCCGGTGCTGCTGGGCGTCACCCTGCTCGGTGACTCCGTCTCCTCCGTCTTCCCGATCGCGCAACGCCCCGACGACGACCTGGACATCGCCGCGCTCGACCCCACCGGCGGGCGCGCCGCGCTGGTCTGGAACGTCGCGGGCCGCAGCGAGATCGACCTGCTCGACCTGCGCACCGGCATGATCGAACCCGTGGCGCCCGTCCCCGGCGACGTCGTCACGGGGGTGGCGTTCACCCGCGACGGCGCGGTCCTGCTGGTGGCGAGCGAGGGCCCGACGGTGCCGCCGCGGCTCACCCGGCTGGCGCTGGACACCGGCGCCGCCACGCCGCTGCTCCCCGCCCTGCCGATCCACCAGGACACCCTCGTCGCGCCCACCACCAAGGACTTCGTCGCCGAGGACGGCCTGCCGCTCACCGGGCTGCTGTTCCGCCCCCGCGGCGCGCTCGGGCCGCTGCCCACGCTGCTGTGGCTGCACGGCGGGCCGGAGGCGCAGGAGCGGCCCGTGTTCCAGCCGCTGTTCCAGGCCCTGCTCGCCGAGGGCATCGCCGTCTTCGCGCCCAACGTCCGCGGTTCGGGTGGCTACGGGCGCAGCTTCGCCGCCGCCGACGACCTCGAACGGCGCTTCACCGCCATCACCGACGTCCGCGCGGCCGTCGATTTCCTCGTCGACGCCGGATTCGCCGACCCGTCGCGGGTGGGGGTGTCGGGCCGCTCCTACGGCGGCTACCTGACACTCGCCGCGCTGGCATGGTTCCCCGACCACTTCGCCGTGGGCGTCGACATCTGCGGGATCTCCGATTTCGCGACGTTCTACGCCGCCACCGAGCCGTGGATCGCCGAGGCGGCCACCAGCAAGTACGGCGACCCCACCGCCGACGCCGCACTGCTGCGCGAGCTGTCCCCGCTGCGCCACGTCGACGCCATCTCCGCGCCGCTGCTCGTCGTGCACGGCGCGCACGACACCAACGTGCCGCTGATCGAGGCCCAGCAGATGGTCGACGCCCTGCGCGAGCGCGGCGCCTCACCAGGGTTCCTGCTGTTCCCCGACGAAGGTCATGAGGTGCGCGACACCGAGAACCGCGCCGTGTTCGTGCGCGAGGTCGTGCGGTGGGTGGCTACCCACCTCCTCGAACCGGTGGAGCAGACGGCGTGAACGGAGAAGTCGCGATGACGCGCGACATGCGCGCCGCCGTCACACCCGGTTGAACGACTGCATGATCGTGGTGCCGTCGGCCCCGGTGGACATCACGAAGCGGTAGGGCTCCTCGGTGCTCGCACCACTGCGGCGGTCGAACACCACCGTGGCGTCCACCGTGCTGTCACCGATCTGCCGCACATTGCGCAGCGTCACCGAGTTCATCGTGGCGTAGAACCGGTCGAAGCCGCCGCGGCCACCGGATGCCGACTGTGCGCCCGGGCTGAGCAGAGCGAAGGCGGCATCGGTGTTTCCGGGCAGGAGGGCGTAGTAGCGCTGCAGGAACGCCACGGGGTCGGTGGACGACGCAGGCGGCGGCGCGGCGGGGATACTGTTCGGCGCCTTGGTCGCGGCGGGCGACGGGGTGACGGCGGGTGTCGGGGTGACGGCGGGTGTCGGCACGGGCGTCACGGTGGGCGTCGGCGCCGTAGTGGACGGTGCGTCGCTCGTCGAGACGGTGGTGGGGCCGCTCGGCGGCCCGGCCGTCGGTGATCCGGTCGGGACGGCCTCCACCACCCCCGTGCCATCGACGGCACCCGCGCCGGTCAGCATCACAGCAGCAACGCCACCGCCGATGACCAGTAGCCCGGCGACCGCGGCCAGCAGGGCCGGTGCGCGTCGACGTCGCTCCTGATCCGGCGACCGCGGCGCCTGGACCGGGGCGGGACGGGACAGCTGTGCGACCGTCTCCCGGCCACCCGGCGTGATGACGGGTGCGCCGTGCAGTGGGCTCTCCGCCGCCGTGGCGCCCGCACCGGCGGCGACAGCGGCGAGCGCGTCGCGGGCCTGGGTGGCCGACGGGCGGTCCGCCGGCGCCGTGCTGAGCAGGCGCAGGAGCAACCCGGTGAGCGGTCCCGCCTGCTGCGGCGGCTCGATCTGGCCGGTGGCCACCTTGTGCAGCAGCGCGTAGGCGTTGTCGTCCAGACCGAAGGGCGGCCGGCCCTCGACAGCGGCGTAGAGGGTGGCGCCGAGCGCGAAGACATCCGAGGCGGCCGTCGGGTCCTGCCCGCGCGCCACCTCGGGCGACAGGAACGCCGGCGTGCCGGCGATCATGCCGGTGCGCGTGAGCTGTACGTCGTCGACGGCGCGGGAAACGCCGAAGTCGGTGAGCTTGACGCGCCCGTCCTCGCCGATGAGCACGTTGCCGGGCTTGACGTCGCGGTGCACCACCCCGGCCAGGTGGGCCGCGGCGAGACCGTCGGCGACCTGGCGTCCGATCTCGGCCACCTCGCCGGGCGGCAGCGGACCCTTCTCCCCCAGCACCGCCGCCAGCGACTTCGACGGCAGGTACTCCATGACCAGCCACGGGCGGTCGTCGTGCACGACGACGTCGAACATGCTGATCACGTGGGCATGCTGCAGGCGGGCACCGATGCGCCCCTCGCGGAGGATGCGCTGGCGCGACTCCTCCAGCGCATCATTGCCGGCCGCGGTGGGCGGCGCGGCCGCGGCGAGGAGCTCCTTGAGCGCGACGGTGCGGTGGAGCAGCTCGTCGGTACCTCGCCACACGGCGCCCATCGCACCGGCGCCGATCCGCTCGTCGAGTCGGTACCGGCCGCCGATGCGGGTGGGCTCGTCGTCCGGGGTGCTCAACAATCTCCCTCGCTGCGCAGGTTCGTCGGCCCTCAGGGTAACGAGCACCCCTGAGAGACGGCTGAACGCGCCCTACGAGCACTTCTTGTCGACGGCCACCAGTGCGCCGGTCGGCTCGAAACCCTCCACGGTGTTGCCCTCGATGGTGTTGCCGCAGCCGGACCTGGCCGCCTTCGTGATCACGTGGGTCTCGATGATGTTCTTGAGTTCCGCCGACTGCCCGGTCGTGATGTTGTCGATCACGCGGGTGTCGAAGCCCTTGACGTCGACGACCGAGTCGGCGTAGTTCTTCCCACTGATCGCGGAGCCGTCGAAACGGTTGCCGGCGATGAGTGCACCGCCGGTCTCCTCCTTGACGTCGACGTTCTCCGCGGTGATGTTCGCGAACCTGTTCCCGAGCACGCGGTTGCGCATCGACAGGTCGGGCTGCCCGCCGGAGTACTTGCCCCAGTTGCTCTTCGCACTGCCCAGGTAGACGCCCTCGCCGAACTGCGGCTGGCGGTTGCCGGTGTCGTGGATGTAGGAGTTCTGCACCACGTTGTCGCTGGACGCGCCGCGGAAGTGCACGGCCTCGTCGCCGGTGCCGCCGATGTCGAGCGAGTCCAGCACCACGAACTGTGCGTTGTCGGTCATCACGCCCTTGCCGCCGCCGGTCACCGAGAAGCCGGTGAACTGCCAATGGCTCGCGTCGCGCACGTGGACCGTGTATCCCTTGCCGGTGCCGCCGTCGATCACGGCGTCTTTCGGGCCCGTCAACGTGATCGGGGCGGTGGCCGTGCCCCGGCCCGCGATCACCAGCGGTGAGTAGGTTCCGGCCGACATTCGGATCGTGTCGCCCGGTCGCGCGGCCTGCACGGCCGCCGCGAGCTGCTCGTCGTTCGCGACGGTGATCGTCGCGCCGCTGCCCGCGACGAGCGCCACGACCTCGGTGCCCGCGGACGGGGCGGCCGATGGAATGGGCGTGCGCGCGCCGGACCCGCCGGAGCCTCCGCGGCCCGACCTGCTGGTGCCGGAAGCGCTGTGGCCCGGAGCGTTGCCCTGCTTCGAGACGCCGCCCCGGTTGTCGACTCCGGTGCTGGGTTCCTTGATGTTCGGCACGGTAGCTGCTCCTCCTCCGTCGGGCGCCTCGTCGATCATGCCGCTGTCGCTCCCCGACGAGCCGCCGTCCTTCCTGCCGCCACCCTGCGTGGTGCTGCCGTCGTCGTCCCCGACGCACGGCAGCGAGCCCGGGACGTTGACGATCAGCGCGACCACCGGGAGGTCGGCACCACCGCCCACGGAACGGGCCAGCCGCAGGATCGCCTTGAGCCAGGGGCACGGGTCGGGCCGCGCCGCGCTCGGGGTGGCCGCGGGCACGAGGAGCGACGACGGAGCCGCGGACGCAACGCCGGGCAGGCCGACCAGAACACTCGCTGTGATCGCCGAAGCGGCGACCATCCGGATGCTCCTGGGGACGTTCTGCGACACGGTAGGGCTCCTATGTGATCGACGACGGCTTCGAGGCTGGATCGGATGCGCCGCCACGTGGCGGCTTTCGACCTGAACGGGTGGTGGTCATTGGGCTACCGGGGCAAGCCCAGCTTCCTCGCGCAAGCCGGCCACGCTCCGTAACCACCTCGGTCGTCGCGGAGCCGGGTGGCGACCGCGATCTGCTGCTCCCGGGTGGCCCGGTGCGGGAGCGAGGCGTACTTCTCGCCGCCGTAGGCCCGCCACGTCCGGGCGTCGAACTGCAGGCCGCCGTAGTAGCCGTTGCCGGTGTCGATGGCCCAGTTGTCGGTCGACTCGCAGCGCGCGAGCCGGTTCCACACCGCACCGTCCGTGGGGGCGGGAGCGGGTGGCGAGTCTGAAGCGGGTGGCGAGGCGGGAGCGGGCGGCGGGGCGGGCGGCGGGGCGGTGGGATCGAGGGTCGGCACGTCCGGGGTGACGGTCGGCACGACCGGAGCCGAGGTCGACACGACCGGGGTGGGTCGCGGCGGCGTCGAGGTGGGCGGCGGCGTCGACGTGGGCAGCGGCGTCGACGTGGGCGGCGGCGGAGTAGGTGGCGTCGGAGTAGGTGGCGTCGGAGTGGGTGGCGTCGGAGTGGGTGGCGTCGGGAACGCAATGAGAGGGGGCGAGCCGGGGGCCGTCCCGGCGTCGGTGGTGTCGCAGGAGCCCCGGTCGGCGCCGACGACGCCGCCGGTGACCACGCCGGCCGCCCCGCTGCGGGCGCGGGTGGACGCTCCGGTGACGTGGTGGTGGGCGCAGCGGGCCGTCGTCGCGGCGGCGGGGGGTGGTGCGCCGCCCAGGACGAGCAGCACCCCGACGAGCACGACGACGACGGTTGTCGCGGCGATGGCCGGGGGACCCACGCGGTGCGGGAACCGTCGGACGGGGGCTGGGGACACGCGGGCACCTCGCTCCCGTCGGGCGGGACGTGACGTGGCCGACGGCGCGGGCGTCGCGGCGGTACGGACCGTCGCGGCGCGGCTCCCGAGCCGGCGACCCGGCGCGAGGGTGCCGATCGGCACCTCCGCTGGGTGGCCGCACGGTAGGCATCCCCGCCCTTGCCGCGGGGCGAAATGGAGCAAGTCGTCGGCGGGAGTGCCGTGTCCGGTGCTGTCCCCGCAGATCAGGGCGCCGAGGACCGCTCAGCGACCCTTTGCACCCGTTACCGCTCCCGCGCGGGCTCGACGTCCGCCCCGATCGTCATGATCTCCGGCTGCGGTACGAGGCCTTCATCGGTGAAGCTCAGCTACCGCACGCCGCGATCATGGCCGGGCGGCCCACCCGCAGTGCGGTCCGGCCCGTCCTGGTCCTCACACCCGCTGCGCCGGGAGCACGGGTCGTGCACCGCGCGGGCGCCCGCGCGGTGCACTCAGCGCTGGATCGACTTGATCTCCAGGAACTCCTCGAGGCCGAACCGGCCGAGCTCGCGGCCGTTCCCGCTCTGCTTGTACCCGCCGAACGGGGCCATGGGGTTGAAGGCGCCGCCGTTGACGTCGACCTGCCCGGTGCGCAGCCGCCGCGCCACGGCCATGGCGTGCTCCGGCTCGCCGAACACGGCGCCGGCCAGGCCGTACACGGTGGAGTTGGCGATGGCGACCGCCTGGTCCTCGTCGGCGTAGGGGATCACCGAGAGCACCGGCCCGAAGATCTCCTCCTGCGCGATGACGGCGTCCGGCGCAACACCGGCGAAGATCGTGGGACGGACGTAGGCGCCCCGCTCCAGCCCTTCGACGGCGCCGGGTCCCCCGAACGCCACCGCGGCGCCGTCGGCCACGCCGCGCTCGATGTACCCGCCGACGCGATGGGCCTGAGCGGCCGACGACATCGGCCCGATCCGGGTGGTCTCGTCGGTCGGGTCGCCGACGATGTAGCGGGCGGCCACCGCCGCGGCCATCTCGACGATCTCGTCGTGACGGGCAGCCGGCACGAGCATCCTGGTCCAGGCCGTGCAGGTCTGGCCGCCGTTGATCCACGCGTTGCCCAGCCCGATCTTGACGGCCTTGGCGAGGTCCGCGTCGTCGAGGATCACGTTCGCGGACTTGCCGCCCAGCTCCAGGGCCACCCGCTTGACCGTGTCGGACGCGACCACCGACACACGCTTGCCGGCGCGGGTGGAGCCGGTGAACGACACCATGTCGACGTCCGCGTGCCCGGCGATGGCCTCGCCGACGACGGGCCCTGTGCCGTGCACGACGTTGAGCGCACCAGCGGGCAGGCCGGCCGCGGCGGCGACCTCCGCGAGGATCGCGGCCGTCAGCGGGGCGATCTCACTGGGCTTGAGCACGACCGTGCAGCCGGCCAGCAGCGCGGGAGCGACCTTCGCAACGACCTGGTGCAGCGGGTAGTTCCACGGCGTGATCGCCCCGACCACGCCCACCGGCTCGCGGACGACGAGTGAGTTGCCGATCTCCTCGGTCCACGGGAACGAGCCGGCGAGCCCGGCCACCCCGGCGGAGGTGAAGACCGGTAGCCCGGCCTGGACGGAGCGGGCGAACGTGATCGGCGCGCCCATCTCGGACGTCACGGCCGCGGCGATGTCGCCACCGCGGGCCTTGAGGCCGTCGGAGATCGCCTGCACGACGGCGGCCCGCTCGGCTACGGGGGTGACCGACCAGCCGACGAACGCGGCGCGGGCGGCTCGCACGGCGGCGTCCACGTCGGCTGGGGTCCCGGCCGGCACTGCTGCCACCACCTCGCCCGTGGCGGGGTCGACGACGTCGATCCACTCCCCGCCGCCCGCGACGGTGCTGCCGTTGATCCAGTGTCCGGTGCGCTGCTGCGTCGGTGCGGCCATGCTCCCCATCCTCACACGACTCCCGCGTCGACGGCCCGACCCGGCCCGCCGTCCTCCGGTTGCGGCCCACAACGGAGGTGGGCGCGGCGGGCGTGGGCAGAGGGGGGCGGGCGTGGGCAGAGGGGGCGGGCGGGTCAGTCGAACTTCAGGTCGCCCTCGCGGGTGCGCTTGAGCTCGAAGAAGTAGGGATAGCTCGCCAGCAGCCGGCTGCCGTCGAACACGGTGCCGGCCACCTCGCCGCGCGGGATCTGCGTCAGGACGGGGCCGAAGAACGCGACGCCGTCGATGTGGATCGTCGGGGTGCCGACGTCCGTGCCGACCGGGTCCATGCCACGGTGGTGGCTCTCACGCAGTTCCTTGTCGAACGCGGTGCTGGTGGCGGCAGCGGCCAGGGAGGCCGGCAGGTCGCACTCGGCCAGCGACTCGCGGATGACGACGTCGAAGTCCTTGTTGTCCTGGTTGTGGATGCGCGTGCCCATGGCGGTGTAGAGCGGCAGCAGCACCTCCGCACCATGGTCCTTGGCAGCCGCGATCACGACACGCACCGGACCCCAGGCCTGGTCCATCATCTCGCGGTAGTTCTGGGGCAGGTCCCGGCCCTCGTTGAGGACGGCGAGGCTCATCACGTGCCAGGACGTGTCGACGTCGCGCACCTGCGCCACTTCGAGCATCCAGCGCGAGGTGATCCAGGCGAACGGGCAGAGCGGGTCGAACCAGAAGTCGACGCGGGCGGTGCCGGTGGGCCCGGCGGTCTCGGTGCTCACGGTTCGGGTGCTCACGGTTCGGGTGCTCGTGGTTTGGGTGTTCGTGGTTTGGGTGCTCGTCACAACTTCTCCGATCGAGAGGGGTGGTCAGGACACTGAACCGGTGCCGCGGTGCGCGTGTTCCCCATCTCGCGGGCACCAGCTGCGGGTCCGTGGTTGGATCACCAGATTCCGAGTGAAGGAGCTGGAGAAGCCGCATGGCCCCGCCCAACCTGACCCGCGCCGAGGCCGAGGCCCGGTCCGGCCTGCTCGATGTCGCCGACTACTCCGTCGAGATCGACCTGACCGACGGTGCCGGCCGGCCGGGCGAGGCCACCTTCGCCACCACGTCGACGGTGCGGTTCTCCTGCGCCGAGCCGGGGCGCGACAGCTGGATCGACTTCGTCGGGGTCGGGGTGGGCTCGGCGGTGCTCAACGGTGAGCCGTTGGACGTCACGGGCTACCGCGAGGACGACGGGATCGCCCTGCCCGCTCTGGCGGCGCAGAACGAGCTGCGCGTGGAGGCGACCGGCCGGTACATGAACACCGGTGAGGGGCTGCACCGGTTCGTCGACCCCGTCGACGACAGTGTCTATCTCTACTCCCAGTTCGAGACGGCCGACGCCAAGCGCTTGTTCGCGTGCTTCGACCAGCCCGATCTGAAGGCCCGGTACACGCTGACGGTCACGGCCCCCGCGGACTGGAAGGTGATCTCCAACGCGCTGGTGCAGGACGCACTCGACGGGGTCACGGGTGGCGTGGTCAGCTGCTTCGCCACCAGCGAGATCATGTCCACCTACCTCGTCGCGCTGATCGCGGGCCCGTACGCGGAGTGGCGCGACGAGCACCGGGACGATCATGGAGTCATCCCGCTCGGCCTCTACTGCCGCTCCTCGCTCGCGCAGCACATGGACCACGAGCGGCTGTTCACCGAGACGAAGCAGGGCTTCGACTTCTACCACCGCAACTTCGGCGTCCGGTACCCGTTCGGCAAGTACGACCAGCTGTTCGTGCCGGAGTTCAACGCGGGTGCCATGGAGAACGCCGGCGCGGTGACGTTCCTGGAGGACTACGTCTTCCGCTCCCGCGTCACGGGGTCGGTGTACAAGCGTCGCGCCGAGACGGTGCTGCACGAGATGGCGCACATGTGGTTCGGCGACCTCGTCACCATGGCCTGGTGGGACGATCTGTGGCTCAACGAGTCGTTCGCGACGTTCGCGTCCGTGCTGTGCCAGGCCGAGGCCACCGAGTACACCAACGCCTGGACGACGTTCGCGAACGTCGAGAAGAGCTGGGCCTACCGGCAGGATCAGCTGCCCTCCACCCACCCGATCGCGGCGGACATCCCCGACCTGCAGGCCGTCGAGGTCAACTTCGACGGCATCACCTACGCCAAGGGCGCCTCGGTGCTCAAGCAGCTCGTCGCCTACGTCGGGTTGGAGCCGTTCCTGGCGGGGCTGCGGGACTATTTCACCGCCCACGCCTGGGGCAACGCCACGTTCGACGACCTGCTCGGCGCCCTGGAGCGCTCCAGCGGCCGTGACCTGTCGGGCTGGGGTGCGCAGTGGCTGCGCACCACCGGGCTCAACCTGCTGCGCCCCTCCTTCGACGTCGACGGCGAGGGCCGCTTCACCCGATTCGACGTGGTGCAGGGCGGTGCCCGGCCCGGTGCGGGCGAGCTGCGCACCCACCGGATCGCGGTGGGCGTCTACGACGACAACGGCTCCGGGAAGCTGGTGCGCACCCAGCGCGTCGAGGTCGACGTCGAGAGCGAGCGCACCCCGGTGGCGGCGCTGGTGGGCGTCCCGCGCGGCAAGCTGGTGCTCGTCAACGACGACGACCTGACCTACTGCGCGCTGCGGCTGGACCCCGGGTCGCTCACCACGCTGATCGACCGCATCGGTGACATCGCCGAGCCGCTGCCACGCACCCTGTGCTGGTCGGCGGCCTGGGAGATGGCCCGCGAGGCCGAGCTGAAGGCCCGCGACTTCGCCACCCTGGTGGCGGGCGGGTTCGGGGCGGAGTCGGAGATCGGGGTGGTGCAGCGGCTGCTGCTGCAGGCCCAGACCGCGATCGCCTCCTACGCCGACGAGCAGTGGGCCGCCGAGCGCGGCTGGCCATTGCTCACCGACCAGTTGCTGTTCCGCCTCGACACCGCGCGTCCCGGCTCGGACGCCCAGCTCGTCGCGGTCAACTCGCTGACCGGCGGCGTTCTCTACCCCTCGGTCCTGGACGGGATGAAGGGGTGGCTACTCGACGTGGCCGTGCCCGAGGGCCTGACGGTGGACACCGACCTGCGTTGGCGGCTGCTGCACGCCCTCGTCGCGCACGGGGCCGCGTCGGAGACCGAGATCGACGAGGAGCTGCTCCGCGATCCGACCGCCGCCGGGCAGCGGCAGGCCGAACGGGCCCGGGCGCTGATCCCCACCGCGGAGGCCAAGGAACGGGCCTGGATGCGGGCGGTACACGACGACGACATCCCGAACGCCGTGCAGGAGTCGATCATCAGTGGGTTCGCGCACCCTGTGCAGCGGGGACTGCTGGGCGGCTACGTCGAGCGCTACTTCGCCGAGGTCGGCGAGGTGTGGGCGCGTCGCACGAGCGAGCGGGCCCAGTCCGTCGTGATCGGGCTGTTCCCGTCCTGGGCGATCGACAAGGCCACCGTGGACGCGGCGGACGCCTGGTTGACCCAGGGAAGCGCCAGCGGAGCGAGCATCAATGCCGAGGAGAACCACCCCGCGGCGCTGCGGCGGCTGGTGTCGGAGGGCCGGGCCGGGATCGTCCGGGCGCTCGGGGCGCGGGAGTTCGACCGCAGCTGACGATGCCCGTGCGTGGACAACGATGTTCCGACACCTGTCCCCGCACGGGCCCGGAGCTGAGCATGAGCGCGAATGCCCGCTGCCGAGGTCAGTGGGTCAGGCCCAGCCACCGCAGAGCGCGGCGGGCCGATCCGCCCTCGAGGCGATACTCCCCGCAACCGGCCGATCCGCAGGCGCCGCAGTCGGTGCCGGGCCGGTAGTGGTCGTGCGCGGCCTTCGCGTGACCGCAAGTACAGGGCTCGACGACGGTGTCGCGGGCGGGCGGAGCGGGCGGACGGGCCGGCGGGCCGGGATGCCGCGTGGGGACCGGGGGCAGTCCGGTGGGAGGCGTGAGCACACCGGCCGAGGGTCCGCGACGTGATGTTGCTCCGTGGGGGGCACTGTTCTGATGATCACCCATCGACGTCTGCCCATCCATTGCCGCCGGATCCGTCCCGGGAACTCTCGGGGTCCCTCCGTCCAACTGTAGGCGACGCGCCGACGGTTTGCCTATCACGTGATCCGCTGGACGCCAAGGGTGACGCAGCGCACTGTCACCGGACGACCCGGCCGGATCAGCGACAGCGGCCGGGATCAGTGCGTGCGGCGGCGGCCACCGGCCTGGTCGGCGAGCATGCGCAGACCGCTGAGCAGGCCGTTGAACACGTCACCCTCACGGAACGAGGCAACCATGCTCATGACGGCGAGCTTCGCGCCGCGATCGGGCAGGCGCACGCGGGCACCGGGGCCGGTGAGCACCTCCACCACTCGCTGCTCCGGGCTGACGGCGACGAGCACCGACTCGGTGGAGTCCTCCAGCTCGGAGAGCAGCGCCACGCTCCGCTCGCTCGGGGACTCGCCGAGATCGCCGAGGTAGACGGCGAACCGCAGCCCGGTATCCCGGCTGGCCAGCGTCAACGCCTCGTCGAGGCGGGTGAGCTGCACGGGCGTGAAGGGATGGTTGACGTAGGACGGCTCGGTATGGATCTCCGCGGCCGACACCCGTCCGGACGAGGTGACGACGGACCCGTCGGGAAGGTCGGCAGGCTGGGACACGACCAGCTGGGACACGCCGGGATGGGACACGACGGGATGGGACACGACCAGCTCGCCGCCGTGCTCACCAGCTGCCACGGGCACCTCCTGGTTCGAGGCCGGCGTGCGACGACCAGTGGCCCAGCGGCGACAGGCCGGCGCCTTGCGGGTTGGACGTCCAGAACACGGGTTGGTGGGGCCACGGCTGCCCGACCCGATAGCGCGGGCGGCGGGCCAGCCTCGGCGCGGCCACCAGCGCCACGATGAGCAGGTACAACCCGACCGACGGCACCACGAAGTAGAGGATCGTCTCCCACACGCTCACGAATAAGAATCTAGTGGACGGGCCCCTTCCGCGGGTCACCAGGTCGGAGGGCGTCGCCCACCCCAGTCCAGCGCCTCGTGCACCTGGGCGCCGAGGGCGAGCAGCAGCGCGTCGTCGCCGGCCTGCCCGACGAGCTGCACGGACACCGGCAGCGGGGCACCCCCGTCGTCGCCCCAGCCCACCGGCAGGCTCAGCGACGGCTGCCCGGTGATGTTGTAGGTGGCGGTGAACGGGGTGAAATGCTTCTGGCGCTCGAAGTCCTCCGCCGGGTCGCCGCCGTCGGTGAACCAGCCGACGGGCCGCGGCAGCTGCGCGAGCATCGGCGTGAGCACCACGTCCACCGCAGCGGCCTGCGCCCCGACGACCTTCCGGGTGACGGTGACGGCCGCCTGCGTGGCGAGCATGTACTCGGGCCCGCTGATCCCCGCTCCGCGCTCGCGCCACCAGCGCGTCAGCGGGGCCAGCAACGGCTCGGCGGCCGCCGGCACGGGGTGACCGTGCGCCAGCACCGCCCACAGCACCTCGAACACCGGCAGGAAGCCGGCGTCGATGTCGGGGGCGAACTCGACCACGTCGTGCCCCAGCTCGACGAGGGTGGCGGTGGCCAGCTCGTAGGCGTCGAGGCACGCGGGATCGACGGCGAGGTCGGGCACCGGCGGGGTGGCGTAGCGCCCGATCCGCAGCGGGCGCGGGGGACGGCGGGCCGCGTCGAGGTGACTCGCCGCGCGGGCCAGGAGCGGGTAGGGCTCCCCCGGAACCGGGACGGCCATGGCGTCGAGCAGGGCCGCCGCGTCGGTGACGGTGCGGGCGAGCGGGCCCGACACCGACATACCCAGCGGGTCCCCGCCCACCGGGCCCCGCGACACGAGCCCACGCGAGGTCTTGAGGCCCACCAGCCCGCAGCAGGCCGCCGGGATGCGGATCGACCCGCCGCCGTCGGTGGCGTGCGCGAACGGCACCAACCCGCCCGCCACGGCCGCGGCCGCTCCGCCGCTCGATCCGCCGGCCAGCCGCGTCGGGTCCCACGGTGTGACGGCGGGCGGAAGCCCGGCGGGCTCGGTGTAGGGCGGCAACCCGAACTCCGGCGTCGCGGTCTTGCCCAGGCTGACCGTGCCCGCCTCGCGCAGCAGCCGGGCCGCGTCGTCGTCGACGTCGGGAACGAACTCCGCGAACACCGGCGAGCCGAAGGTCGTGCGGACCCCGGCCGTCATGGCCAGGTCCTTGATCGCGGTGGGCACGCCCAGCAGCGGACGGGCGTCGCCTCCGGCGAGCGCGGCGTCGGCCCGCGCCGCCGCGGCGAGGGCCGCGTCGGCCGTGACGGTGACGAACGCGCCCAGCCCGGACGCGCCGATCCGCCGCAGGCAGTGGGAGACGAGGTCGGCCGACGACAGTTCGCCCGCCCGCAGCGCGGCCGCCTGCTCGAGGGCGGTGAGGTCGTGCGGCTCGGACACCTGGCGTGTCTAGCACGTCCGCCGACAGTTCTCGGTGTCGGCGGCAGACGGTCAGCTCTCGGCTGGGAAGTGCGACGGTGTGTCATCCGCCGGCCGGGGGGGTCGGGCCGGCTACCGTGTCGGGGGCACCCTCTGGTCTGATGACGTTCCCGGTGCGGAGATCAGCGCCGGTCACCGTCGGCGAAGGGGGCGTTCCCGTCCGACACGGTCACGGGGAACCGACCATGAACAAGCATGCGAGCACGTCGGTGTCACAGCGCCCTGCGCTGCGCTCGACCGAGCGCAGCGAGGGAGTGCGATGAACGAGCGAGCGAGCGAGTCGATGTCGTACCCCACCGCGTCGAGCCCGTCCGTGCCGCACCGCGCCGCCGGGTCGTTCGGGGTCGGTCGCCCCGTCCCGGGCGCGGACGGCGCGTTCGTACCGATCCAGGTCGTCACCGTCGACGTGGCCGAGCCGCTGCCGGAGCTCGACCGGCTGACCGCACGCAGCGGTGTGCCCTACGGCGGCGCCCGGGTGCTGGTGCTGCTGCACGACATGCCGATCGGCGTGGTCTGGCTGCAGTTCGCCGGTGCGTCGATCCCGCCGGAACGCCTCGCCGGGGCGATCTGGCGCGAGCTGGGCGGCCGGCTGCGGATCCACGCGGCCGCCGACGCGATCGACCTGGAACCGGGCGACCTGGAACCGGGCGACCTGCAGTCGGGCGAACCGGAGCGGGGCGGGGCGGCCCTGGTGCCGGGCCTCGCGGGCACCTGCACGGTGGTCACCCCGCCCACCACGGGCCGGGCGAGCGTCGTGCTGGCCACCCGGGGCCGGCCGGCGTCGCTGCCGGTCGCGATCGACTCCATCCTGGCGAGCGACCATCCCGAGTTCGAGGTCGTCGTCGTCGACAACTCCCCCGACGACCGCCGGACCGCCGCGCTGATCGCGGAGCGCTACGCCGGCGACCGGCGGGTCCGGCTCGTGGCCGAGCCCCGGCCGGGCCTGTCCTACGCCCGCAACCGGGGCCTCGCCGCCGTCGAGGGGGACGTCGTCGCGTTCACCGACGACGACGTCGCCGTGCGCCCCACCTGGCTGCGCCGGCTCACCGCGGAGTTCGCCGACCCGGCCGTCACCTGCGTCACGGGCCTGGTCGAGCCGGTGGAGCTGGAGTCGCTGTGGCAGTGGTGGTTCGAGTGCGCCGCGGGCTTCGGCCGGGGCACCGACCGCCGCGTCTACCACCTCATCGCGTCGCCCGATCCGTCGCCGCTGTTCCCCTACCAGCTCGGCAGTTACGGGACGGGGGCGAGCATGGCGCTGCGCCGCAGCGCGCTACCGCGGGGCTGGGCGTTCGACGAAGCCCTCGGCGCCGGCAGCCCGGCCGCCGGTGGCGAGGACCTCGACCTGTTCCTCGACGTCCTGACGTTGCGCGGAACGCTCGTCTACCAGCCCGCGGCGCTGGCCTACCACCGCCACCGCGCCGACAGGACCGGCCTGCGCTCCCAGATGCGCGGTTACGGGCGGGGGCTCACGGCGCTGCTCGCGAAGCGGATGCTCACCCGGCCCGACGAGCGGGCGATGCTGCTGCGCAAGGCCGTGGCCGGGGTGCGGCACGCGCTGAGCCCGCAGTTCCGGACCGGGTCGGAAGAGGCCGTGGCGGCGGCCCCGTACCCGCGGGCGCTGCGGCTGCAGGAGACCGTCGGGATGATCCAGGGCCCGGCCACCTATCTCATCGGCGTACGGAGGGCCCGACGACGTCGCCAGGGCCTGCGCCGGTAGCGGTCATCGCCACTCCTCCCAGCTGTCGTAGGCGCCGGCGAGCGCGGCGCGGAACAGGCGCGGGCTGTCGATGCGGGTGATGAACGTGCGGGGCACCGTGCCCGCCGGGCGGGTGTCCACGGACTGGGAGTAGACGGTCGTGTAGCCGACATCGCGCGCGGCCCGGTGGGCGGCCGCGGACCAGTTGTTCGACTGCCCGAGCGGGATCGCGAACTCCTCGGCCGGGACGTCGAGCATCCGCTGCATCCGCAGGCGCGACACCTCCAGCTCCCGGCGGGCGTGCGCGGCGTCGATCAGCCCGAAGTCGGGGTGGGTCTCGGAGTGGCTGGCCACGCTGATGCCCGACGCCTGGAGCGCGGCGAGGCCGTGCCAGTCGAGCACGTGGTCGTGGCCGTTCTCGTGCCCGCCGTCGGCCCAGCCGGTGACGGCGAACATCGTCGCCGGGATGCCGTGGTGGCGCAGTACCGGTGCCGCGTTGCGCAGGACGCTGGCGACGCCGTCGTCGAACGTGACGGCGAGCAGCGGCTTCTCCGGGGCGGCCAGCACCTCGGCGGGGGTGCCGAAGCCCCAGCCGTCGTCGGTCGCGATCTGCAGGTGCCGCTCGAAGGCGCGCGGGCTGACGTCGTTGACCTTCCACTCCGGAGTTCCGACGGAGTGGTAGGCCAGGATCCGGCCGGTCCTCGCCCGGTCCGGGTGCCGCCAACCCAGGGCCCACCGCTCGACGCCGAGACGGCCGAGGACCGCACAGCCGTACGCCGCCTGCGCCGTGCGGGATCCGCGCAGGGCGCGCCGGAGCGGGGAGCCGGCGGTCGGGGCGGCGGGTGGCTCCGTCTGCATCGGGTTGATCCTCGCCGTCTGTGGTCGCTGATCACGCGTCGGTCCTCGTCCAGACTAGGGCCCGATCACGGGCCGGGGGAGTCCGGAGGGGCGCTCAGCGTCTCCTCAGTGCCGGAGGAGGAAGCTGCCGGGATGCCGAGTACGCGTGAGGCTCCCACCCCAGGTCACGCCACATCCGAGGCCGGCCCCGACCGCCTGGGACGGGCCGCCGCGGCCGTGGTGGCGTTGGTCACGGTGATCTCCGTGGTGCGCGCGTTCGGCCCGCTCACCTATCCCGGTGACCTCTGGCGCCAGACCGACACCGCCTCGATCGCCCGCAACTTCGCCCGCAACGGGCTGCAACTGTTCTACCCACAGATCAACTGGGGTGGGGCCGGCCCGGGGTACGTCGAGACCGAGCTCCCGCTGATGCCGTGGCTGACGGCCCTGCTCTACCGGGTGTTCGGCGAGCACGACACGATCGGCCGGCTCGTGTCGCTCGCGTTCATGCTGGTGGCCACGGCCGCGTTCTGGGGTCTCGCCCGCCGCCTGCTCGCCCCCGACACCGCGCGCTTCGCTGTCATCGCGTTCGTCGTCTCGCCGGTGTTCCTGCGCTGGGGCACCGCCTTCATGCCCGAGGCGACGGTCCTGGCGTTCTCCCTGCTGACGCTCTATGCCTTCTGCCGCTGGTTGCAGGAGGACCGCATGATCTGGCTGGTGGCCGCGGCGGCCGCCATGTCCGCGGCGGCACTGGCCAAACCGACATCGCTGCACCTGGGGCTGGTGCTGGCGGGGTGGCTGCTGTTGGGGCGAGCCGGGGTGCAGCGGGGTGACTCCGCTGACGTTGAGTGGCAGCGGAGTCACCCCGCTGACGTCCAGGTCCCGGCGCGAACCCGCCTGCGCCGACCGTCGGTGTACGTCGCCGGCGTCGCGGCGCTCGTCGCACCAGCGCTGTGGTTCTGGCATGCCGCCCGGCTCCACGCCGAGTACGGCAACACGTTCGGCGTGCTGTCGGGCGGCGACAGCAAGTGGGGCAGCGTGGCGCTCTGGCTCACACCCGCGTTCTATCTCGGCAACCTCAAGACCGAGCTGATCTTCGTCTACGGCATCGTGGGAGTGCCGCTGGCCGTGCTCGGGGCGGTGTGGGCGTGGCGGCACCGGCCCGCGGCCTTCCCGCTGCTCGTCGCCGGAGCCGTCGCGCTGGTGATCTACTACGCCGCCGTCGGGCGCTACAGCGGCTCCGACCTGGGCGTCCAGTACCACGTCTACTCGCTGCCCTACGCCGCGCTGGCGATCGGGCTCGGGCTCGCCGCGGCGGCCCGATGGCTGGCGCCCCGCGTCCGTCCGGTCCTGTTCGGGCTCGCCGTGACCCTCGCCGTCGGCGCGTTGTTCCTCCAGTCGGGGAATGTCTTCCTCCAATCGATCCGCAGCAACGCCGGCCAGTTCGGCGAGTGCGCCGAGGCCCTCACGCAGGTCTCCGCGCCCGGCGACCTGGTGGTCGTGGCCACCACCAGCGCCACGGTGGAGGACGGGGTGGCCAACAACTTCCAGGAGCCCGTGGTGTTCTACCTGGCCGACCGGAAGGGCTGGAGCCTCGCGGCGGACCAGACCGATCCCGGCCTGCTCGCCTCCTACCGCGACCAGGGCGCGCGGTTCCTCGTCTCGCCGGACTCCTCGCTCGTACCGGCCGGTGGGCCGCGGGCCGCGTGGCTGGCGGCCAACGCCACCCCGGTCGACATCGGGACGGGCTGCGGCGTGTGGGCCCTCGGGTCGGCCTGACCCCCGACTCGTACACTCCCCCGGTGCAGGGAACCGGTGCCGACCTCGATCCCGACGCCACCCGACCCGTCGCCGTAGCCGGTCCTTACGACGCCCCGCAGGGCCTCCAGAGGCTGCTGAGCGCGGGCCTCGAGTTCAACGCGCTCGCGCTGATGGCCACGTCCGGGATGACGGCGCTGTTCGGCCTGGTGTTCTGGGGGGTCGCGGCGAGCTACCCGGCATCGGAGGTCGGCCGCTCGTCGGCGTTGATCTCCACGGCGATGATGATGTCCACGGTCTCGGGCCTGGCCGTGGGCCTGGTGTTCACCCGGTTCCTCGGCTCGGCCGGGTCCCGGTCGCGGACGATGGTGCTCAGCGGCTACGGCGTCACCACGGCCGTCGCGCTCGTGCTCGGCGGCGGTTTCGCGCTGTTCTTCGCCGACGACACGCTGTTCGCCTCCGGCGCCGAGCGGGCCGCGTTCCCGCTGTTCGTGGTCGTGCTGGCGCTGTTCGCGCTGCAGGACTGGGTGCTGATCGGGCTGCAGGCGTCGCGCTGGGTGCCGGTGGAGCAGCTGCTGTTCTCGGGCATCAAGCTCGGGCTGGTGGCGCTGTTCGCCCTGACCGCCATGCACAACGGGATCGTGCTCGCGTGGGTCGTACCCGCAGCGCTGGCCGTGCTCGTGCTGTCCCCGTTCCTGCTGCTGCGCGTGCTGCCAGGCCGGGTGTCGAAGGACGGTGCCGTCGCACTGCCGGGACGGCGCGCGCTGGCCGTGCTGTTCCTCGGCGAGTACGCCACCGGTGCCACCTCGGTGATCGTGCCGCTGTTCATGCCGCTGATCGTCGTGTCGATCCTGGGCACCCAGGCCAACGCCTACTACGCGTTGCCCTGGCTGATCTGCGAAGCCGTCAACGTCCTGCTGTGGAACGTGGCGTCGTCCTACATCACCGAGGCGTCCAACGACGTCCGCGAGGGATACGCCCTGATGCGGCGCGCGTGGCGGCTGTCCTGGCTGATCGGGCTGGCCGGCACCCCCTTCCTGTTGATCGGGGCACCGTTCCTGCTGTCGCTGCTGCCCGGCAACTATGCCGAGGAGGGCACCACGCTGCTGCGGCTGATGGCGTCGGCCCTGCCGTTCACCGTCGTGCACGGCACCTACGTCTCGCTGGCCCGCGTCCGTCAGCAGATGGGACGGGTCGTGGCGCTGCAGCTGCTCAACGCCGCCGCCGTGATCACCTTGGCGCTCATGCTGATGCGACCGTTCGGGATCGACGGGGTGGGCATCGCGTACCTGGCCGCCGAGGCGTTGGCGTGCGCCGTGGTCGCCGTTCCCCTGATCCGGCTGTTCCGCGCGGCCCGCGAGGGCGCGACACTCGCCGCCGACCCCGACCCCGACCTCACCGCGCCGCTGCGCCACGTCTCCCCCGGAGGCCACCCGTGACATCGCGCCTGCGCGTGCTCGTCGCCGTCCACCAGCTCGATCTCGGCGGCAGCCAGATGAACGCCGTCGACCTCGCCTCCGGGATCGCCGACCGCGGCCACCAGGTGGCGGTGGCCGGTCCGGACGGGCCGCTGGTGGAGGTCCTGCGCGAGCGCGGGGTGCCACACCTGCACATCGAGCTGGACGACATGGCGCACGCCGCGCCGTCCTACCGCCGCCTGACCGAGGTGACCCGCGCGTTCCGGCCCGATCTCGTGCACGCCTACGAGCTCACCCCGTCGCTGCTGACCTACTTCGGGCCGCACCGTTCCGGCGTCCCGATGACGATGACGATCAACAGCATGTCGATCCCGGACTTCATGCCCGGCTCCGCGCCGCTGCAGGTGTGCAACCCGGTGATCGCCGCGGCGGTCAGGCGCCGCCGCGGCCCGCTGGGCGTGTTGGAGATCCCGACCGACACCGTCGACCAGCACCCCGGCTTCGACGGCTCGGGCTTCCGCGCCGAGATCGGCGTGGCCGACGACGAGCTGCTCGTCGTCGCGGTCAGCCGGTTCGCCCGCGTGCTCAAACAGCAGGGGCTGGAGACGGCCATCCGCGCCGCCGGACGCCTCGGCGGCCGCGTCCGCCTGGCCCTGGTCGGCGACGGTCCGGCCATGCCCGACCTGCGGGCCCTGGCCGAGGCCACCAACGTCGCCGCCGGCCGCGAGGTCGTCACCCTCACCGGCATGCGGCCCGACCCGCGATCGGCCTACGCCGCGGCCGACGTCGTGCTCGGCATGGGTGGTTCGCTGCTGCGGGCGATGGCCTTCGGCAAGCCGTGCGTCGTGCAGGGCGAGCGGTTCTTCGCGCCGCTGGACGCCACCACGGCGCGCGAGTTCCGCTGGCGCGGCTTCTACGGCATCGGCCCGAACCGTGTCGACGACGATGGCGAGGACCAGCTCGTCGAGGTCCTCGACCGGCTGCTGAGCAACGAGGCCCTGCGCAAGGAGAACGCCGAGTTCGCCCTGGCCCTGGTGCGGCAGTACTACAGCCTCGGGCACGCCGTCGAACTGCAGCTCGACTGGTATCGCCGCGTGCTGGCCGAGCACCGGACGCCGTCGCGTCGCGAGCTGGCCGCCACCGCGGTCGCCGTGGGCTCGTGGGTGGCCGACCGGGCCGTCAAGCGTCGGCGCGGCACGGCGCAGGAGGACTACTTCAACAGCGAGAACCGGATCCGGGCGGGATTCGTCAACCCGGTGCCGCCGTCGTTCACCCCGGATCAGGTCCGCTGAGCTCGTCGGTAACCTCGCACGCGCTGCGACGAGTACACAGAGGCACCTGCGGGTGAGCAGAAGTGAGACAGGGGGCGTCAATGGTCAGCAGAGTCTCACAGCCGGAAGCACGCGACGAGCGAACCGCCGACATGCCGCGGGTTGCCATTGCTCATGAATGGCTCATTTCCTATGCGGGCTCCGAGCGTGTCGTCAAAGAGCTGTTGGCGGCCTTCGACACGCCCCGACTGGTGACGACGATGGCACGGTACTCCTCCTTCCCGCCCGAGTTCGGGCACGCCGAGACGTCCTTTCTGCAACGCCTGCCGGGAGCGATCGATCACCACGAGTGGATGTTGCCACTCATGCCGATGTCGTGGCGGCTGCGGCCCGAACTGACGGACGTCGATGCCGTGGTGAGCAGCAGTCATGCCTGCGCGAAGGCGGTACGGGTCAGCCCGAACACACCGCACCTCTGCTATTGCCACACGCCGATGCGCTATGCGTGGGACTTCGACAGCGAGCGGGGCAGGTTTCCGCGGCCGGTACGCCCCGCCGCTCAGGCCATGATGGCCGGGTTCCGGCGCTGGGATCGGTCCACGGCCGGTCGTGTCACGCGCTTCGTCGCGAACTCGGTAGCCGTCGCCGCTCGGATCGAGCGCCACTACGGACGCTCGGCCTCGGTCATCCACCCGCCAGTCGACACCGAGTTCTTCACCCCTCCCGGCGACGGGGACGCGGCACGCGGCGAGGATTTCGTCTATGTCGGTCGGCTGGTCAGCTACAAGCGCGCGGACCTGGCGGTCGAGGCCTTCGCCGGATCGCCGCACCGCTTGACCGTCGTGGGCGAGGGTCATCTCAAGCAGGAACTGATGGCCCGCGCCGGCGAGAACGTCAACTTCGTCGGCAAGGTCGACGACGTGACTCTGAGAAACCTCTATCGACGTGCCCGAGCGATGGTGTTCCCCGCCGACGAGGACTTCGGTATCGCCATGGCCGAGGCGCAGGCCTGCGGCACACCCGTGGTGTCGGTTCGTCGCGGCGGCGCTCTGGACATCGTCGAACCGGGCAGTACCGGCGTTCTGGCCGACCCCGATGACGTCGTCGACCTCCGCCGGGCGATCGACGAGGCAGCCTCGACGACATGGAGTCGGGAGGCCATCCGGGGCCGGGCCGAGAAGTTCTCGGCGGAGGCGTTCCGAGCCCGGATGAGGATCGCCGTGGCGGAGATGCTCGACGAACCCGCTCCCCGCTGATCGGCGCCGGGACGCGCGGCTCCGGAGGTGGGTCAGCGGGAACGAGCCAACGCCAGCGTCCTGTCCGACTCGCGCCGGACGATTCCGGCGGCAAGATTCTTCGCGGCCGTATTGGTGCCCTCCTGGATCTCGGCCTGGGCGAGTTGGGTTGCGCCCAGGCTGTGGGAGGTCATCAGATCGGTGAAGGAACGGTCGAAGGCGACGCCCGAGGAGGCGTACAGGGCGGCGATGTCCGCCTCGGTCGGCCCGCCACCGTGGGTGTGGCCACCGAACTGCGCCTCGCCAGGATCGATGCCGAGGCTCGTCAGCGAAGCGCTCATCTGCCGCACCTCGGACGTGCTCTCGTCGAGAACGGTCGCAGCCAGCTGCTGAACCTCCTTCGACGTCGCTCGGCTCGACGCGGCCCCGGCCAGCTGGGCGGCGACCTGGTGGTGGGCGATCATCTGCTGGAGGAAGACGATGTCGGCAACGTTGTAGCCGAGGTCGACGACGGCCGGTGGCGAGGCCGTCGTCCCGACCGGAGCCGCGGCGCCCTCGGGCGCTGCGGCAGCCCGCGACCCGGAGCATCCCGCGAGCAGGACGAACAGGGCCGCGATCGCGGCCAACCGGCGGTACAGGGGCGCTGCGCTGCCACCCGACGGTTTGATCGACGGGACCGTCACGTCACCGGCACGACGCCCGGACACACGTACCGGCGGCCGCTCGGGGCCAGCGGACCGCCCGGTGGCGCGAGGCCGTGTCGGTCGGTGCCGACGAGCTCGAGATCGTGGAAGTGGTGCGCGCCGAGGTAGGCACACTTCGCCGCGGCGCCGTCGACGACCTGGGGTGGGAAGTTGTACGGCACACATTCACCCGCTACCCCGTAGTCGTGGTCGCACCCGTCCACGCTCTCGCCGTAGGAGAAGGGTTCTGGTGACGGGAGGGGCGTGAGCACGGTTCCCTGCAGGTCGTCGGCGAAGGCCCGGACGTAGGGCACCGCGTCCGAGGTCGGCGCGGCGGGCGGCGGGGGGCTCGGCGGCGCGGCGAGCCCGT
Source organism: Pseudonocardia sp. (assembly GCA_043716935.1). Lineage (GTDB taxonomy): Bacteria > Actinomycetota > Actinomycetes > Mycobacteriales > Pseudonocardiaceae > Pseudonocardia. Next base: position 27,698 of record JAYSXW010000484.1, read on the forward strand.
CGACCGCCATCCATCCGATCGCGACGACCAGGGCGACGACGAGCAGCGCAGGTCCCCGGCGCTGCCAGCGAGAACCAGCCACCACGACGGGCGGGCGGAGGTCGTTGCCGCTCATCCGACCTTCACCCACCGAGCGATGGACGGAACGCCGTTGGAGTCGGTGACCGTCAGCATGTACCACCCGGGTGGGGCGACGTTCGGGTTGGCCGTGAGATTGACCCCGAGCT
>JAYSXW010000485.1:0-27913 GCA_043716935.1 Pseudonocardia sp.
GACGTCGACGGACTCCAGCTCGCCGCCGTCGGTGTCGATGCCGCCGTACGCCAGCAGCGCCACCGCCTGCGCTCCTCCGACCGCCCACATCTCTCCGACGCCCAGCAGTGCCGCCGCGGCCATGATCGTCGGGTGCGGGAGGCCGCCGTGCTCGGCCTGCGGGGGCGACGCGAGCACCAGCGACTCCACCCCCGCGGCCTGCGCCGGCACCACATTCATGATCACACTCGACGGGTAGACCGCCAACCCGCCCGGCGCGTAGAGCCCGACCCGCGCGACCGGCACGAACCGCTCGGTGACCGTGCCACCGGGCACCACGTGGGTGACGACATCGGTGCGGCGCTGATCGTCGTGCACCTTGCGGGCCCTCTCGACAGCGAGCTCCAGGGCCGACCGGACCGCCGGGTCGAGGGCGGCGAGGGCCCCGTCGAGCGTCTGCAGCGGCACCCGGATGCCGCTGGGGCGCACCTTGTCGAACCGCTCCGCGAACTCCAGCACCGCCCGGACGCCCCGCTCGCGCACGGCGTCGACGATCGGGCGGACCCGGTCCAGCACCGCGTCGACGTCCACCTCGGCGCGCGGCAGCAGGGCCCGCAGGGCGGCGGTGCGGGGCAGGGGCTGGGAACGCAGGTCCAGTCGGCGGAGCATGGCATCAGCCTACGGCGCAGGGGCGCACGACATCTCCGGCGTCGGATCAGGGCCGCCGTCGAACATCCGAACAGCGCTCGAAGCCTCGGTCGAACGACGGCGAGCAGGGTGTCGAAGGCCGGCCGCCGGCCGCCGGCCGCTTGCTGGCGACGTCGCGACCCACGGTACGTGCGACGGGCTACCGAATGTCGGGCGAGAGGTCCAGCCCCAGGTCCAGAGCCATGACGGAGTGGGTGAGCGCGCCGACGGCCAGGTAGTCGACGCCCGTCTCCGCGTAGGCCCGCGCGTTCGCCAGGACCAGCCCACCGGACGACTCCAGGCCCGTCGGCAGGCCGGCCCGCCGCCGGACCGCCTCGGCCGTGTCGGCGACGGTGAAGTTGTCCAGCAGCACCAGCTCCGCGCCGAGCGCGAGCACCTCGTCGAGCTGGGCCAGGGAGTCGACCTCCACCTCGCACGGCAGCTCCGGCGCCGCGGCCCGGGCCGCCCGGAACGCCGCCGACACCGAGCCGGCCGCCACCACGTGGTTGTCCTTGATCAGCACCGCGTCGCCCAGGCCGAGGCGGTGGTTGACCCCGCCCCCGCAGCGGACGGCGTACTTCTCCAGCAGCCGCAGGCCCGGCAGCGTCTTGCGGGTGTCACGGATGTGGGCGCCCGTGCCGGCGACGGCGTCGACCCAGGCCGCGGTGGCCGTCGCGACCCCGGACAGATGGCACAGCAGGTTCAACGCCGTGCGCTCCGCGGTGAGCAGCCCACGTACGGAAGCCCGGACCGTCAGTGCCGCGTCTCCGGCGGCGAGCCGGTCGCCGTCGGCGCGTTCCTGGAGCACCTCCCAGTCGCCGAGGTGGTCCCCGAGAACGGTGTCGAGCACCGTCCGCGCCGCCGGCAGGCCGGCCAATACCCCGGCGCTGCGCGTGGCGATGGTGACGATCGCCACGGCGTCGACGGGGACCGTGGCGGCCGTCGTGGCGTCGGGCCCGTAGCGCAGGTCCTCGGCGAGGGCGGTGTCGACGACCCGGCGCAGGTCGTCGAGGTCGATGCCGTACCCCACCCCCGCGCCAGCGGAGTGGCTCCGCTGCACGTCCGCGGCGCTCACGACGCCCCGACCGGCGCGTCGGCGCGGACGAACGGGCGGCCCGCGGCGTCCAGGGCGACCACGAGGCTGGTGGCCTGCCACACGTCATCGCGGTCGGGGAAGTCGGTGCGCAGGTGCGAGCCGCGGCTCTCGGTGCGCGTCCCGGCCGCGGCGAGGACGGCCCGGGCCAGCAGCGTCAGGGCGGCGTCCTCGACCCCGGCGCGATCGGACGGCACGGCGAACTCCGTGGCCGCCTCGATGACGTCCGACGCCCCGGCGAGCCCGGGCCCGTCGCGGCCGATGCCGGCGGCGCCGGTCATCGCGCGCTGCACCGTGCCGCGGGGCGCGACCGGCATGGCGTCCGAGGGGGCCAGCAGCGCCGACGCGCGCGGCGCGCGCCGGTCGGTCGCCACCGCCCGCGTGGCGCGGGCCCCGACGACCAGGCCTTCGAGCAGGCTGTTGGACGCGAGCCGGTTGGCCCCGTGCAACCCCGTGCGCGCCACCTCGCCGGCGGCGTAGAGGCCGTGCACGGCCGTGCGGCCGTGCACGTCGGTGACCACGCCGCCGCACACGTAGTGGGCAGCGGGCGTCACCGGGATGGGCTCGCGGGACGGATCGATGCCGGCGGCACCGCAGGCCGCGAACACCGTCGGGAAGCGGCGGGCGAAGTCGTCGAGACCGCGGGCGTCGAGGTGGACGCACTCGGCCCCTGTCTCGATCATCCGGCGGGTGATCGCGGCGGCCACCACGTCGCGCGGCGCGAGATCGGCGAGCGGATGGACGTCGAGCATGAACCGGCGCCCGGCCCGGTCCAGCAGCACCGCGCCCTCCCCGCGGACCGCCTCGGTCACCAGCGGCCGCCGCCCGGTAGCCGGCCCGTCGTAGAGCACGGTGGGGTGGAACTGCACGAACTCCAGGTCGGCCGCGGTCGCCCCGGCGCGCAGGGCGAGCGCGATGCCGTCGCCGGTGGAGGTCTCCGGGTTGGTCGTCGAGGAGTACAGCTGGCCGTATCCACCGCTGGCCAGCAGCACCGCTGGGGCACGCAACACCCCGGGGCGGCCGTGGTCGTCCAGCACGGCGAGACCGACGACGCCGCCGTCCTCGGATCGCACGGCGTCGACGGCGACGTGCCCGGTCAGCACCGGCAGCCGCCGGTCGCCGACCGCCGCGACGAGCGCGCGTTCCACCTCGGCGCCGGTGGCGTCGCCGCCCGCGTGCACCACCCGGAACGCCGAGTGCCCGCCCTCACGGGTGCGGGCCGGGCGACCGTCCGGGCCGGCATCGAACGTCGCCCCCCGGCCGCGGAGCCGCGCGACGGCGGCCGGGCCGTCGGCGATGATCGACGCGACGGCGGCGGCGTCGCAGAGGCCCGCGCCGGCGGTGAGCGTGTCGGCGATGTGGGCCTCGACGCTGTCGCCGGGCACGTCCCCGAGGACGACCGCCACGCCGCCCTGGGCCCAGCGCGTGGACCCCGAGTCGACGGCCTCCTTCGTGACGACCACGACCCGCAACCCCAGCTCGGCGGCATCCAGCGCGGCCGTCAACCCGGCCACCCCGCTACCGACGACGACGAGATCCGCGGCCGCCTCCCACCCCCCGCTCACCGCGCACCTCCGGATCGTCCGGCCCCGAATTGCCGGAAAGCCACTCTCCTGCGACCAGATTGCATGAAAATGGCTTTGCTGCCAGGGGGGCCGAGCTGACCACGACTCATTCCGCACCTCCGGACTGCCCGATCTCGATCATCTTCTGGACGGCGGCGCGGCCGCGGGCGGCGAGCTCGGGGTCGACGTGCACCTCGTCGCGGCCCTCGCGCAGCGCGCGCAGCAGCTTCTCCGGCGTGATCATCTTCATGTAGCGGCACGACGCCCGGTCGTTGACGGCCTGGAAGTCGACCTGCGGCGCGGCCTTGCGCAGCTGGTGCAGCATCCCGATCTCCGTAGCCACCAGCACCGAGGACGCCGTGGACGTGCGAGCGGCGTCGAGCATCCCACCCGTCGAGAGGATCTTGACGCGGTCGGCCGGCACCGCGCCGGCGCCCGCGAGGTAGAGCGCCGAGGTGGCGCACCCGCACTCGGGGTGGATGTAGAGCTCCGCGCCGGGGTTGGCGTCGACCTTGGCCGTCAGCGTTGCGCCGTTGATCCCGGCGTGGACGTGGCACTCCCCCGCCCAGATGTGCATGTTCTCGCGGCCGGTGATGCGCCGGACATGGGCGCCGAGGAACTGGTCGGGCAGGAACAGCACCTCCCGGTCGGCCGGGATCGACTCCACGACCTCCACCGCGTTCGACGACGTGCAGCAGATGTCGGTCTCGGCCTTCACCGCGGCCGTGGTGTTGACGTAGCTCACCACCACCGCTGCGGGGTGCTCGGCCTTCCAGCCCCGCAGCTGGTTGGCGGTGATCGAGTCGGCCAGCGAGCAGCCCGCGTTCGCGTCGGGGATCAGCACGGTCTTGTCGGGGGCCAGGATCTTGGCCGTCTCGGCCATGAAGTGCACCCCGCAGAACACGATCGTCGAGGCCTCCGACGACGCCGCGATGCGGGAGAGCGCCAGCGAGTCGCCCGTGCGGTCGGCGACGTCCTGGATCTCCGGCAGCTGGTAGTTGTGCGCCAGCACCACGGCGTCGCGACGCCGGGCCAGCTCGCGCACCTCCTGCGCCCAGCCCGGGCTCGTGCCCGTGTAGGCGGCTTCTGCCAGCGTCATCGCGATCTCCCTCTGTTTTCGACTGATAGTCGTAAACAGGAGAGATGGTAACAGGCAGATGAACGTCGAGACACCCTTGACGTGACCGGGAACTCATCGCCCCGCAACCTGCCGTTCACCGGCCTCGAGGCCCGGACCCCCCGGACGAAGTTGCTGCCATGATCGTGAGCTGTTTCCGCGGCGGCCCCTACGATGTGGCCGTGACGTGGCCGGCGGAGCACGAGGTGCTGGCCGCCGTGCTCCAGATCCGCGACGGCGCGTTGCAGGTACTGCTGTGGCAACGGGCCCGGCCCCCCGACGAGGGCCGCTGGGCGCTGCCCGGCGGCCGGCTGCGCGACGACGAGGACGTCGAGACCTCCGTGCTGCGCCAGCTCACCGAGAAGGTGGACGTGCGCGGCGTCGGGCACGTCGAGCAGCTGGCGGTGTTCTCCCGGCCCGACCGGGTGCCGGGGGCGCGGCGCATCGCCACGGCTTTCCTCGGACTCGTCGCCTCCGACGCCGATCCGCTGGTGCCCGCCGACACGGCCTGGCACCCGCTCGACACCCTGCCCGAGACCGCGTTCGACCATGCGACCATCGTCGCCGCCGCGCACGATCGGCTGCGTGCGAAGCTCTCCTACACCAACCTGGGATTCGCCCTGGCGCCCCGCGAGTTCACGATCGCCGCGCTCCGGGAGCTGTACTGTGCGGCGCTCGGGCACCCGGTGTCGGCCACCAACCTGCAGCGGGTCCTCACCCGGCGCGCGTTGCTCGAACCGACCGGTGTCCTCGCTCCGCCCGGCCCGGCCGGCGGCCGCCCCGCGGCGCTGTTCCGATTCACCGACCCCCGCCTGCTCGTCACCGACGCCTTCGCGGTGCTACGGCCGCCGGGCGAGCAACCGCGCAGCGCCGTACCTTAGGTGGGTGGCCGAGACCCTCCCCCTCTTCCCGCTGGGCACCGTGCTCATGCCGGGGGCCTCGTTGCCGCTGCACGTCTTCGAACCCCGCTACCGGCAGCTGACCGTCGACCTCGTCACCGGGGCACTGCCCGACAAGCAGTTCGGCATCATCGCCGTCCGCGAGGGTTGGACGCACGACCGGGACGGCGTCGACGGCCTGCACACCGTCGGTTGCACCGCCGAGTTGCGCGACGCCCGTCGCCTGCCCGACGGACGCTACGACATCGTGGCGCGCGGGGCCCGCCGGTTCCGGTTGCTCGAGCTCGACACCGATTCCAAGCCGTACCTGATGGGCTCGATCGAGTACCTGCCCGACAGCGCCGTCGACAGCGGCGGGACGGACAGCGCCGGGCTGACGAAGATGCTCACGACTGCGGCCCGCGCCGCGCACCGCCGCTACTGCGACACGGCGTGGAAGACGGGCGACTGGTCCGAGCCCGAGCCCGACGTCGCACCCGACGACCTCCCGGCTGTTCTCGCGACGGACTGCCTGCTCCCGATGGCCGACCGGCAGAGCTTGCTCGAGCAGACCTCCGCCCTCGAACGACTGCGCATGGTGCGCGGCCTGCTCGCCCGCGAGACCGGCCTGCTCAGCCAGCTGCGCGCCGTCCCCGCCCCGATCACCACCTACGCCGTGGAGTTCAGCGCCAACTGACCGACCCGCGAGTCGGGCTATCGGTGCGCGCGAGTCGGGCCGGCGGCGCCCGTCAGCTCCAGCCGAACCGCCCGCGCAGCTGCCCCGCCACCCGATCGAAGCGGTCGCGGTCGAGCACCGCTCCCTCGCGGCGGATGTCGTGCTCCCCCACCTCCAGCACCCGGTCCAGGCGCACGAAGGACTCACGGCCCTGCCCGTCCCACGGTCCGGAGCCGACCGAGAGCCACTCCCGGTCGCCGGCGCGCTCGTGCCGGCTCGACAGCATCAGACCCAGCAGGTCGGCCCCGTCCCGCCCGACGACGAGCAGCGGGCGGTCCTTGCCCCGCCCGTCGTTCTCCTCGAACGGCACCCACGCCCACACCACCTCACCGGGATCGGCCGCACCGTCGAGATCGGGCGCGTACACCACCGTCCGGGCCCGCTCGGCCGTCGGAGCGCTGCGAGCCCCACCGTGCGGAGGGTCGGGCCGGGCGGCGTTCGACGGGGCAGCATCAGACCGGGCGGCACCGGACCGTTGCGACCCCAGCAGGTCCATCCCGATCTTCGCCGCCCGTCGTAGCAACCCACCCCAGTTCGCCATGCGCTACAGCATGGCGCACGCCGATCCGACCACACCGTGGACCGGCGCTCGCGACGGGCAGGTCCCGTTCTGGCCACCATCACGACCTCCGGTGGCGTCGACCCGCGCAAGCCTGCACGAGGAACTGCTGCGCGGCGGACCGGGCCGAGCCGGGGCCGGGCCGGGTGTTGCACCGGACCGTCGACCACGATGGTGTCCCCCGGCGACTACCACGCCTCGAACGACCGCGAGGTTCTCTCACCGGTGCTGATCACCCCGTGACCCGTGACCCGCGGGCCGGCCTCGGGCGGTGGGGTCGGCCGGTGGCAGCCCCACGACCTCGATCAGCCGCTCGACGCCGACGAAGTCGCGCGGGTTGGTGGTGAGCAGCGGGATCCGGGCCGCAGCGGCGGTCGCGGCGATCTGCAGGTCGAGCCGACGGGGCCTCGGGTTCCTCCCGGCGGCGCGAACAAGGGTGGCGAGCACACCGTAGAGCTTGGCCTCCTCGATCCCGAACGGCAGGATCTCGTGATCGACCACGACGTCGCGGAGGAGCTGCGCACGACCGCCGCGCTGCTCCTCGTCGCCGACGTCGACCCCGAACGCCAGCTCTCCCACCGTGACCGCACTGACCAGAGCCGTCGCGGACGCCCAGGCGCCGAGATCCACCGTCTCGAGGTCGATCAGGACGCCGGTGTCGAACAGGACGGACCCGATCATCGATCAGTACCCGAGGCGGTCGTCGCCGAAGACACGGTCGTCGGCCGCGCGATCGGCGTACCACTGTTCGACGTCGAGATGCGGACCTTCCCGGCGCCGCAGCTCCTGCAGCTCACCCCCGGTGAGCCGACGGCGGCCGGTGGCGGCGTGCGGAACGATGTTCGCGATCGGCCGGCCGTTGCGGGTGACGACGAAGCTCTCGCCCGCCTCGACCCGGCGCATGATCTCGGCGTTGTCGTTGCGCAACTGGCGTTGCGGGATGGTCTCGGACACGGCGGCACCGTAGCAGAATTGTGCTACGCCCGGCGCTCGCCGTGTCGACTGCACCGGGCCGTCCACCCCGTCGGTGTCACCTGCACGACCATCCGCCGCGCGCAGTCCGCGCAGAAGCGGGGGGGCTCCAGCTCCCGCCGTGCGACGCAGGCCGGGTGCTCCCCCGGCTGCCCGCAACGGTCACAGAAAGCGGGCCCGACGGTCACAACGTGTCGTTCAGGGCCTTGATCGGCATCTGCAGCTCGCCGAGCAGATCGATGTCGGACTCGGCGGGACGGCCCAGCGTCGTGAGGTAGTTGCCGACGATCACCGCGTTGATGCCGCCGAGCAGCCCCCGGCGAGCGCCGAGGTCGCCGAGGGTCAGTTCACGGCCGCCGGCGAACCGCAGCACGGTGCGGGGCAGCGCGAGCCGGAACGCGGCCACGGTGCGCAGCGCGTCCGGACCGGCCAGGGGTTGCAGGTCGCCGAACGGGGTGCCGGGGCGCGGGTTGAGGAAGTTCAGCGGCACCTCGTCGGGCTCCAGCGACGCGAGCTGCGTCGCGAACTCGGCACGCTGCTCCAGGGTCTCCCCCATGCCGACGATGCCGCCGCAGCAGACCTCCATCCCGGCCTCGCGCACCAGCCGCAGCGTCTCGAAGCGTTCCTCCCAGGTGTGGGTGGTGACGACGTTCGGGAAGTGGGAGCGGGCCGTCTCCAGGTTGTGGTTGTAGCGGTGCACGCCCAGCGCGGCCAACTGCTCGACCTGCGCCGGGGTCAGCATGCCCAGCGAGCAGGCGATGTTGATGGCGACCTCGTCCTTGATCGCCGCGATACCCGCCGCGACCTGCGCCATCAGCCCCGCGTCGGGGCCGCGGACGGCCGCGACGATGCAGAACTCCGTCGCCCCCGTCTTCGCGGTCTGCTTCGCCGCCTCCACCAGCGACGGGACATCGAGCCACGCCGAGCGGACGGGCGAGTCGAACAGGCCCGACTGCGAGCAGAAGTGGCAGTCCTCGGGGCAGCCGCCCGTCTTGAGCGAGATGATGCCCTCCACCTCGACCTCCGGGCCGCACCAGCGCATCCGAACGTCGTGCGCGAGCTCCAGGAGGGCGTCGAGCGCGTCATCGGGGAGCCGGAGCACGTCGAGGACCTGCGCCTCGGTCAGCCCCTGGCCGCGCTCCAGGACCTGGGTGCGGGCGGTGTCGAGGATCTCGAAGCGTGTGGTGGTCACAGGATCGGAGTCTGCCATCCGCCACCCAGCACCGGGGCGAGACCGGCGCGAGCAACGCGCGCGAAGGCCTCCGGCGCGGACGTCCCAGCGCCTTCCGCCACGGCTCCCAGCAGCGGGACGCCGGTCACGGCGGGTAGGTCGCGCACGTTGCACCGGGCGGCGAGGTCCGGATCGGCGGGCCAGGCGCCGATCACCACCCCGACGCAGCGCAGTCGCCGCGCGCGCAGCGCCTCGACCGTCAGCGCGGTGTGGTTGAGCGTGCCCAGCCCGGCTGTCGCCACCACGAGCACCGGCGCGGCCAGCAGGGCGGCAGCGTCGGCGAGCGTGCTGTCGTCGGTGAACCGGACGAGCAGCCCGCCCGCCCCCTCGACCAGCACCAGATCGTGGTCGACGGCCAGCTTCTGCGCGGCCTGCGCGGCCAGCGCGGGCGTGACGGGCGCGAGGCGGGCCCGCCGCGCTGCCGTCGCCGGGGCCAGCGGGTCCGGGTAACGGGCCAGCTCCAGCGTGGTGACGCCGGGCACCAGCCGCGCCACCTCGTCGAGATCTCCCGGCTCGCCCGCACCCACCCCGGTCTGCGCCGGCTTGAGCACGGCCACGCGACCCGCAGCCAGTGCGGCGACCGCAGCGGTGACGACGGTTTTCCCCACCCCGGTCCCGGTGCCGGTGACCACGACGACCCGCCCGCGCCCCCCCTCCTCCCGCGCGACGGTCACCGTCGGGCCGCCGTCGTCGACGACGGCCGGTGGGGTCGGCCGGCGAGGAACAGGACGTCGCGAAGTACCGCCTCGGCCAGCGCCAGGTCGGCGTCGGTCAGGGTGGCACGGGCGGTGAGGCGCAGTCGGCTGGTGCCCGGCGGCACGGACGGGGGCCGGAAGCACCCCACCCGCACCCCCCGCTCCAGGCACCGCTGCGCTGCGGCGACGGCCACCCCCGGCGCGCCCAGCACCACCGGCACCACCGCGGACGGGGGTGCGGGTACGCCGGCGGCCATCGCCAGGGTGCCCGCCACCCGCAGGACCGCGGCCGGTCGCTCGGGCTCGGCGACGAGTACCCGCAGCGCTGCGAGGGCGGCGCCGACCGAGACCGGGGCGAGACCGGTGTCGAAGATGAACGACCGCGCGGTGTCCACGAGGTGCGCGATCACCGCCGCGGGCCCGAGGACCGCACCTCCCTGGCTGCCCAGGGCCTTGGACAGCGTCACGGTCAGCACGACGTCGTCGGCGTCGGCGAGGCCGCACGCAGCCAGCTGACCCCGCCCGCCCGGCCCGACGACGCCGAGCGCGTGCGCCTCGTCCACCACCAGCAACGCGCCGTGCACCCGGCACACACGGTGCAGCGCGGGCAGCGGCGCGAGCCGCCCGTCGGTGCTGTCGGCACTCTCGGTCACCACCAGCGCGCGGGCCTCCGACCGGGCGGCCAGGGCGGCGTCCACAGCGTCGACGTCGCCGTGCGGGACGATCACGATCCGAGCCCGCGACAACCGGCACGCGTCCACCAGCGACGCGTGATTGGCCGCGTCGGAAACGATCACCGCGTCGGGCCCGCTGAGCGCCGTCACGGCGCCGAGGTTGGCGGCGTAGCCGGAGGAGAACACCAGCGCAGCCGGAGCGCCGACGAACGCGGCCAGCTCCCGTTCCAGCTCCCCGTGCAGCTCGGTGGTGCCGCTGACCAGCCGGGACCCGGTGGCACCCGAGCCCCACACCCGCACCGCGTCGAGCGCCGCGGCGATCACGAGCGGATCGGTTGCGAGGCCCAGGTAGTCGTTGCCGGCGAGGTCGAGCAGACCGTCGAGCACCGGGCGGGCCCGCAGCTCCCGCCGCAGGCCGGCGGCCCGGCGCTGCTGCTCGTGGGGCGCGAGCCAGGCGAGGGGGTGGGCGGGGGACGGCACGAACGGAGACGTTAGCCCGGGCCGGTGCAGGCGCTCCTCCAGATCCGCGCGGCCTCCCTCGTCGCCGCGTCGTGGGGGAACCCCGGCTCGGCGACGTACTGCAGTCACAGCCCGTTGCAGTGCGCGGTGAATACGCTCGCCAGCTTCACCGCCGCGGGAGTGGGCGCGTCGGTGGAGCGGCACGACTCCGAGTCGGTGCAGCGCCCCGGCCACACCCAGCCGGTAGGCGGCCTGCGCGGAGTCCGTGGCGCCCTGACCACCGTGCTCAGGGCGCGGCTCTGGACGATCAACTGAGGTCGAGGTTCAACTGGGACGATCAACCGGGAGCGTTCCGGGCGGGCCGCGTCGAGCACGTACGCGAGCAGCGCACCGGCCACCTCGCGCCCCGCGGCGCTCGATCACCGCTGAAGCCGCGCAGCCGGGTCACCCGGCCGCCGCCGCGGCCGTCACCCCGGCGACGATCGCGGCGAGGTCCTCAGCGGTGCAGACGTAGGGCGGCATCGTGTAGACGAGGTCGCGGAAGGGCCGCAGCCACACCCCCGTCCCGACGGCGGCGGCGGTGGCCGCGGCGACATCGACCGGCCGGTCGAGCTGGACCACCCCGATCGCGCCGAGCACGCGCACATCCACCACGTTCGGGAGGGTGCGGGCGGGCGCCAGCCCGGTCCGCAGCGCCGCCTCGATCCCGCGCACCTCGGCCCGCCAGTCCCGCGAGCGCAGCAGCCCGATCGACGCTCCCGCCACGGCGGTGGCCAGCGGGTTGCCCATGAACGTCGGGCCGTGCATGAGGACGCCGGGCCCGCCGGTTCGGCCGGACCCGTCCACTCCGCCCCCGGAGATGCCACGGGCCACCGCAGACGTACACAGCGTGGCGGCGAGCGTCAGGTATCCGCCGGTCAGGGCCTTGCCGACGCACAGGACATCCGGCGCGATGCCGGCGTGGTCGGCCGCGAACATCTCCCCCGTGCGCCCGAAGCCGGTGGCGATCTCGTCGAACACGAGCAGGACGTCGTGGGTGAGACACAGCTCCCGCAGGACGTGCAGGTAACGGGGGTCGTGGAAGCGCATGCCGCCCGCGCCCTGCACGACCGGTTCGACGATCACCGCGGCCAGCTCGTCGGCGTGGCGTTCGATCATCTCGGCCAGCTGAGCGACGTAGTCCGTCTCGAACGCCGACGGCGGTGCCGTGGCGAACACCTGCTGCGGCAGCACGTCGCGCCACAGCCCGTGCATGCCGCCGTCGGGATCGCAGACGCTCATCGCGCCGAACGTGTCGCCGTGGTAGCCGCCGCGCCAGGTCATCAGCCGGTGCTTGGCGGGGCGGCCGCGGGAGCGCTGGTACTGCAGGCACATCTTGATCGCGACCTCCACCGACACCGAGCCGGAGTCGGCCAGGAAGACGTGCTCCAACCCCGCCGGGGTGATCTCCACGAGCATCCGGGCGAGGTCGACGGCCGGAGCGTGCGTGAGCCCCCCGAACATGACGTGGCTCATCGCGCCGAGCTGCTCCCGGACCGCCGCGTCGAGGACGGGATGGGCGTATCCGTGGATCGCCGACCACCACGACGACATGCCGTCGACGAGTTCCCGGCCGTCGGTCAGCCGTAGCCGCACCCCCGATGCCGACGCGACGGGCAGCGGGGGGGCGGGGGCGGGCATCGGGGAGTAGGGATGCCAGACGTGGCGGCGGTCGTCGGCGAGCAGGCGTGCGGTGTCGCCGTCGGGGGTCACAGACCGCGAGCCTAATCCGGTGCCGAACAGGCCCCATTAGGGTGGCACGACCATGTCCGCCGCAGCCGCGCCCGATACCGCGCCCGATACCGCGCCCGATACCGAGGCCCACCCCGCCCTGTCCCGCCGTCGCGAGCTCGGGGCCACGAGCGCACGGTCGCTCCTGCTCACGGTGCTCGGCGAGTTCGTGCTTCCCTCCGACGACGCCGTCTGGACGCAGGTGCTGCTCGATGTCCTGGGCGGGCTGGGTGTCGAGTCGAAGTCCGCCCGGCAGGCCCTGGCCCGCACCGCCGCCGAGGGCCTGCTCGAGTCCGACCGGGCCGGACGCCGGGTCCGCTGGTCCCTCACCCCGGCGGGGCGTCGCCTGCTGACCGACGGCGCCGCCCGCATCTACGGGTTCGGCGCGAGCGACCGCACCTGGGACGGCCGCTGGCTGGTGCTGCTGATCAGCGTGCCGGAGTCGCGGCGCGCGCTGCGCCACCGCCTGCGCACCCGGCTGGCCTGGGCCGGGCTCGGGTCGCCGGCGTCCGGCGTCTGGGTCTCCCCCGACCCGCGCAAGCAGGACGAGGTCGCCGACGTCGTGACCGACCTGGAGCTGACGGAGGTCACCAGCTCGTTCGTCGGCCAGTTCGGCGCGATCGGCACCGAGCGTGAGTTCGTCGCGCAGGCCTGGGACCTCGCCGAGGTCGAGGCGGCGTACGAGGATTTCCTCGGCACCTTCGTCGACGCCGGCCCCGAGGAGGGCGCCGAGACGCTCGCCCACCAGATCCACCTGGTCCACGCCTGGCGCCGCTTCCCGTTCCTCGACCCCCAGCTGCCCGGAGCACTGCTGCCGTCGGACTGGGCCGGGGCCCGCGCGTCCACGCTGTTCACGACCCTGCACTCCCGGTGGGAGCGCCCCGCCCGGCAGCACTGGCAGAAGCTGGTGAGCACGGCCCGCTGACGCCGCGCCCTGCCACTACCCCAGGCAGCCCGGGCCCAGCAGGGCCTTGAGGTCGCCCATCAGCGACGGTGACTGGGTGACCTTCAGCGCGTCGTCGAGCTTGAGGACGGTGGTGCGGTTGCCGTTGACCAGGCTCAGGTGCACCTCGGAACCGCCCGGGTGGTGGCTGAGCACCTCCTTGAGCCGGCCCACCCGCTGCGGGGTGCACAGCTCGGTACGCATGCTGACCTTCACCGGCGCCCCGGAGCCCCCCGCGGCCGAGCGCGTCAGGTCCGGCACCGCGAGATCGTTGACGATCAGCGACACCTTGTCCTCGCGCCGGTTGACGCGCGCCTTCACCAGCACGATCGCGTCCTCGGCTACATCGACGCCCACCACCTGGTAGCAGCGAGGGAAGAACAGCACCTCGATGCCGCCGGCGAGGTCCTCCAGCTGCGCGGACGCCCACGGCTCGCCGTTCTTGTTGACCCGCCGGTTCACCCCGGTGAGGATGCCGCCGATGGTGATCTGGTGGCCGTCGGGCACGGTGCCCTCGTGGATCGTGGCGATGGAGGTGTCCGACTTCGCCGCCAGCACCTGCTCCACGCCGTGCAGCGGATGGCCCGAGACGTAGAGCCCGAGCATCTCCCGCTCGACGGCCAGCTGGTGCTTGGGGTCCCACTCGTCGGCGGGGACCTTCACGTCGAACACCGAGTCCAGCTCCGAGGGCCCCGAGCCGTCCATGGAACCGAACAGATCGAACTGGCCCATCGACGCGGCCTTCTTCGTGCCCATCACCGCGTCGATCGCGTCGGCGTGCACCAGCAGCAGTCCCTTGCGGGAATGGCCCAGCGAGTCGAATGCGCCCGCCTTGATCAGCGACTCGATGACCTTCTTGTTGCAGACCACCGCGTCGACCTTGCGGAGGAAGTCGGAGAAATCGGTGTAGTCGCCCTTCTCCTTGCGGGCGGCGACGATCGCGTCGACGACGTTCACCCCGACATTGCGGATGCCACCGAGGCCGAATCGGATGTCGGTGCCGACCGGCGCGAAGTTGCGCACCGACTCGTTGACGTCCGGGGCGAGCACCGTGATGCCCATTCGCCGACATTCCGCGAGATAGACCGCGGCTTTGTCCTTGTCGTCGCGGACGGAGGTGAGCACGCCCGCCATGTACTCGGCCGGGTAGTTCGCCTTCAGGTACGCCGTCCAGTACGACACCACCCCGTACGCCGCGGTGTGCGCACGGTTGAACGCGTAGTCGGAGAACGGGAGCAGGATGTCCCACAGGGTCTTCACCGCGTCGGCGGAGTAGCCGTTGTCCTTCATGCCCTGCGCGAAGCCGGCGTACTCCTTGTCGAGGATCTCCTTCTTCTTCTTGCCCATCGCCCGGCGCAGCAGATCCGCCTTGCCGAGTGAGTAACCGGCCAGCACCTGCGCGATGGCCATGACCTGTTCCTGGTAGACGATCAGGCCGTAGGTCTCCCCGAGAACCTCCTGGAGAGGCTCCTTCAGCTCAGGGTGGATCGGCCTGATCTCCTGGCGGCCGTTCTTGCGGTCGGCGTAGTCGTTGTGGGCGTTCGCGCCCATCGGTCCCGGCCGGTACAGCGCGCTCACCGCGGAGATGTGCTCGAACTCCGTGGGGGCCATACGGCGCAGCAGGTCGCGCATCGGGCCGCCGTCGAGCTGGAACACCCCGAGGGTGTCCCCGCGCGACAGCATCTCGTAGGTGGCGACGTCGTCGAGCCCCAGGCTCTCGATCTCCAGGCGCGGCTTGCCGTTGAGCTCGATGTTCTCCAGCGCGTCGTCGATGATGGTGAGGTTGCGCAGGCCCAGGAAGTCCATCTTGAGCAGCCCGAGCGTCTCGCAGGCGCCCATGTCGAACTGCGTGATGATGGCGCCGTCGGCCTCCCGACGCTGGATCGGGATGACGTCGATCAGCGGCTTGCTCGACATGATCACGCCCGCCGCGTGGACGCCCCACTGCCGCTTGAGCCCCTCCAGGCCGCGGGCGGTGTCGATGATCTCCTTGACCTGCGGGTCGGCCTCGTAGAGCGCGCGCACCTCGGCGGCCTCCGAATACCGCTTGTGCGCGGGATCGAACACGCCCGAGAGCGGGATGTCCTTGCCCATCACCGCGGGCGGCATCGCTTTGGTGATCCGGTCGGCCACCGCGTAGCCGGGCTGGCCGAACAGCACCCGCGCCGAGTCCTTGATCGCGGCCTTCGCCTTGATCGTGGAATAGGTGATGATCTGCGCGATCCGGTCCTCGCCGTACTTCTCCGTGGTGTAGCGGATCATCTCACCGCGGCGGCGCTCGTCGAAGTCCATGTCGATGTCGGGCATCGAAATGCGCTCGGGATTGAGGAACCGCTCGAACAGCAGCTTGTGCCAGATCGGGTCGAGATCGGTGATGCCCAGGGCGTAGGCCACCAGGGAACCCGCGGCCGAACCGCGGCCGGGCCCGCACCGGATGCCGACGGACTTGGCGTAGGAGATGAGGTCGGCCGTGACGAGGAAGTAGCCCGGGAACCCCATCTTGATGATAACGCCTAGTTCGTACTCCATCTGGGTGCGGTACTGCTGGGTGACGCCGTTCGGGAAACGCGTGTGCATTCCCCGCTCGACCTCCTTGACGAGCCAGCTCTCCTCGCTCTCCCCCTCCGGAACGGGAGCGCGCGGCATGAGGTCCTGGCCCTCGGTGAAGGAGATGTCCACCCGCTCGGCGATGGCGAGCGTGTTGTCGCAGGCCTCGGGGAAGACCGGGTCCCACTGGGCGCGCATCTGCGCCGGCGACTTGAGGTAGAAGTCCTGGGCGTCGAACCTGAACCGGTTGGGGTCGGCCAGGGTCTTGCCCGTCTGGACGCACAACAGCACCTCGTGCGACTTCGCGTCCTCGGGGAAGGTGTAGTGCAGGTCGTTGGTGGCGAGGCCCGGCAGGTCGAGCTTCTTCTTGAGGTCATAGAGCTGGTCGCGGACCTGGCGCTCTATCGCGATGCCGTGGTCGAGCAGCTCGCAGAAGAAGTTGTCCTTGCCGAAGATGTCGCGGTAGTCGCTCGCGGCCTGGCAGGCCGCGTCGAACTTGTCCTGCTGCAGCAGCCGCTGCACCTCACCCGACGGGCAACCGGTGGTGGCGATGATGCCCTTGCCGTAGGTCTCCAGCAGCTCACGGTCCATGCGGGGCTGGTAGTAGTAGCCCTCCAGCGACGCGAGGGAGGAGAGGCGGAAGAGGTTGTGCATCCCCTCGTTGTTCTCGGCCAGCAGCGTCATGTGGGTATACATCTCGCCGCGGTTGCCGTCGCCGGCCTGGCCGCCCGCGAGCACCGCCCGCTTGCGCTCGTGCCGGCTGCCCGGCGCGAGATAGCCCTCCATGCCGATGATCGGCTTGACGCCGTGGGCGTTGGCCTTGCGCCAGAACTCGTAGGCGCCGAAGACGTTGCCGTGGTCGGTCATCGCCAGCGCCGGCATGCCCATCTTCGCCGATTCCCGGAACAGGTCGTCCAGCCGCGCCGCGCCGTCGAGCATGGAGAACTCGGTGTGGGTGTGCAGGTGGACGAAGCTGTCGGTCGGGCCGGCCATCGGGGTGGGGTGCTCCCTCCTGGCGCTGCCCGGTGGGGCCGCGCTCGCTCTGCTGCCCGCCGTTCGGCGTCGTGATGGGCGGGGGTGGCGCGACCCTAACCCCGCCCACCGACAGATTCCGCCACCCGGGTGGGCGGACCGCCGAACAGGCTGCTCACCTCGCCGTGCGGCGTGTCGGGTGCCGGCCTGGACACGCCGCCCGGCGCGGGGCCACTCCGCCGTCGCGGCGCGGCCCCGCCAGGCTGCCCGACCGAACAACCACGTATCGGACGCCGTGGGTGCACAGCAGGTCGAGGTCGTTCACGTGATCGAACCGCTCCTACCCGCAACGGAGCACTGGACCTACTACTGGGCCGCGGACCGGGTGAACGACCACACCGCCACCGACGTGATCCCGATGACGAGCAGCAGGGCCAGCGGGACGTGGACGTACAACGTCGGGGCGTGGCCGTAGAGCGCCTCCACGAAGGTGGCGACGAAGACCACCGCGCTCAGCACCGCCGGCCACCACGGACCACGGGTGGCCCGCCGGTACAGTCCGGCGGCGATCGCGGTGAGCCCGGTCAGCACGTGCAGGACGATCGCCCCACCGCCGTGCAGCTCCAGCGCGGATTGGTTCTGCACGAGGATCTGTCCGGCCGTCAGGCCCTGGTAGAGGACCTCGACGGTGGCGGAAACGGCAGTGATCCTCAGCGCCCACAGCGCGCCGGACACCCGCGATCCTGTCGTCGTCGCATCGCTGGTCTGTGACATCCAGGTCTCCTCGCGGTGAGCACCGAAGCCGGTCGATGCGCGGCCATCCCATCCGGTGAGACCAACCTTACATACGCCCGAGAAATGATCTTCGTCGCGTTCGATCGCGGCACGTCAGCGACATCGGGGGGCTGGTCCGGCGGTGCTGACCTCGGCGGTGAGCCGCGAGGGGCCGTGCCCGACATCCTGCACCGTCATCTCGACGGCGTGGTGGTTCTCATCGCGGTGCGGCCTCGGAGTGACCCGTAGACTGGGTCCCGATGACCGACTCCCAGCTCACGGCCCACCGCCGCGAGGTCGTGCTGCGCGGCGGGCGGACCGTTCTGCACGTCCACGGTGACCAGGGGGCGCCGACGGTGGTGTTCCTGCACGGCCTGCGCGGCGACCACCACGGTTTGGCCCCGATCGTCGCCCACCTGGGCGGGGTACGGGTGGTGGTGCCGGACCTGCCCGGGTTCGGGGAGTCCCTGCCGCTGCCCCACGACCGGCACGACGTCGCCGGCTACACGGCGTGGGCCCGCGACCTGCTGGCCACCGTCGCCCCGGGCGGGGACGCGGTGCTCGCCGGGCACTCGTTCGGCTCGGTCGTCGCGGCCGCCACGGTGGCATCGGGCGCCGCTGTGCGCGGCCTCGTGCTCGTCAACCCGATCGCGACCTCCGCCCTGGCGGGCCCCCGGGTGAGGATGACCCGGCTGACCCTGCTCTACCACCGACTCGCCGGCGTACTGCCCGAACGCGCCGGCACCCGCCTGCTACGGAGCCGCGTGATCACCCGCGTGGCGAGCCTGGCGATGGTGCACACCCCCGACCGGGCGTTGCGGCGGTGGATCCACGCCGAGCACGACCGGCGGTTCAACGGGTTCGCCGACCGGCGGGTGCTGCTGGAGGCGTTCGAGGCGTCCGTCACCGGGGACGTCGGAACGTCCGCCGTCGGGATCGACGTCCCGACGCTGCTCGTGGCCGGCGAGCGCGACGACATCGCCCCGGTCGCCGCGCAGGAGGAGCTGGCGGGGCGGTTGCCCGACGTCGAGCTCGTCGTCGTGCCGGGTACGGGCCATCTCGCGCACTACGAGACGCCCGGGGCGGTGGCCGCGGCGATCACGACTTTCCTGCGCCGCCTGCCCGTTCCCCCGGCCCGCCCATGAGGATCGCCGTCGACTGCCGGTACATCCGCATCGGACACCACGACGGCATCAGCCGCTACACCGCGGGCCTGGTCACAGCGCTGGGCGCACTGCACCCCCTGACGATGCTGATCTCCGACGAGCGCCAGCTCACCCACCTCCCGGACCTGCCATGGCAGCGGATCAGCGGTCCGACGAGCCTGCGGGAGCCGTTCGTCGCGCGTCAGGTGCGGGCGCTGGAGCCCGACGTCGTGTTCTCCCCGATGCAGACGATGGGGAGCTGGGGCCGACGCTACCGCCTGGTCCTGACGTTGCACGACCTCATCTACTACGCGCACCCGACGCCGCCGCGGGAGCTCCCGCTCCCGATCCGGGCGCTGTGGCGGCTCCATCACCGGGCGTGGTGGCCGCAGCGGATGCTGCTGAACCGGGCCGACGCCGTCGTCACCGTGTCGCGGACCACGGCCGAGCTGATCGCCCGGCACCGGCTGACGCAGCGTCCGGTCACGGTGGTCGCCAACGCGGCGGACCCGGCTCCCGAGACCACCCGGCTGCCCCGCACCGGCGCTCTGGTCTACATGGGCTCGTTCATGCCCTACAAGAACGTCGGCACGCTGGCGAGCGCGATGCCGTCCCTGCCCGGGCACGAGTTGCACCTGATGAGCCGTATCGGCGTCGCGGAGCGGGCCCGGCTGGAGGCACTCGCGCCCGGGGGACGGCTCGTCTTCCACGACGGCGCCGACGACGCCACCTACCGCGACGTGCTCCGCGGCGCGACGGCGCTGGTCACGGCGTCCTACGACGAGGGGTTCGGCATCCCGCTGGTGGAGGCCATGCAGCTCGGCACACCGCTGGTGGTCAGCGACATCCCGGTTTTCCGCGAGGTCGGCGGGGACGCGGCGACGTTCGTCGACCCCGACGACGTCGCCGGGTTCGTGCGGGCCGTCCGGGAGCTCGACGACCCCGCGGGGTGGCAGCAGCGCTCGTCGGCGGCCCGGTTCCGCGCGCGCGAGTTCACCTGGGAGGGGTCGGCCCGCATACTCCTGGCCCTGCTGGAACGCCTGACCGACTGACACGCCGGAGCACCAGCACAGATCGCCGGCGCCGACACACAGCTCCCGGGGCTCGCACACAGCGCGGACAGTGTGTGCGAGCCCTACCGGGTGTGTGCCGGCCCGCGGCGTGGGTGTGACTACGCGGCGCGGTCGGACACCAGCTCGTTGCGGCCGATCACCCGCTCGTAGAGGCCCTCGAACGTGCTGAGGGTGGCACCGATGGCGTGCTCGCCGGCAATCTCGCGACTGACGGCACCCATCCGGCGGCGCTGCTCGGGATCCGCCAGCAGCGCGGTGAGCCGGGTGGCGAGCTCGCCGACGTCACCGGGGGTGTAGAGCCAGCCGTTGCGGCCGGGACGGCACAGGTGCGGCAGCGCCATCGCGTTGGCGGCGATCACCGGGGTGCCGGCGGCCATCGCCTCCAGCGTGGCGAGGCTCTGCAGCTCCGCGACGCCGGGCATGCAGAACACGGCGGCCCGGGCGTAGGCCTCGATCAGGTCCTCCTCGCTGACGAACCCCCGGAACCGCACGCGGTGGGCCATCCCGAGCTCGGCGGCGAGAGCCGTCCAGTCCTCGCGGCGCGCTCCGTCGCCCACGATCTCCAGGTCGGCTGAGAGCCCCACGGGCAGCGCGGCGAACGCGCGGATCAGCTCGTCGACGCGTTTCTCGGCATCGAGCCGGCCGACGAACAGGACGGTCGGCACGGGCGACGGAACATCCGGGACCGACCGGTACCGGTCGGTGTCGATGCCGCAGGACACGGGGATGGCGTTCACGAGCTTGGCGTGGCGCACCAGCAGCTCAACGGCGCGGGGCGTCGGGGCCGTGACGATGTCGGCCTTGCCGAACACGCGGCCGAGGTCCTTCCAGGCCCACGCGTGGTAGGCCTTCTGCAGCACCCGCGGGATCGGCGAGTACGCCGAGAGGTTCTCCGGCATGAGGTGGTTGGTGGCGATCAACGGCCGGCCCGCGCGGTGCGCTGCGTTCACCACACCCCGGCCGACGACCATGTGCGCGTTGGTGTGCACCACGTCGGGGTCGATCTCGGCGAGCAGCGCCGCGGTGTCGGGCCCGGCCTCCCAGGGCATGCACACCTGGAAGCCTTCGTGCAGGAAGTACCGGTGGGACCGGACGCCGTGCACGGTGACACCGTCGCGTACCTCGTGCGACACCGGGCCGTGCTGCGACGGTGTGACCACGTGCACCTCGTGACCGCGGCCCGTGAGGCCGATCGCGAGTCGCTCGGCGAAACGGGCGGCGCCGTTGACGTCGGGCGGGTAGGTCTCGGCGCCGATCAGGACGCGAAGGGGCTTCACGGGGGATGATCCTCTCGGGTGCGGAATGCGCGGTGCTGGGGTCACCGGCGGAAGGGCGAGGGCTCCCGCCGTCGCTGCGGTGCGGCGGGCGGTGCAGCGGTGGGCGGCGCGATATCGGGCGCTGCAGCGTCGGGCGCTGCGGTCGAGGACGCTGCGGTCGAGGACGGTGCGGTCGAGGACGGTGCGGCGGCGGACGGGTTGCCGCGCCGCGCCCGGGCCGCGACGGCGTCGGGATGGTGCCGGGCCAGCGCGACGACGCCGACGACGGCGGCGAGCGCGGCCGACCCGAGCAGGAACCACGTGTCGGCCGGGGTCTTCGCGCCCTCCCCGAGCAGCACCGCGCCGAGCAGCACCGCGACGATCGGGTCGACGACGGTGAGGCAGGCGGTGATGACCTCGGGCGGGCCCGACGCGAGGGCCTGCTGCACGAGCCACCCCCCTGCGACGAGCGCCACGACGATCCCGACCGCCGTGGCGAGCACGGCCGGGTCGAGCACCGCGGCGACGAGGCCGCCGGGCGCCGCGGCGACGACGGACTGGGACACGGCTCGTACCAGCGCCGACACGAGTCCGAAGGCAACGGCTGCGGCGGTGGCGCACGTGACGCAGCGCAACCAGCCCGAGCGGGTGAGGCCGAACGCGGCCACGACGGCCACCACCGCCGTGACGATCAGGCCGGCGAACAGTGTGGCGCGGCTCGGCGGTGGGGTGCTGACGGCGGTGCCCGCCGCGGTGGCGACGAACGCGGCGACCCCGGCGATGCAGATGACCACGCCGACGACGACTCCCCGGCCGGGCCTGCGGTGGGTGTGTATGGCGGTGAGCACCACGGCGATGGGTACGGCCAGTACGCCCAGGGGCTGGACGATCGACAGCGGAGCGAGCACCAGCGCGGTGGCGTGCAAGCCACTCCCGGCGCTGGCCAGTGCGAGCCCGGTCAACCAGCCGGGGCGTCGGGCGGCGGCCACGATGCCCCGCAGCGAGAGCGCGTGCTGCGTGGCGGCGGGGGTGTACCCGTCGCCGGCCGCAGCGTTCGCCGGCCGGTTCGATTCGGCCTGGGCCGACACCGCCCGGTGCTGCAGGACCGTGGCGCCGGCGAAGCAGACCGAGCCCAGGACGGCAAGGAGGATCGCGATGCCGGTCATGCGCGCGGGCCCCCCGTGGTGGCGATCTCGAGGGCAGCGTAGGCCATCGGCCGGACCGTGGTCGGGGCCGAGTACACCTGCACGCTTCTCACCGTGGCACAGCCAACCCGATCCGCCGTCCCGAACAGGGTACGACCGGGTGAACCCACGATAACGATCGGAACATGGTGGGTGAACACGTAAGCGAACGGGCCCGGGCCCGCGGGTCCGGGCCGTCCACGCCTCGTCATGCGCCCACCATCCCAGTTCGACGCCGAGACGAACATCAGGAACACCACCGAGTCCATCCGGGGGATTCCGGACCGCCCGGTCGGGGACGAACGCTCAAGCCGGCGGCACGGGTCCGTCGTCGGGCGGCGGATCGGCGGAACCGGTCTGCTCCGGCAGCAGGGGCGCGAGCGCCAGTTCGGGGGCGGTGACGCCGACCGGCGCGGCCTGCACGGCCCGGACGCCCGGTACCGCGGCGAGCGCCTCCAGCCCGGCGCGGTCGGCCCGGGCGACGAGCGCGACGACACACGCGCAGTCGGGGTCGGCGAGCGCGGCGGCCTCGGCGGCGGCGACGTCCCGAGGTCGGCCGGTGAGCCGTACGGCGTCGGCGCCGGCCGCGAGCCGGGCCCGGTCCGCCGCCGTGTCGGCGGCGGTGGCGAGCGGCACGCCCGGCTCCAGCGCCTCGAACCGCAGCGCCGTCTGTACGCGTGGCAGCGGGGCACGGAACACGACGGTCACGACGTCACCGGTGATCGTCGCGGTCGGGCGGCCGGCCGCGAGCTGGACGAGGGCGAGCACTTTCACGCCGGGCGGGGGCAGCTCCGCGGGCAGGCGCGCGAGGTAGTCCGCCACCGACTCGCTCGGATCGGGGCCCAGCCGCACCGAACCGGGCGGCGGCGCGGGGGCGGTCGGGGTGAACCGGGAGCCGGCGTACCAGGCCGTGAGCAGCACGACGACCACGCAGCCCAGCAGGATCCCGAGGCGCCACCGCGTGGTCACGGTTGCGCCAGCAGCTCCAGCGCACGGGCCAGGTCGGCCGGGTAGGGGCTGGTGAACGTGGCCCAGCGCCCGTCGGCGGGGTGATGGAAGCCCAGGGAGCGAGCGTGCAGCCACTGGCGTTCCAGGTGCAGGCGCCGGGCGAGCGTCGGGTCGGCGCCGTAGGCGAGGTCCCCGACGCAGGGGTGGCGCAGTGCTGAGAGGTGCACGCGGATCTGGTGCGTGCGACCGGTCTCCAGGTGGATGTCGAGCAGCGACGCGGCCCGGAACGCCTCGATCGTGTCGTAGTGGGTGACGCTGGGCTTGCCGTCCGCCACCACCGCGAAACGGTAGTCGTGCTTGGGATGGCGGTCGATCGGCGCGTCGACGGTGCCGCTGGAGGGATCGGGGTGGCCCTGGCAGACGGCGTGGTAGCGCTTGTCGACCGTCCGCTCCTTGAACGCCCGCTTGAGCTCGGTGTAGGCGCGCTCGGAGGTGGCGACCACCATGACGCCGGTGGTGCCGACGTCGAGCCGGTGCACGATGCCCTGCCGCTCGGCCGTGCCCGAGGTGGACACCCGGAAGCCGAGTGCCGCGAGGCCGCCGAGCACGGTGGGGCCGGTCCAGCCGGGGCTCGGGTGCGCGGCGACACCGACGGGCTTGTCCACCACCACGATGTCGTCGTCGGCGTGCAGGATCGACAATCCGGCGACCTCCTCGGGGGCACCGGCGATCTCCGCGGGGGCCTCGGGTTCGGGCAGGTCGACCTCGAGCCACGCACCGGCCGTGAGCCGGTCGGACTTGCCCGCGGCGCGGCCGTCGACGGCGACGCGGCCGTCCTCGGCGAGCGCGGCGACGACCGTGCGCGAGAGCCCGAGCAGCCGCGAGAGCCCGGCGTCGACGCGCATGCCGTCGAGCCCGTCGGGCACGGGGAGCTGGCGGGTGTCACTCACCGGCCGGCTCCGGGGTGCGGTGGGTGCCGTCGAGCTCGCGGCCCAGGAGCGCGAGCAGCACGAGCAGCACGCCGCCGGTGGTGATCGCGGAGTCGGCCAGGTTGAACACCGGGAACACCGAGCCGTTGGGCGCGAACGGCGACACCATGTCGACGACGTGGCCCTGCAGCGGGCCGGGCGCGCGGAACACGCGGTCGGTGAGGTTGCCCAGCGCCCCGCCGAGCACGAGGCCCAGCGCGATGGCCCAACCGGTGGACCGCAACCGGCGTGCCACCCGCACGATCACCACCACCACCGCGACGGCCACCAGCGTGAGCACCCACGTGTAGCCGGTGGCCAGCCCGAACGCAGCGCCGGGGTTGCGCAGCAGCTGCACGTACACGAACCCACCGAGCAGCTCCACCGGCGGCCTCCCCTCCAGCTGCGCCACGGCGACGGTCTTGACGGCGATGTCGGCGGCCAGCACCAGGGTGGCGATCACCGCCAGCAGCCGGACCGTGGGGACGGTGGTCGTCGGGGTGCTCACCTCGTCATCATCCCCTACGCCCGGACGCGGCACCGCCGCCCGTGCACGCAGACCGGTGCCGGGGCGCGCACGACCCTCGACGGGCGGCGCCCGGTGCCACCGGGCCAGCCGGCCGCGCTGGTCGACGGCCCGGATCCGGTCCTCCGCCGCGCGGCGCGATGCCGCCGTAGCCACGACGAGGAGCTGGTCGAGCTCGCGCAACCGCGTCTCGCCGGTGGGGGTGAACGCCTCACCGTCGCGCACGAGCAGGCTGACCGTGGCGCCGCGCGGCAGCCGCAGCTCCGACAGGTACACCCCGCGCAGCTGCGACCCGACGGGCACGCGTACCTGCAACAGGTCGGCGCCCAACTCGTCGAGTGGGGCGGCGTCGACCTCGATCTCCCGCGGTTCCCCCGCGCGGGCGACGCCCAGTCGGCGCGCCACCCACGGCAGGGTGGTGCCCTGCAGCAGGGTCAACAGCACGACGAGCACGAACACGACGTCCACCAGCGCCCGCGCTCCCGGCGCACCCTCGGTCAGCGCGATCAGCGCGAGCACGATCGGCACCGCACCCCGCAGCCCCGACCAGGACAGGAAAGCCTGCTCCCGCCATGGCACCCGGAACGGCGTAGCCGCCACCAGTACCGACAGCGGCCGGGCCGCGACGAGCAGTACCAGCCCCGCGACGAGCGCCGGCACCAGCGCAGCCGGTAGCCGCGGCGGCGAAGCGTAGAGCCCCAGCAGCACGAACAGCCCGATCTGCGCCAACCAGCCGGTGCCCTCGGCGAACGACCGGACCCCGCCGCGGTGCGGCAGGTCGGAGTTGCCGAGCACGAGCGCGGCGACGTAGGTGGCGAGCAGCCCGGAGGCGTGCGAGAGCTGGCCCGTCGCGTAGGCCAGGACGCACACGGCGATGGCGGCCAGCGGATAGAGGCCCGTCGACGGCAACGCGGCCCGGCGCAGCGCCCACGCCCCGGCGAACCCGAGCAGCAACCCGACCCCGGCGCCGGCCGCCAGCTCGTAGACCACCAGCAGCGGGGTGATCCAGGTGATCGGGTCCGGCGACGCCAGCAGCACCACCGCGAGCACCACCGGCGCGTCGTTGAGGCCCGACTCCAGCTCGAGGGTGCCGGCCAGCCGCGGCGACACCCCGACGCTGCGCAGCACGCTGAACACCGCCGCTGCGTCGGTGGAGGACAGCACCGCCCCCCACAGGAACGCGACGCGCCAGTCCAGGCCCAGGAGCAGGTGCAACGCGACGCCGACAACACCGATGCTGACCGCGACCGCCACCGTCGACAGCGCGATGCCCAGCCCCAGCGCCGGGCGCACGGCGTCCCAGCGGGTGGTGAGCCCGCCCTCGACGAGGATCAGCACCAGCGCCGCGATTCCGATCGACTGCGTCAGCGGCGCGTCGGAGAACTCGATGCCCAGGACCGACTCGCCCAGCAGCACCCCGATGCCGAGATAGAGCAGCAGGGACGGCAGACCGAGCCGCACCGACAACCGCACGGCGACGACCCCGGTGAGGACGACCGCGGCCCCGACGCCGAGCAAAACCTCCAGTCCCGCCATCCCGCGTCAGGGTGTCCAGGCCAGGGTGGCGGCGCTCCGGGGGCGGACGAGCGTGTCGAGCGACGCGTCGATCTCCGGCACCCGATCGGCCGGCAGGCACAGCCGGCGGGTGACCCACGCCGGGTCCTGCCCAAGCGGTGACCTGCGCTCCCAGCGCGCCACCCTCGGCTCGATCCCCAGTTCCCGCAGGACGGCGACGGCGTCCTCGGTCGTGGTGGACGGCGGCCGGCGTAGGCCGTGGTGGCGCTCCCAGAGGGGGTCGAGCCAGGCCATCGGATGCTGCTCGAGCATCTCGACGACCACCCCGCGCCGCGCGGCGCCGGTGAGGGCGAGCAGGAACGGCGGCAGGTCGACGACGTTGTGCAGGACGTGATGGGAGACGGCGACGTCGGCCGGGCCGGCGTGGGGGGCGGCGTCCGGCCAGCGACCCAGCACGGTGCGGAAGGCGACGCCGCGGCCCGCGGCATCGGCGGCGAAGACGTCGAGCATGTCCTGCTGCTGGTCGGAGCCGGTGAGGTGGGTGGCCGACCGGAGCAGAGCGAACGCGGCGTCGCCGCCCCCGCAGCCGACGTCCAGGACGCTGCCGCCGGCGCCCAGGAACGCGAGACCGGCCGCGCGGGACGGCGTGTCGAGCGCGACGACAGGCGCCCGGAAGGACTCGGCGTCGAAGCCCCACGGGTCTGCTTCGGCCCGGGCGAGGATCTCCGGTGGGATTCCCCGGCCCTCCTGCAGTTCCGCCCAGCGGGCCGCTGCGTCCATGGGGTGACTCTAGGGCTCCTCCTGCCCGGCGAGCGATTCCAGCAGGTGGTGCGTGCCGACCGGGGCTCCCGCCGCGATCTGCTCCGCCTGCGAGAGCGCCTGCTCCGTGGCCGGCGTGCGGGCCGGGTTGCGCGGTGTCGCAGGGACGGCGCCGAGCACGGCAGCACGGATGTAATCGGCGGATCGCCCGTCGTCGAGCAGGATCTGGGCGGCGACGCCGTCGCCCTCGCGCAGGATCCCGAGCAGGAGGTGCTCGGCACCGATGTGGTTGACCTTCAGCGCCAGTGCCTCGCGCAGCGACAGCTCCAGCACCTTCTTGGCGCGTGGCGTGAACGGGATGTGGCCTTCCCGGTGCTCCTGGCCGGCACCGACGAGACGGCCCACGGCGACGTCGACGGACTCCGGCGTGACCCCGAGTCCGGCGAGCGTCTGCCGGACCGCGTTGTCCGGCGGCAGCGCGACGAGCGCGAGCAGCAGGTGCTCGGTGCCGATGTAGTTGTGGTGACGACGGCGCGCCTGCTCCTGCGCCGTCACGACGACCTGACGGGCCTCGCCCGTGAATCTCTCGAACATGTATCCATGTCGCAACCCTGTCAATACACCGCTTCTGATACGGAAAGCGTGATACCGACACGGTCGGAGGGCAACATGGAGAGTGACTGGGACGCCCGGCTGCAGGCCTGGCAGGACGAGCTTGAGCTGCTCGCTAGGGTCGAGGACACCACGTGAGTGCCGCTGGGCGACGCCGAGACGCGGGCCGGGGTGTCGCGGTCGGCCCTGCGCTCCTGGTACCGCAAGGGCGAGATCGCGTCACGGCTGGTCGACGGCCCCCACGGCCCGCAACGGCTGGTCCCCCTCGAGGCGGTG
>JAYSXW010000486.1:0-8999 GCA_043716935.1 Pseudonocardia sp.
CGTGACCAGCTTGAGCTGGTCACGCGGCACTGGACGGCGATCGAGCAGGCCCGGACTGATCTCGGCGACGGGCCATGGAGCGTCACGCTGCTGGGCCGCGGGCTGGCCGGGCGGGTGTGGCGGCCGGAGTGACTCCGCCTCGTCGCCGGTAGCTACTCAGTTGAGTACTCGCGGCACCGAGAAGATCGGAAGGGCCTGGTCCAAGATCCCCCTGCGGAGTCTCTGACCAGGCTGTTTGATGGTCGGGGTGACAGGATTTGAACCTGCGACCTCTTCGTCCCGAACGAAGCGCGCTACCAAGCTGCGCCACACCCCGATGGCCCGAGAGCCATTGACAACCCTAGCTGATGTCCGCTGGCGCTGCCGTCGGGGTCGCCCGGAGCAGGGTGGTCGCCGCCGGGCGGGCGACCAGCGTCAGGAGGCTGGCTTCGGGGGGGCAGGCGAAGCGGACGGGTGCGAACGGTGAGGTGCCGAGGCCGGCGGAGACGTGCAGTCGGGTGTGGGCGCCCCACCGGGAGGCGCCGCGGGCACGGGAGCGGTCGATGCCGCAGTTGGTGACCAGCGCGCCGACGCCGGGCAGGCGCAGCTGGCCGCCATGGGTGTGACCGGCCATAACGAGGTCGTAGCCGTCGGCGGCGAACCCGTCGAGCACGCGGGGCTCGGGGGAGTGGGTCAGGCCGAGGCGCAGGCCGGGCCGGCCCTCGGGGCGGCCGGCGACGCGGTCGTAGCGGTCGAGGCCCAGGTGCGGGTCGTCGACGCCGGCGGCTGCGACCGTCACGCCGTCGACGTCGAGCATCACCTGCTTGTGCGTGACGTCGAGCCAGCCGCGTTCGATCAGCGCGGCCCGCAGGTCGTGCCACGGGAGCGGCTCGCCGTGTGCGCGCTTCTCGTTGGGCCCGAGGTAGCGCGCAGGGTTCTTGGGGGTGGGCCCGAAGTAGTCGTTGCTGCCGAACACGAAGAGCCCCGGGAACTGCAGTAGCGGGCCGAGGGCGGAGACGGCGGTGGGCACGGCGCGGGGGTGCGCGAGATTGTCGCCGGTGTTGACGACGAGGTCGGGCTCCAGCTCCGCGAGCTGCGCCACCCAGCGCGCCTTGCTCTGCTGGCCCGGCGTGAGGTGCAGGTCCGACACGTGCAGCACCCGCAGCGGCCGCGCGCCCGCGGCCAGC
Source organism: Pseudonocardia sp. (assembly GCA_043716935.1). GTDB lineage: Bacteria > Actinomycetota > Actinomycetes > Mycobacteriales > Pseudonocardiaceae > Pseudonocardia. The sequence goes on from JAYSXW010000486.1 coordinate 1,167, forward strand.
ACCGGCAGCGTGACCTCGCGCAGCGTCCACCATCGACGCTCCACGCCGGCGGCGTAGGCGATCGTGGCGGCACCCGTCGCCGTCGCGCCGAGCGCGAGCCGACCCCATAGGTTCACCCTTCAGAGCGTACGGCGGACTAGCCTCTCCGCCCGTGAGCACCCTCAAGGAGACGTTGCGGTCGGATCTGACCGCGGCGATGAAGGCCCGCGACGAGCTGGTCAAGTCCACCCTGCGCATGACGTTGACGGCCGTCGGCAACGCAGAGGTCGCGGGCACCACGGCGCGCGAGCTGTCCGACGACGAGGTGGTGAAGGTCATCGCGAAGGAGGCCAAGAAGCGCGCCGAGTCGGCGGAGGCGTTCGCCGGCGCGGGCCGCGAGGAGCTGGCCGCCCAGGAAAGGGCGGAGGGCGAGATCCTGGCCCGCTACCTGCCCACCCAGCTCGGCGACGACGAGCTCGCCGAGATCGCCCGCAGTGCCGTCGCCGACACCGCAGCCGAGCTGGGCGAGCAGCCCGGCCCCCGGCAGATGGGGCAGGTCATGAAGCGCGCCACCGCCGCCGCAGCCGGGCGCGCCGACGGCGGGAGGGTCGCCGCCGCGGTGAAGGCCCTGCTCACCTGACCGCTCTACTTGGCTGGGGTCTTCTTCTTGGCCGGCTTCGCGGGGGCGCGCTTGGCCGGGGTCTTCTTCGGGGCCGGGCCACGGGAGCGGCGTTCGGCCAGCAACTCGCTCGCGCGCTCGTCGGTGAGCTGCTCGACACTGTCGCCCTTGCGGAGGCTCGCGTTGGTCTCACCATCGGTGACGTAGGGCCCGAAGCGGCCGTCCTTGATCACCATCGGCTTCTTGGTGGCCGTGTCCGGGCCCAGCTCGCGCAGGGGCGGGGTGGCATCGGCGGTGCGACGGCCCCGCTGCTTGGGTTGCTGGTAGATCGCCACGGCCTCGTCGAGGGTGACCGTGAACAGCTGCTCCTCGTTCTTGAGGGACCGGGAGTCGGTGCCCTTCTTCAGATACGGCCCGTAACGGCCGTTCTGGGCGGTGATCTCCTCGCCGCTCTCCGGGTCGGCTCCCACGAGCCGGGGCAGTGACAGCAGCCGCAGCGCCTCCTCCAGCGTCACCGACTCCGTCGCCATGCCGGTGAACAGCGAGCTGGTGCGGGGCTTGGGCTTCGCGGGCGCCTTCTTCGGCTTCGGCGCGTCGCTCGTTGGCGGCTCGACGTCGGGCAGGATCTCGGTGACATAGGGCCCGTAGCGGCCCTCCTTCGCCACGACCTCGTGCCCGGTGACGGGATCGACGCCGAGTGATCGGCCCTCCTGCGGCACCGAGAACAGCTGCTCGGCGATCTCGGGCGTGAGCTCGTCGGGTGGCAGGTCCTCGGGCAGGTTCGCGCGCTGCGACCCGCCGTCCCGGGTCCGTTCCAGGTACGGGCCGTAGCGACCGACGCGCACGACGACGTCGGCGAACACCGGCACGGAGTTGATCTCGCGGGCGTCGATCTCCTCGAGGTTGACGCCGATCAGCTTCTTGAGCCCGCCCGCGCGCGCGACGGAGCCCTCGGTGCCCTGGGCGGCGCCGAAGTAGAAGCCCGAGAGCCACGCGGTGCGGCCCTGCGTTCCGGCCGCGATCGAGTCGAGCTCGTCTTCCATGGCCGCGGTGAAGTCGTAGTCGACGAGGCGCCCGAAGTGGTGCTCCAGTAGCCCCACCACGGCGAACGCGATCCACGACGGGACCAGCGCCTGGCCCTTCTTCCACACGTACCCGCGATCCTGGACCGTCTTGATGATCGACGCGTAGGTCGAGGGCCGGCCGATGCCGAGATCCTCGAGCTGCTTGATCAGGCTCGGCTCGGTGAACCGCGACGGGGGGTTGGTGGAGTGGCCCTCGGGGGTCAGCGCCGCCGCGGTCAGCGCCTGCCCCTTCGTCAGCTCCGGCAGGCGTGACTCGGCGTCGTCGGCCTCGCCACCCGCCTGGTCGTCGACGGTCTCGACGTAGGCGCGCAGGAAGCCGGGGAAGGTGATCGTGCGGCCGGACGAGGCGAACGTGACGGCCTCACCCGTGGCAGCCGTGCCCGCGATCCGGATGCTGACGGTGGTGCCGCGGGCGTCGTGCATCTGGGACGCGACGGTGCGCTGCCAGATCAGCTCGTAGAGGCGGAAGTCGTCGCCGTCGACCTCGCGGGCGATCTCGCCGGGGGTGCGGAACCTGTCGCCGGCGGGTCGGATGGCCTCGTGGGCCTCCTGCGCGTTCTTGACCTTGCGCGTGTACTGCCGCGGCTGCGCCGGGACGTAGGCATCGCCGTAGAGCTCGCGGGCCTGGCTCCGCGCGGCGTTGATCGCCGACTCCGACAGCGTCGTCGAGTCGGTGCGGAGGTAGGTGATGTGGCCGTTCTCGTAGAGCCGCTGCGCACTGCGCATCGTGCGGTCGGCGGAGAAGCGCAGCTTGCGTCCGGCCTCCTGCTGCAGCGTGGAGGTCATGAACGGCGGGTAGGGCTTGCGGGTGTAGGGCTTGGACTCCACGGACTCGACGGCCATGTCGCGCCCGGCCAGTGCGTCGGCCAGGCGCCGGGCACTCGCCTCGTCCAGGGCGGTGGCGGGGTCCTTGCCGATCGTGCGCAGCTGCCCGTCGGCGCCGAAGTCCCGGCCCGTGGCCACCCTGGCGCCGTCGATCGCGACGAGCCGCGCCCCGAACTGCCGGGGCGACGCCGCCGCGCCCGCGTCCATCTGCGCCGCGATGTCCCAGTACGACGCCGACACGAAGGCCATGCGCTCGCGCTCTCTCTGCACGATGATCCTCGTCGCCACCGACTGCACCCGGCCCGCCGAGAGCTTCGGCATGACCTTCTTCCACAGCACGGGAGAGACCTCGTAGCCGTAGAGGCGGTCGAGGATGCGGCGGGTCTCCTGGGCGTCGACCATGTCGTGGTCGAGGTCGCGCAGGTTCTCCACCGCCGCGCGGATGGCGGACTCGGTGATCTCGTGGAACACCATCCGGCGCACCGGGACCTTGGGCTTGAGCGTCTCCAGCAGATGCCAGGCGATGGCCTCGCCCTCGCGGTCGTGGTCCGTCGCGAGCAGTAGCTCGTCGACCGACTTCAGCGCGTCCTTCAGCTCGGCGACCTTGCTGCGCTTCTCCGGCGTGACGACGTAGAGCGGGGCGAACTCGTGATCGACGTCGACGCCCAGGCGCGCCCACGACTCGCCCTTGTACTTCGCGGGGACATCCGCGGCACCGCGGGGCAGGTCGCGGATGTGGCCGACGGAGGCCTCGACGATGTAGTCCTTGCCCAGGTAGGCCTGGATCTTCTTGGCCTTCGTGCCCGACTCGACGATGACCAACCGGCGTGTGGGACGCCCCGTGGCGGCGGCCGTGGGCGTGGTGGTGCGACGGCCGCCGCCCGCCTTCCGGGTGCCGTTGCCGGCCGTCGTCCCGTCGTCGGTCACGGGCGTCGAGCTCGTCGTTCCGGTTGCCACCTGGTCCTACCCCATCGTCTCCGGTGCCCGTCTCGCGTGACCACCGGCCGTCATGTCGGGCCCGCCGCACCTGGTGCGCGGGGTACCCGGTCTTCGAGTATGCGTCGCCGTGGCCACGGCGCGTGCCGAGGGCCCACCCGTCCACATCCACTCGCAGTGTCGCATCTGTCACAGCAGTGACGCCGACGCACGCGGCGAGAGCCTAGCCCCGAAGCCTGGAACCCCTGGTGAGCAGGCACTGTCAGGAGGCGGCTCGGCCCCAGTACCGCGGCCAGTCGGCGGACGGGACGCGCGCGGGCACCGGGCCCACCAGCTCCACCAGGCGCTGCACCCGACGCGTCCCGCTGATCCGCAGCGCCGTCCCGCGACCGACCCGGGCGGGTGGGATGCCGGCCCGCGTGGCCGCCGCGACCAGCGGGAGGTGCGTGTCCGGGGCGTGCGGGTCGAGGGCGAGGAGATAGCCACCGCGCTCGTCGGGCCGGCCCGCGGCCAGCGCCCACAGCCGCAGCGCAGCCCCGTCGAGCTGCCATCCCGGCGGCACGGTCTTGACCGCGCCACGGGTCCAGGCCTCCGCCAGGCCGACCAGGTCGCACCGGAACGCCGTCCGCAGCGCAGTCGCCCCGCTCCCGGTCAGCACCGGCGAGACCGGGACACCGACGGCCGCGCACGCCGCGATGACGGCACCGGCCCGTGCGGGATCGGCCAGCACGATCGAGAGCCGCGCCTGGTCCCCGACGCCGAAGCGGACGATCTGTCCCGGTCCGCACAGCAGGCCCGCGAGATCGGCCATCGTGGGATCGCGGGCGTCGGCGGAGAACAGCGACAGCTGTGACACGACCCGCACAGTAGAACACGCGTTCGACGGTCGTGGCGGGACGCGCCGCGAGGAGGGTGCCTTCAGCGCGCTCCTAACCGCCGATCATGCCCTGTACCTGCTGGCAATTCGGCGCCTGTGCCGTCAGGTTGGAGAGCTCGGCGCCGTTGGGGACGTCCTGCAGCGGCACGGCGAGCGACTCCAGCGAGCCGAGCGGCTCGATCGCGGCGGGCAGGTTCTCGAGCAGCGACGCCGGGTCGTCGGAGTTGATGGCCTTGAGCTTGGACTTCGCCTCCGCGAGTGTCGTGCGCGCCGTGGTGAGGGCGCCCGTGAGCCGCGCGACCATCTCGTCGCCACCGTCGACCGGCGACGCACCCGCCTCGGCGATCCCGTCGAGCGCGGCACCGACGGTAGCGCCGGCCTGATCGAGATAGCCGCCGAAGCCGCCGACGATCGAGGCCGCGTCACCGCTGGACAGATCGGGCGCAGCGGACGCGAGCTGGGCCACCGGCACCAGGGCCCCACAGACCCGGCCCATCCAAGCCGCCGCGTCGCCCCCACCATCGCCCGTCGCCGGCGCGCCGGGTGCGGCGGACCCCACCGAGGACGGCTGGGCAACGCCGGCGGCGGCGTTCGGGGCGCCCGGCACGACCGTGCTGCAACCGGTGAGTGTCAGGGCGGCGACGAGCAACGAGACCGGGACGATCAGGGCCGAGCGGGGCATTCGCCTGCTCCCTGGAACGAAGGACGGGGTGGGGCCAGTGTGCCGGGCGGCCCGGGAACGCTGTCGGCCGCCCGTCCGGGGTGGACGGGCGGCCGTCGGGCCGTGCCGCGGTGGAAGGCGGCCGGGGTAGGACTCCGCGGGGTGGACTCAGCCGACCGTGCTCTCCGCGGGCGTGTCGGAGATCGAGGTCGAGCGGCGCTTCGACACCACGACCGCGGCGACGATGATCACGATGGCCCCCAGCGCAATCGCGATGCGGATCGGCGTCGACGCCGAGTCGCCGACCGAGAACGTGACGACGGCCGGCGCGATGAGCACCGACACCAGGTTCATCACCTTGAGCAGCGGGTTGATCGACGGACCGGCGGTGTCCTTGAACGGGTCCCCGACGGTATCACCGATGATCGTGGCCTCGTGGGCCGGCGAGCCCTTGCCGCCGTAGTTGCCGTCCTCGACGAGCTTCTTCGCGTTGTCCCAGGCGCCACCGGAGTTGGCGAGGAAGACCGCCATCAGGGTGCCGGTGGCGATGGCGCCGGCGAGGTAGCCGGCCAGCGGGCCGACCCCGAGACCGAAGCCGACGGCGATCGGCGCGAAGATCGCGAGCAGGCCGGGCGTGGCCAGTTCGCGCAGCGAGTCGCGGGTACAGATGTCGACGACGCGGCTGTAGTCCGGGCGCTCGGTGTAGTCCATGATCCCGGGGTGCTCCCGGAACTGACGGCGCACCTCGAACACGATCGCTCCGGCGGCCCTCGTGACCGCGTTGATGGCCAGGCCGGAGAACATGAACACCACCGACGCCCCGATGATCACGCCGACCAGCGTGTTCGGGGCGAACACCTCGAAGGCGAACGCGGTACCGGCGTCGGTCGCGGCCCGCCCGGCCTCGGCGAGCGCCACGGTGATCGCGTCACGGTAGGAGCCGAACAGAGCCGTGGCGGCGAGCACCGCGGTGGCGATCGCGATGCCCTTGGTGATGGCCTTGGTGGTGTTGCCCACGGCGTCGAGCTCGGTGAGGATTCCCACACCGTCGCCGGTGACGTCGCCCGACATCTCGGCGATGCCCTGGGCGTTGTCGGCGACCGGACCGAAGGTGTCCATCGCGACGATCACGCCGACCGTCGTGAGCAGGCCGGTGCCGGCCAGCGCCACCGCGAACAGCGACACCGTGATCGAGCCGGTGGCCAACGCGAATGCCCCGAACACGGCCGCCGAGATCACGAGCGCGGTGTAGACGGCGGACTCGAAGCCGATCGAGATGCCCGAGAGGATCACCGTGGCGGCGCCGGTGAGCGAGGAGCGCCCCACGTCCTGCACGGGCTTGTCCTCGGTCCCCGTGTAGTAGCCGGTGAGCCGCAGGATCGCCGCCGCGAGCACGATGCCGATGATCACAGCGATCGTCGCGAGCAGCCTCGGGTCGGTGCCGTTCATGGCGGTGACGACCGTGGCGTCGGACGGTCCGTTGCCGGCGATGCCGCCGCCGAGGTCGGCGAAGCTGCCGGGCAGGTAGACGTACGCCGCGATCGCGCAGAGCACCGCCGAGATCACCGCGGAGATGTAGAAGCTGCGGTTGATCGTGGTGAGACTGCCCTCATTCGGGCGGGTGCGGGTGATGTACACACCGATCACCGCGGTGAGCACGCCGATGGCCGGCACGATCAGCGGGAAGAGCAGGCCCTGCAAGCCGAACGCGGCGGTGCCCAGGATCAGCGCAGCCACCAGCGTCACGGCGTAGGACTCGAAGAGGTCTGCGGCCATGCCGGCGCAGTCACCGACGTTGTCGCCCACGTTGTCGGCGATGGTGGCGGCGTTGCGTGGGTCGTCCTCGGGGATGCCCTGCTCGACCTTGCCGACGAGGTCGGCGCCCACGTCGGCGGCCTTCGTGAAGATGCCGCCCCCGACTCGCATGAACATGGCCAGCAGGGCGGCACCGAAGCCGAAGCCCTCCAGCACACGGGGGGCGCCACCGGCGTACACCAGGACGACGACGGCGGCCCCGAACAGGCCGAGCCCCACGGTGAACATGCCGACCACACCGCCGGTGCGGAACGCGATGCGGGTGGCCTTCTCGCGGCCGTCCGGCTCGTTGGCGGCCGAGGCGACGCGGATGTTCGCGTTGGTCGCCAGACGCATGCCGAGGCTGCCGATCGTGGCGGAGAACAGCGCTCCGACGAGGAAGAAGATGGATCGCCCGATGCGTTCGTCCAGCGGTCCCGGGAGCGCGAAGAGCAGGACGAATACGACAGCGACGAAGACGGCGAGCGTCCGGAACTGACGGTTGAGGTACGCCGTAGCGCCTTCCTGGACCGCTCGGCCGATCTCCTGCATTTTCGGGGTGCCCTCGCCGGCGGCGAGAACCTCCCTGCGCAGGACGAAACCGATGGCCAGAGCGGCGAGGGCGACCACCGCGACCACACCGACGATGATGTAGTCGTTCGCCCCGAGCTCGATGGAATCCGCGCCTTGGGCGAGGGTGGATGCGGGCATCCGTCCTCCTGGTTCGATGAATACGGGCCAGGGATCTCGGACGACGTCCCTGGCGTCTCGGCAAACCCGTCGCCGCAGGTGAACGCCGCGCAGGTGGCTGCAGTGTAGGGGTGCGATGCTGCTCGCCCAGCGGCGGAGGTCACCGGAGTAGCGCTCAGTAACGATCCGGTCACGAACAGGTGGAGACGGTTTGTGATGGTGAACTTCCGGGTGTGCACGAGCGTGACAATGCTGTGACGGAACCGCGCGAGCGCCGTCGGCGGCAGCTCCTCACGGTCTGTGTGGCCGCCGTTCTGACCGTGTCCCTGGTCACAGCGGCGAGCGCGTACGTGGTCGGCACCGATGG
>JAYSXW010000487.1:0-3003 GCA_043716935.1 Pseudonocardia sp.
AGGTCATCATGCCGAGTCCGAGCCGGGACACCTCCAGCCCGCTCGATCCGACCCGTCTCCTCAGCACGCCGAGAGCCTATGCGCGCGCTCTCGGGTCGCCCGGCTACGGTCCCGCCGCATGAGCTGGCTAGAAGTGATCGTCCTCGGGATCGTGCAGGGCTTGACCGAGTTCCTGCCGATCTCCTCCTCGGCGCATCTGCGGATAGTTTCGGGGGCGTTCTTCGGCAACGATCCGGGCGCCGCGTTCACGGCGGTGAGCCAGCTCGGCACCGAGGCCGCGGTGCTGCTGTACTTCGCCCGCGACATCGGGCACCTCGTTGCGGTGTTCTTCCGCGGCTTCCGCACGCCGATGGTGCGCATCACGCCCGACTACCGCATGGCGTGGCTCGTCATCATCGGCACGATCCCGATCGCCGTCCTCGGCGTGCTGTTCCGACACCAGATCGAGACGGTCGTGCGCAACCTGTGGCTGATCGCGACCACGCTGATCGTGTTCGGAGTCCTGCTCGGGCTGGCCGAACGCGTCGGGCGGCAACGCACCGAGCTGACCGGGCTGAAGCCGGCCGACGGCGTCATCCTCGGGTTCGCACAGGCCCTGGCCCTGATCCCGGGCGTCTCCCGGTCCGGCGGGACGATCACGGCGGGCCTGTTCCTCGGCCTGACCCGGCCCGCCGCCGTGCGCTACTCGTTCCTGCTCGCCATCCCCGCGGTGGTGGCGGCGGGTCTGTTCACGCTGTCGGACATCGGGGCCGGTGACGGGCCGACCGCCGTCCAGATGGCGGTCGCGACGGTCATCGCCTTCGTCGTCGGGTACGGGGTGATCACGTTCCTGCTGCGCTACGTCGAGGGCCACACCATCTACGTGTTCGTGGTCTACCGCGTGCTGTTGGGCGCGGTGCTGCTCGTCGCCCTCGGCGCGGGCTGGCTCTCGGCGACCTGAGGGCCCTCAGGTCGCCGGGCCGACCGGCGGCGCCGAGATCGTGCCAGCCCGGGGCGCCGCGCCGGTGTCGGCTGCAATGGGCCGGCGGATCCGCTGAGGGCTGGCCCCGGTCCATGGTCCAGCCGTCGAGGCAGTCAGGTCGCGTGGCGTTGAAGATCTCGACCCGTCCCCGTTGTCGGGCGAGGTCATCGGCGTGCCAGGCCTGTTCGGGAACGGGGCCGCAGTGCGGGTCGCGCGGCCCGGCTCAGCCCGCCGGGGTCGGCGCGGTCTCGACGTGGGCCTTGAGCAGTTCGAGGTCCTCGACGTGCAACCGGGGGACGCGACGGCCGAGCAGCAGCTCGGCCAGCTGACGTGCCCCGGGCGGGAGGGGTGCGGCGGCACGGAAGTCGAGGTGGACCAGCGTGCGGGAGGGGCCGAGGGCGTCGAGCCGGAAATCGATCTCGGGGGTCATCTCGCGTCCGCCCGGCCCTGTTGCGCAGCCGGTACTCCACCCGGTCGGTCGCGACGCGGGTGAGCAGCTGGCGGCCCTGCTCGACGCCGGCGCGGTCTCGGAACACGATCGTCGAGCCGAGGGACCGGCCGTCCCCGTCGACGGCGCAGGTGTAGCCGGTGGCCTTCGGCCAGGCCGACCAGGCCATCAGCTGGTGCTGGTCGGCGATGGCGGCTCGTACCTGCTCGAGGGAACGGTCGACCACGATGCTCTCGGTCCACTTCATCGGCCCGCCCCGCTCGCTTCATCCGGTAAATGACGAGACGGCCGCTCGGCGAGCAGGTGTGGGCGGCGACCATCGACCTCGACGACACGCTCTACCGGCACTTCCCGGCCGAGGAGGACCTGGTCGCCGCAATCGTCGACGACTCGGTGGAGCACATGGCCGCGCGCACCGAAGCCGCGCTGGACGCCGTCCTGGCCGGGGCCCCGGCCGGCCCGGAGCTCGCCGCCCTCTTCGCCGACATCGCCCGACGGCACGGCACCGACCGCGCGGTGAAGGCGGCGGCGGGCCGGCTCGACGTCGAGCCCGCCCCCGGCACGGCTGTCGACCGGGCCGTCGTTGCCATCACCACCCTGCTCGACCGCGCGCAGGCGCAGGGATCGGTGCGCGACGACGTCACGTTCGCCGATCTCGTCCTGCTGCTGAGCACCGTGCCCGACGCCGGCACGGACGCGGCGCGGCGCGAGCGCTGGATCGAGATCGTGATCGCCGGACTGGCCCCGTCGACCGCCCCGTAGGCTCGGCGATCGTGTCCACCCTCATCCTGCTGCGCCACGGCCGCTCCTCGGCCAACGTCGCCGGTGTCCTCGCCGGCCGCACCCCTGGCGTCGAGCTGGACGACAAGGGCCGCGAGCAGGCGGCGAAGGTCGTCGAACGCCTCACGGGCGTACCGCTGGCCGAGATCGTCTGCTCGCCGATGCTGCGCTGCGAGCAGACCGTCGCGCCGCTGGCCGCCGACCGCGGCCTGACCCCCACCGGCGAACCGGAGCTGGCGGAGGTCGACTACGGATCGTGGACGGGTGGGGCGCTCAAGAACCTCTCCAAGGAGCCCCTGTGGAAGGTCGTACAGGCCCACCCCTCCGCCGCGGTGTTCCCCGGCGGCGAGGGACTGGCCGGCATGCAGGCCCGCGCGGTGGCCGCCGTCCGCCTCCACGACGCCCGGATCGCCGCCGAGCACGGCCCGCAGTCGGTATGGCTCGCGTGCAGCCACGGCGACGTCATCAAGGCCGTCCTGGCCGACGCGCTGGCCTCGCACCTCGACAACTTCCAGCGGATCATGGTCGACACCTGCTCGATCAGCGTTGTGCACTACACCGAGACACGTCCGTTCGTGAACCGGATCAACGACCTCGGCGGCGACGTCGCCGGGCTGATCCCGGCCAAGCCGAAGCGCCGACGCAGGCCTGCGGCTCGCAGTTCGGACGCGGTGGTGGGCGGCGACACCGGTAGCTGACGTGCCAGGCCCGCTCGAAAGGCCTACTCTGAAGGAAGCCATGTCACGAGTCATCCATGTCTTCCGTCAGCCCGAGCGCTTCGTCGCCGGGACCGTTGGCGAGCCCGGCGACCGCT
>JAYSXW010000488.1:0-2981 GCA_043716935.1 Pseudonocardia sp.
TCACGGGGGCCGGCGACGCACACCACAACGCCGACGAGCCCACGGTGCTCGACTACGACACGGACTTCAAGACGGCCGGGCAGATCGCCTCGCTGTACGCGCCCGACCGGTTCCGCACCTCCGACCACGACCCGGTGCTCGCCGGTATCGCGCTCGGCGCGCCGCCGACGATCTCCGGCACCCCGACGCCCGCGACGGTCGGGCAGCCCTACTCCTTCGTCTTCACCACCGGCGGGACGGGCCCAGTCACGGTCGCGGCGGGCACCCTTCCGCCCAGCCTGATCCTCGCCGCGGATGGCACGCTGTCGGGCACCCCGACCGACGGCGGCAGCTACCCGTTCACCGTGCGGGTCGCCGGCCCCCAGGGCAGCGCCGATCTCGTCACTTCCGTTGCCGTCGCCACCGCCGCGTCGACGTCGACGCTCGCGGCCGCCCCGACCACGGTGGCCACCGGCTCACCGGTGGCATTCACGGCCACGGTCGCCGGCCCCGTGCCGGCTGCGGGCAGTGTGACCTTCACCGACGGCGGCGCGCCCCTGGGCTCGGTAGCGCTCGGCGCAGACGGTACGGCCGTGCTCACCACCTCTGCGCTGGCGCCCGCCCCCCACCAGGTCGTCGCGACCTACGGCGGCAGCACCGCGCTGGCGGGCTCGGCGTCGGCACCGGTGACCGTCACGGTCGTCGATCCTGTTGTCCTGTCGGGCACCCTGCCCGGCGGCACGGTCGGGGTGGCCTACTCCGCGGCCGTGCCCCATACCGGCGGCGAGGCGACGTTCACCGTCAGCTTCGGGTCGCTCCCGGCCGGCCTGACGCTGTCGGGCGACGGCACCCTGGTCGGCACCCCGACCACCGCCGGGACGGCGACATTCGCGGTGACGGCCACCAACGCGGTCTCCAGCGCCGTCCGCTTCTACTCGGTGACGATCGCGAAGGGTGCGACGACGGTGACTGTCACCTCGTCGCGCAACCCGAGCGCGTTGCTGCAGCCGGTGACCTTCACCGCGACGGTCCCCGGCGCGCACGGCGGGACGGTGACCTTCACGGTCGGCGGCGTGACGCTCGGCCACCCGGTGCCGGTGGTGGACGGCACAGCCACCAGCCGGTCGATCGCGGTCCTGCTGCCCGGCACCAGGACCGTGACGGCCACGTACTCCGGTACCGCGGACTACACCGGCTCCACCGGGACGGTGGCCCAGGCAGTGCTGCTGCCGGTGGTGTTCGTCGGCGCGCCGCCGGAGGGCACGGTCGGTACCACGTACCGGTTCTCGTTCGCCTCGCTCGGGTCCCCGCAGTTCACGGTGCTCGCCGGGTCGCTCCCGGCGGGCCTGACGCTCTCGCCGGCCGGTGTGCTCTCGGGCACCCCGAACCGCGCCGGGACCTCGACGTTCACGATCCGCGCCGCGAACGCCGCCGGCGCCCAGGAGCGGACGTTCACGGTGCGCGTCACCGGTCGCTAGGACCGTGCCGCTCCACTGGTCCCGACGAACGCGCGGAGCCTGGCACCCGGCCGGGGCCACGCGGGCGTGGCTACGCTGACGATGTGCTCCTCTCCGACCGACGCCCCTGGCTGCGGGATCTCGTCGGGACGCTCGCACGCCTCGGGCTCGCCACGGTCTGGCTCGTGTCGGGCGGCCTGAAGGCGGTCGACCCGGACCAGACCTACGTCGCGGTCCGGGCCTACGGCGTGCTGCCGGACCCCGGCGTCGAGGTGGTGGCCGCGCTGCTGCCGCTCGTGGAGCTGGCGCTGGGCGTGCTCGCGGCTGTCGGCGTCGGGACGCGGGCGGTGGCCGTCGCCTCGGCGGTGCTGTTGCTGGTGTTCGTCGCGGGCGTCACGCAGGCCTGGGCCCGCGGGCTGTCGATCGACTGCGGCTGCTTCGGCGGTGGCGGCGCCGTCCCGCCCGGGCAGACCGCGTACGGGGTGGAGATCCTGCGGGACGCCGGTTTCCTCGTGCTCGCGGGCTGGCTGATCATCGCGCCCCGCACCCTGTTCTCACTCGACTCGCGGCTCGGCGGAAGGACCTGATCATGGGCGGAGCGTCCCGGAACGACAAGAAGCGACGGCAGGACGACGCGGAGCGACGGCTCGCCGCGGCAGGTATCCGGGTGCCGCCGAAGGCGACGAACCGGACACCGCTGATCGTCGTCGCGGTGGTGTTGGCGGTGGCCGTGGTGATCGGGGCGGCCGTACTGATGACTCGCGGCGGGTCCGACGCGGCGACTCCCACCTACGCGGTGACGCAGTCCGGGGCGGTGACGTCGGCGGGCACCGGGCCGGTGGTCGTCGACGTCTACGAGGACTTCCTCTGCCCCGTCTGCGAACGCTTCGAGAAGCGCTACGGCGCCGACCTGACCACGGCCCTCAACGCCGGTCAGATCACCGTGCGCTACCACGCCATCGCCATCCTGGACGAGCGCACGAAGCCCGCGGGCTACTCGACGCGCGCGGCCAACGCAGGCCTGTGCTCGGCGGCGGCCGGGATCTTCCCCGCCTACCACGCGAAGCTGTTCGCCGAGCAGCCCGCCGAGGGCAGCGCGGGCCTGACCGACCAGCAGCTGATCGCGTTCGGCACCGGGCTCGGGGCCCCGGGCGGCTTCGCCGGCTGCGTGACCGGCGCGACGAACGCCGCCGCCGTGACCGCGGAGACGAACGCGGCCGCGGCCACCCCGGCGCTGAAGCTCGACAGCGGCGGCTTCGGCACCCCCACCATCGCTGTCGGCGGCAAGAAGGTCGACCTCAACGACGCCAACTGGCTGAAGAACGCGACCGTGGCCGGCTGAGGCTTTCGCGGGCCGGCTCGCCGTGGGTGTCACACGGTTGGGCCGCCACGACTGACTCTTCGCGATCATGACGTGCGGGACGGGTGGTCCCCGGTGATGGTCGGGCGGCTCCCGCCCAGGGGCCGGCCGAACCAGTCGAGGATGATCTCGGCGCGCTGCACCCGGTAGCGCGGCGAGCCGCTGCGCGACAGCTCGTGGCCCTC
>JAYSXW010000489.1:0-8874 GCA_043716935.1 Pseudonocardia sp.
GCGACCTCCAGGCCGCCGACCTGTGCAAACACCCTCAGCTCCACCAACTTCTCGACGGTGCGCCGCGCGAACCCGGCCATCCACTTCGACGGGTTGGTCTGGAACACCAACCCCGGCGCGTGCGACGACGAGCCGCCGGGCCGCGGGAGGGCGCCGCGGTCGAGCACGGTGACGTCGGTCCAGCCGCGGGCGGTGAGCTCGTCGGCCACCGCGGCGCCGACGACGCCGGCGCCGCGGGGATCACGACAAGTGGGGTCACGCCGACTCCATGACCGGGGTCGGCTCCACGAACACGACACCGTTGTCGACGATCACGCGATGCGTGCGCACCGGATCGCGGGCCAGGAGGCCGTCGGGTTCGCCGGTGCGCAGGTCGAAGACCGCGGCGTGCAGTGGGCACTCGACCTCACAGCCCTCCAGCCACCCGTCGGCGAGGGAGGCGTCCTGGTGGGTGCAGGTGTCGTCGATCGCGTACAGCTCGCCGTCGGTGGTGTGGAAGACCGACACGGGCGGGTCGAGCGGGAGGCGGCGGGCGCTGCCGCGGGGCAGATCGGCGAGGGCACAGACGTGGATCATGCTGGCGGACTCCGGAGCGTAGTGCGGAACGAGGTGCACGACCCGCAGCACAGTTCGCGGTGCGACGGGGGCTGTCAAGGGTCGTCCCCCGTCGTCACCTCGGACCTGGAGGCCGTGGAGTGCGCGGGCGGCCCGCTGGACGGGAGCACGATCGACATCGGTCCCGGCTGCGGCACCGCCGTCGTCGTGCCGGCACGGACGTCCCGACAGCGGTGCCGCCACCACTACATCGGTGCCACCACCGCTGCAGCGGTGCGAGTCAGCGGTCCGCCGGCTCCGGGGCCGGGAGGGGACGGGTCGCGCCGGAGGCCAGCAGGCCCAGCACCAGCGCGCCGAGCACCACGAACAGCGCCCGTAGGATGCCGGCGTGCTCGGCGAGCAGCCCGATCAGTGGCGGTCCGGCGAGAAACGCCGTGTAGCCGACGGAGCTGACGACCGACACCCGGACGGCGGCGCGGGCGGGGTCGTCGGCGGCGGCGCTCATGCCCACCGGGAACCCGAGCGACGCACCGACCCCCCAGAACAGGGCGCCCAGCAGCGCGAGAGGGGTGGAGCCGCCGAGCAGTACCAGCAGCAACCCGACCAGGGCGAACGCCGCGGTGGCGCGCAGCACGGCGACGCGACCGAAGCGCTCCAGAGCGGGCCCGCCGACCAGGCGCCCGACCGTCATCGCGCTGACGAAGAACCCGAACCCGATGGCTCCGAGCGTCTCGCTGCTGCCGTAGCCGTCGACGAACACGACGGCGAGCCAGTCGTTCGCGGAGCCCTCGGTGAAGGCGAAGCCGAGCACCATCAGGCCGATGAGCAGGGTGCGCGGCTCGCGCCAGGCGTCGAGGGCCCGGGCGCCGCCGCTCGACCCACCGGCCGGCTCGGCGGTGTCGCGGGGCAGGAAACGGCGGGTGGCGAGCGTGACGACCAGCGGGAGCAGCAGCGCCACCACGAGAACCTGCACGGCCAGCGGTACGCCGGTGGCGGCCGAGGCGGCCCCGACGCCCGCACCGGCGACGGTGCCGATGCTGAACGCGCCGTGCAGCCGCGGCATCAGGGACCGGCCCAGGCGGCGCTCGACGGCAGCACCCTCGACGTTCATCGCGACGTCCCACGTGCCGCTGCCCAGGCCGCAGCACACCAGTCCGAGCGCGGCCGCCACGACGGCCCCGGTGAGCAGGCCGGTGGTGAGCAGGGCGAGTCCGACGCTCACCACGATCGCGCCGAGCAGCACGGTGCGGCCTGGCCCCACGCGGTGCACGAGCGGCCCCGAGAGCGGCAACCCCGCGATCGCCCCGCCGGACAGGCCCAGCAGCAGCAGCCCGAGCTGCGCGGCGGAGAGGCCGAGGGCGTCGCGAATGGCCGGGGTGCGGGAGATGAACGAGGCGAACGCCACACCGTTGGCGGCGAACACGATCACCACGGCCATCCTCGCCGCCGCGACGGGCCTGTCGAGGGTGGTCACCGGTACTCCGTCTGACACTGGTCGTCGAATCGATTCGATCGCCGCCGACGATACGGGTTGCGCGGCGTCGGTTCAACCGGGACTACGGTCGTCGCCGTGTCCACCCGCCCGACGCTGGCGACCGTCGCAGCCCGCGCCGGCGTCTCCCCGTCGACAGCCTCGCTGGCCTATTCCGGCAGCCCGCGCGTCACTACGGCCACCCGCGAGCGGGTACTGGCCGCAGCGGCCGAGTTGGGCTACTCCGGCCCGGACCCGCTCGCCGCGTCACTGCGTCGCGGCCGCAGCGGCGTGATCGGTGCGTTCGTCGGGGAACGGCTGCTGTACGCCTTCCGTGACCCCGTCGCCATCCAACTGCTCGACGGAATCGCCGAGGTGCTCGGACCGCACGGCGTCGGTCTGCTGCTGCTCGCCGGCGACACCGGCCGCCCGTCCACCGAACAGATCGCCCGCATCTCGCTCGACGCCGCGATCTTCGCCACCTGCGGGCTGGAGGACGACCCGGCGCTCGACGCGCTCCGCGCCCGCGGCGTGCCCGTCGTCGTCGTCGAGGGACCGGCGGTGAACGGGGTGGTGCTCGTCGACATCGACGACCTCGCCGGCACCGCCGACCTCGCCCGCCACCTGCACGGGCTGGGCCACCGCCGGGTCGAGGTGGTGGCGATGCCGCTGCGCCTCGACGGCACCCGCGGCCCGGTCGACCGCGCCCGCCGCGCCCGCACCCACTACCGCGACGTGCGGCGGCGCCTGCACGGCGTCGAGGACGTGTTCGGCCCGGTGTCGGTGTTCGAGACGGCCAGCAATGCCGTCGACGAGGGGGTGGTAGCCGGGCGGGCGCTGCTGGACGTCCCCCCGTCCCGACGCCCGACGGCCGTGATCGCGCAGAGCGACGTCCTCGCCGCCGGCGTGCTGCAGGCCGCTTCCGAGCTGGGCCTGCGGGTGCCGCAGGACGTGTCGGTCGCCGGTTTCGACGGCGCCGAGCTACCGTGGCTGGGCGCGACGCGGCTCACCACCGTCGTCCAGCCGACGGGCGAGAAGGGCCGCGTCGCCGCCTCCGCCGCCATGTCGCTGGTGGCGGGCGAGCGACTCCCCGACGTCACGCTCCCCGTCGCCCTCCGGATCGGCACGACGAGCGGCCCGCCACCCGACTGACGCCGACGGCCCCGGCCGGCGGGCTCGTCGGCCGATCGGCACCACCTCGGCCAGGTGGATGCCGGCCCACCGAACCCGTGCTGGCCGAGCCCGATTGCGTGTGGTCCCGCCAGGTCGTGCCCGGTCCCGCCAGGTCGTGCCCGGTCCCGCCAGACCGTGCCCGGTTACTCGAGCCCTGGCACCGTCCTCCCCGCGCGGGGGCAGGGGGGCGGGAAGGTGCCGAGAGCGGCGAGGTCGTAGCCGTCCGGGTAGCCGCGGATGCTGGGCAACTCGCGGGCGTGGCACGGCTGGGTCCGGGGCGACAGGAACCACACCACCAGGCTCCGGAGCCGCACCACCCCGCGGGCGAGGCGCTGCTCCGCCGGGGAGATGTGGGGGTAGTGGAACGCGGCGCGCAGGGGGTCGTCCATGAGGCCGTAGGAGAACCGGCGCACGACTACCGCCGGGGCGCGGTGGTTGGGCGGGAAGGTGCTGAAGAGGTCCAGCGTCGCGTCGGCGACAGCCCGGCCCCCTTCGTCGAACGCGAAGTGCTCGGCCTCGTAGGCGTCCAGGTAGGCCGCGAACTCCTGATGGGTGGCCGGGATGCCCGTCATACCCAGGTGCCGGCCCAGCTCGCGGTAGTAGTTCGCGCTCGCAATTTTCTCGTGGTCGCCGAGCCGCCGCCAGCCCAGCTCGTCGATCCAGCGGATCGGGACCACCACGAACGTCGATAGAACGTAGAGCAGGTCGGCATTGGAGATGTCGTAGGAGCCGTGCATCCGGTTGATCCGACGGATCGCGGTGCGGCCCTGAGTGCTGGCGAAACCGTGCTCGACGATCGCGTCGAGCAGCAGGCCGGTGTCGTCGTAGCGCTTCTGCACCCGCTGGGTGAACTCAGCGGTGGCGGCGAGCAGCCGCCCGATGGTCGGCACCGCATAGGTCCGGAACAGCGCGAACGACAGCGACTGGTTGAGGTCCCACGGGAACTCGATCGTGCCGGTCAGGCGGTAGATCTCCAGGAAGTCGACCTCGGGATCGAGCCGTTCGATCCGGCGCAACACGTCGTACCGGCCCATACGCGGAGGGTAGGACCGGGTGCCGGAGGGGTCAACGCCGTTCCATGATGGGTCCATGCCTGCCGAGATCGATGCCACCGTCCCCCCCAGCGGCCCCGGCTGCGTCGACTGCGACACCGCCGGTGGCTGGTGGGTGCATCTGCGCCGCTGCGCCGCGTGCGGCCACATCGGCTGCTGTGACTCCTCCCCCGCCCAGCACGCCACGGCCCACTTCCGCAGCAGCGGGCACCCGCTGGTGCGCAGCTTCGAACCCGGCGAGGACTGGTTCTGGGACTACCGCACCGACGAGGCCTCCGACGGCCCCGACCTCGCCCCACCCCTGCACCACCCCACCGACCAGGGCGTCCCCGGCCCGACCGACCGCGTCCCGGTCGACTGGCGCGACCACATCCACTGAGCGACCCACCGCAGCGACGGTGCCGATCGTCGTTCCGGTGGCGCGCTCGCGGCCTGTTGATCTTTGCGGGAGAGCCACTTTCCTGCCACGACGTTGCGGCAGAGTGGCTTTCCTACAACGTGCGGCGGGCCGGGCCGGGCCGGTCCCCGGTCCGCGACGGGCACCGGGGATCATCGGGGAATGGGATCCGGCACCGCCGTCAGCACCGCCGCAATCGCCCACGACGTCGGGGCCGCCGCGACCCGGCTGGTGGGCGTGGCCCGGCAGACCCCGCTGCAGCGCGCCGAGCGGCTCTCGGCCGCCACCGGCGCCCAGGTCTGGCTCAAGCGCGAGGACCTGCAGATCGGACGCTCCTACAAGCTGCGTGGCGCCTACAACCTGCTCGCCCAGCTCGACGCCGACGAACGCGGCGCCGGCGCGGTGTGTGCGAGCGCGGGCAACCACGGACAGGGCGTGGCGTACGCATGCCGGGAGCTCGGCATCCGGGGTCGGGTGCACGTGCCGAGCACGACACCGCGTCAGAAGCGGGAGCGGATCGTGGCGCTCGGGGGCGGGGCGGTGGAGCTGGTGGTGGGCGGCGACACCTACGACGAGGCCGCCGCCGCGGCTGCCGAACATGCCGCGTCGACGGGCGCCACCGTCGTCCCGGCCTTCGACGATCCGCGCACGATCGCCGGGCAGGGCACGGTCGGGGTGGAGCTCGTCGCGCAGCTGGGGCGGGCGCCGGAGGTGGTGGTGCTGCCTGTCGGCGGGGGCGGCCTGCTCGCCGGGGTCGGCAGTTGGCTGGCGGCGCACCACCCGCAGGTGCGGGTCGTCGGGGTGGAGCCCGCGGGCGCTGCGGGCATGGCCGCCGCACTCGCGGCCGGCGGTCCCGTGCTGCTCGACGAGCTCGACACCTTCGTCGACGGTGCCGCGGTGCGCCGGGCCGGGGACGTGACTTTCCCGCTGGTCCGGGCGTCCGGTGCCGAGCTGGTGAAGGTGTCGGAGGGCCGCGTCTGCACCGAGATGCTGGAGCTCTACCAGACCGACGGCATCATCGCCGAGCCGGCGGGCGCGCTCGCCGCCGCCGCCCTCGACGAGCTGGGGCTGGGACCCGACGACACGGTGGTGTGCCTGCTGTCGGGCGGTAACAACGACGTGAGCCGCTACGCGGAGGTGGTGGAGCGCTCGCTCGTGCACCGCGGGCTCAAGCACTACTTCCTCGTCGAGTTCCCGCAGGAGCCGGGCGCGCTGCGCCGCTTCCTCGACGAGGTACTCGGGGCCGACGACGACATCGTGCTGTTCACCTACGTCAAGCGCGACAACCGGGAGACGGGCGCCGCCCTGGTCGGCGTGGAGATGGCGACGCGCGAGAGCTACGAGCCGCTGTGGAAACGGATGGAGGCGAGCCCGCTACGGATCGAGCTGGTGGCGCCGGGTACGGCCGCGTACCGCTTCCTGGTGTGACGGACCCGTACGCGCGCGGGGAAACCGAGCTGCCCGCCGCGCTCGACGACGTCCGCCTGACAGGCCCGAACGCACGCGGGTGAACCGCCCACACCGCGGCGACCGAACCATGACGTGTGGGCCGGCGGCCGCCGGGGTGGGGGGGATTCCGCGCGGCAGCCGCCGGCGCGCGTCCCACTAGGGGGCACCCTGGCGGGCGCGCGTGACAGACCGTAGCCCTCGTCGGGCGTCGATGCTGATCCAGCGGGCAATTCGCGTGCACGTCGACGACAGATCTGCTGCTCCCCACCCCGGCGGCGCCCGGCCCGCGGAAGCCGGGCCCGCGGAAAGTCCGGCCCGCGGAAGTCCGGCCCGCGGCTGCACCAGCGCAGAACCCGCCGCGCGACGCCACGAGCGACGTGGCGGCCGACGCCGGTGCCGAAGAGCCCGAGCGGACGCGGCCGGGCCGGCCGGCCCGCCGGAGGTGCGGCTGATCCACCTTCCCGTTGCGGCGGCTCGAGGCCGGGTCGGCGTCAGGCCGCCAGTCGGTACCCGGCCTCCTCGACGGCCGCGCGCACGGCGTCGCGGTCGACCGCGCCGGCGCCGGTGACGTCGAGCCCGCCGCTGGGCAGGTCGACGGCCACGCCGGTGACGCCGTCGATCTCGGAGACCTCCTCGGTGACCGACGCGACGCAGTGCTCGCAGGTCATCCCCACCACCATGTAGTGCGTTGTCATGCCTCCTGTATACCCCTCGGGGGTGTGAGACACTGGCCGGGGTCCGACGGAGAAGAGGCGACATGGCCGGTTACAGCGGCGACAAGGACGCCTTCCTCAAGCGCCTGCGGCGCATCGAGGGCCAGGTGCGCGGGCTGGCCCGCATGGTCGAGGAGGACAAGTACTGCATCGACATCCTCACGCAGGTCTCGGCGGCCACGAAGGCGCTGCAGTCGTTCTCGTTGGAGCTGCTCGACGAGCACCTCGCCACGTGCGTGCTGCAGGCGGCCGCGGCCGGCGGCGAGGAGGCGCAGGCCAAGGTGCGCGAGGCGTCCGACGCGATCGCACGCCTCGTCCGCTCCTGACCAGCTACCGCCCGAGGTGAACTACCGCCCGAGGCCGAGCAGGAGCAGGTCGGCGAGCTGGGCGTAAACCGCGGCGTCGTCGAGGCCGGTGGACGCGGCGAGGCTGCGCTGCTGGATGCGGGCCATCACGGCCGGGACGACGTCGGCCACGAAGCCGGGGTGCACGTCCCAAAACGCCCCCGATCCGACGTCCTCGACCACCAGCTCCTGGGCCCGGCGCGCGGCCGCGCGCGTGTTACGGACGTAGACCTCCGCTGCGGGTGGGAAGGCTGCGACGTCGTCGAAGGACCGGGGCGATGCCGGGGCCGGGCTATCGTGTCCGGTACTGACGTTTTCCTCTCAGTACTGCCCTCTTCGTATCGGATGTGAGTCCCGATGGCCGTCGACCGTCTGCTGCCCACCCAGGAGGCCGAAGACCTGATCGCGCTCACCCGGGAGCTGGCCGACAAGGAGCTCGCCACCCGTGTGGAGGAGCACGAACGCGCCGAGACCTATCCGGAGGGTCTGTTCGCTACGCTCGCGGACGCCGGCCTGCTCGGGCTGCCCTACTCCGAAGAGCTGGGTGGCGGCGGGCAGCCCTACGAGGTCTACCTGCAGGTCCTGGAGGAGCTCGGCGCGCGCTGGGCGGCCGTCGCGGTGGCGACGAGCGTGCACGGGCTGGCGTGCTTCCCGGTCGCCACCTTCGGCACGCCCGCGCAGCAGGAGACCTGGCTGCCGCGGATGCTGGCCGGTGAGCTGGTCGGCGGCTACAGCCTGTCCGAACCCCAGGCCGGATCCGACGCGGCCGCGCTGACCTGCCGGGCGGAGAAGGTCGAGCAGGGCTACCGGATCACCGGCACCAAGGCCTGGATCACCCATGGCGGCCGGGCCGACTTCTACGCGCTGTTCGCCCGCACCGGCGAGGGATCACGCGGCATCTCCTGCTTCGTCGCGCCCGGCCAGGCCGACGGCCTGTCGTTCGGGAAGCCCGAGGAGAAGATGGGGCTGCACGCGATCCCGACCGTCACCGCGAACTGGGACGGCGCCGTTCTCGACGCCGACCGTCTGCTCGGCGCCGAGGGCCAGGGCCTTCAGATCGCGTTCGCGGCGCTCGACTCCGGGCGCCTCGGCATCGCCGCCGTCGCCACCGGGCTCGCCCAGGCCGCCCTCGACGCCGCGGTCGACTATGCCCACGAGCGCAGCACGTTCGGCAAGAAGATCATCGACCATCAGGGGCTCGGGTTCCTGCTGGCCGACATGGCCGCCGCCGTCGACTCCGCGCGCGCCACCTACCTCGACGCCGCCCGCCGCCGCGACGGCGGCCGCGACTACTCCCGCCAGGCCAGCGTCGCCAAGCTGATCGCCACGGACGCGGCGATGAAGGTCACCACCGACGCCGTCCAGGTGCTCGGCGGCTACGGGTACACCCGCGACTTCCCCGTCGAGCGGTACATGCGCGAGGCGAAGATCATGCAGATCTTCGAGGGCACCAATCAGATCCAACGCCTCGTGATCAGCCGCCAACTGCACCGCTGACGCACCCGTGCGCGGATAACAGTGTTCTGGCCCCCACACCCCCGCGCACGGCCCCACGTCCGCGCAGAACCTCTCGAGCCCACGTGCGCTGACAGCCGCGACCCGGAAACCCGCCCCTTGGCCCAACCCACCAGGAGAACTCGTGGAGATCACCGGAACCGCCGCGCTCGTGACGGGCGCCGCCTCGGGACTCGGCGCCGCCACCGCCGCGGCCATGGCCGGG
>JAYSXW010000490.1:0-2961 GCA_043716935.1 Pseudonocardia sp.
CGCCCTGGCCCAGGTGCGGCGCGGCCGCTTCACGGTGCGCCTGGCGCGGCGCGAGGGCCCGGCCGGTGAGGTCGTCGACCAGTTCAACGAGCTGGTCACCGTCGTGGAACGCCGCAACCGCGACCTGCTGCGGATCAGCCGCGTCGTCGGCCGCGAGGGTCGGATGACCGACCGGCTCGACGAGGAGTCCTCCGACGGCGACTGGTCCACAGGCGCGCACGCCGTCAACGCCCTGATCGACGATCTGGCCGCCCCCACCGCCGAGATCGCCCGCGTGATCGAGGCCGTCGCGGACGGCGACCTCTCCCAGCACATGGCGCTGGAGATCGAGGAACGGCCGCTGCGCGGGGAGTTTCGGCGCATCGGCCGAACGGTCAACACGATGGTCGACCAGCTCTCCAGCTTCGCCGCCGAGGTCACGCGGGTGGCCAGCGAGGTCGGCACCGACGGGCGCCTCGGTGGGCAGGCCGATGTCCGCGGCGTCGCCGGCACCTGGCGCGCGCTCACCGATTCCGTCAACACCATGGCGTCCAACCTGACCAACCAGGTGCGGTCGATCTCCAGCGCGGCCACGGCCATCGCGCAGGGCGACCTGTCCCACACCATCAGTGTCAATGCGCGCGGCGAGGTGGCGGAGCTGGCCGACACGATCAACGCGCTGACGGCGACGCTGCGCCTGTTCGCCGACGAGGTCACCCGAGTCGCACGGGAGGTCGGCACGGAGGGACGACTGGGCGGGCAGGCGGCCGTGCCGGGCGTGGCGGGCACGTGGAAGGACCTCACCGACGCGGTGAACATCATGGCGGTGAACCTCACCGACCAGGTGCGAGGCATCGCGCAGGTCGCCACGGCCGTCGCGTCGGGGGACCTCTCGCAGAAGATTGCCGTGGACGCCCGGGGCGAGATCCTGGAGCTGAAGTCGACGGTCAACACGATGGTCGACCAGCTCTCGAGTTTCGCCGACGAGGTCACGCGGGTGGCCCGCGAGGTGGGCACCGAGGGCCGCCTCGGCGGGCAGGCAACGGTGGCCGGGGTCTCGGGCACCTGGCGCGACCTCACCGAGAACGTCAACCAGCTCGCGTCGAACCTGACCGGGCAGGTGCGCAACATCGCGCAGGTGACCACGGCCGTCGCGCGCGGGGACCTGAGCCAGAAGATCACCGTCGATGCGCGGGGGGAGATCCTGGAGCTGAAGTCGACGGTCAACACGATGGTCGACCAGCTCTCGAGTTTCGCCGACGAGGTCACGCGGGTGGCCCGCGAGGTCGGCATCGAGGGCAAGCTGGGCGGGCAGGCGGAGGTCAAGGGCGTCGCTGGGACGTGGCGGGACCTGACCGAGAACGTCAACGAGCTGGCGTCGAACCTGACCGGGCAGGTGCGCAACATCGCGCAGGTGACCACGGCCGTCGCGCGCGGGGACCTGAGCCAGAAGATCACCGTCGATGCCCGGGGGGAGATCCTGGAGCTGAAGTCGACGGTCAACACCATGGTCGACCAGCTCGGCTCGTTCGCCGCGGAGGTCACCCGGGTGGCCCGCGAGGTGGGCTCGGAGGGGATGCTCGGCGGGCAGGCGCAGGTCCGCGGGGTCTCGGGCACGTGGCGCGATCTGACCGAGAACGTCAACCAGCTCGCCTCGACGCTCACCACGCAGCTGCGCGCGATCTCGGCGGTGTCCACGTCGGTGGCCAGCGGCGACCTGACTCAGCAGATCCGGGTGGCTGCGTTCGGCGAGGTGGCCGAGCTCAAGGACAACATCAACTCGATGATCGTGGCGCTACGCGAGACGACGGAGGAGAACCGCGGCCAGAGCTGGCTCGATTCGCACCTTGCCCGCGTCAGCGGCCTGCTGCAGGGCCAGCGGGTGCTCGGCGAAGTCAGTCAGATGATCATGAACGAGGTCGCGCCGCTGGTGAACGCCCAGGTCGGGGCGTTCTTCCTGGCCGACTCGCCGGTAGCTGCCGGCGCCCGGCCCCGCTGGGTGATGTCGGGTGGCTACGCCGTGCCCGTCACCGACCCGCCGATGGCGTTCGGACCGGGGGAGGGCCTGGTCGGGCAGGCGGCCGCCACCCGCCGGGTCGTGTCGGTGCAGGACGTGCCGGCCGACTACCTGCCGATCCGTTCCGGCGTCGGGTCGGCGCCGCCGCGTGCGGTGGTGGTGCTGCCGGTGCAGTTCGAGGGCGAGTGCCTCGGTGTCATAGAGCTGGGCTCGGTGTCGGTGTTCTCGCCGCTGCACCTGGCCTTCCTGGAACGGCTGGTCGCGACGATCGGCGTCGCGATCACCACCATTCGTGCCAACCGGCGCACGGAGGAACTGCTCGTACAGAGCCAGGGCCTCGCGCAGGAGCTGCAGGAGCAGTCGGCCGAGCTGCAGCGCGCCAACGCGGAGCTGGAGGAGAAGGCCGGTGAGCTCTCCGAGCAGAACCGGTTCGTCGAGATCAAGAACGCCGAGATCGACGCGGCCCGGCGCGGCGTCGAGGAGCAGGCGCAACAGCTGGCACTGGCCAGCCGGTACAAGTCCGAGTTCCTCGCGAACATGAGCCACGAGCTGCGCACCCCGCTCAACTCGTTGCTGCTGCTCTCGCGGCTGCTGGCCGACAACCCGGACCGCAACCTCACCGACAAGCAGCGGGAGTTCGCGAGCACGATCCATGGCGCCGGTTCGGACCTGCTGCGTCTGATCGACGACATCCTGGACCTGTCCAAGATCGAGGCCGGGCACGTCGACGTGGACGCCGGCCTGGTCGAGATCGCCGGCGTCGTTCGCTACGTCGAGCATGCGTTCCGCCCGCTCGCCGAGGACAAGGGGCTGCAGCTGGAGGTCGAGGTGGACCCAGGTGTTCCCGCGACGATCACCACCGACCATCAGCGGCTGCAGCAGATCCTGCGCAACCTGCTGGCCAACGCCGTCAAGTTCACCGACTCCGGCCGCGTGACGCTGACGATCGCGCCGGCGGGCACCGC
>JAYSXW010000050.1:0-2082 GCA_043716935.1 Pseudonocardia sp.
GGCGTTGCACCGGCGCCTTGCCCGACTGGGCTCGCTCGACCAGCCGCCCGATCTGGGCCAACGCGGTGTCGGCGCCGACGCGGGTGGCGCGCACCACCAGCCGGCCCCCGGCATTGACCGTCGCCCCGGTGACCGCGTCGCCGGGCCCGACCTCGACCGGTACGGGCTCGCCGGTGAGCATGCTGGCATCAACCGCGGAGGCCCCCTCGCTCACCTGCCCGTCGGTGGCGATCTTCTCCCCGGGACGGACCACGAACAGGTCCCCGACCGCCAGCCGATCCACCGGTATCCGTTCCTCGCGCCCGGCGCGCAGCACCGCAACGTCCTTCGCACCCAACTCCAGCAGCGCCCGCAGCGCCGCCCCGGACTGCTTCTTCGCGCGGGCCTCGAAGCAGCGCCCGGCCAGGATGAACACGGTCACCGCGGCGGCGACCTCGAGGTAGATCTCGCTCACCCCGCTGCGGCGGGTCGGGAACAGCTCGAAGGTCATCCGCATCCCCGGCATGCCGGCGCGGCCGAGGAACAGCGCGTACAGCGACCACCCGAACGCGGCCAGCACCCCGACGCTGATCAGGGTGTCCATCGTCGCGGCGCCGTGGCGGGCGTTGGCCCAGGCGGCGCGGTGGAACGGCCACGCCCCCCACACCACCACCGGCGCGGCGAGGGTGAGGGAGAGCCACTGCCAGTTGTCGAACTGCAACGGCGCGACCATGGCGAGCAGCAACACCGGAGCCGCCAGAACCGTGGAGATCAGCAGCCGTCGGCGCAGTGACGTCCCCTCCGGCAGCGCCACCCACGCGTTGTCGGTCGCGTAGTTGACGCTGGCCGACACCCCGGGCATCCGGTTGAGCTTGTTCTCGATCCTGGTCGCGCACGACGCGCACGTCATGCCACCGATCCGAAGCTCCACCGAGGTGACCGACTGCTCGGCCAGGTCGGGCGTGTGGCCCGTTCCGTCGAGGGTGCTCATAGGGCGGCTCCCGCCAGGTCCTAGCCGGCTTCCCGGACCGCTGCGCGCACGGCTTCTCCGGTCGGCAGTGCGGTTTCGATCACGGTGATCCGAGAGTCGCCGCCGGGAACGAGGTCGGTCTCGACGGCGTTGACACTGTCGAGTTGGGCGATCTCCCGAGTCACCGCCGCGACGCAATGCCCGCACGTCATCCCGGACACCGTGTAGGTCGCAGTCGTCGTTGTCGCTGTCGTCGTCATGCTCGCTCCCCGCTCAGCTGATGAAGGTCAGGACCGGACGAGGCGGGGCGATCGCAGCCGAAGCCTCCGCGAGCTTGACCTCGGCGACCTCACCGCCCTCCCGGGCGACATCAGCCACGCAACGCATCAGGTGATCGGTCAGCAACCCCAACGCGGGCGCCTGCAACGCCTTCGCCGCCGCCGCGACCTGGGTCAGCACGTCGATGCAGTAGGTGTCGGACTCCACCATCCGCTGCAGACCCCGCACCTGACCTTCCACCCGACGCAGCCGGGTGAGCAGCGTGTCCTTGCCGTCGACGTAACCCACCACGTCGGCCTCCTCGCCAATCCACGTCCCTTATACCCCTGGGGAGTACCCATGCAGCCATATACCGGGTAGGGGCATATTGCCAGCGCACAAAGTCCCGGTCAGAGCGAGTGATGCGCGGGAACTAGGCAGGGGGCACGGTCTCGACCGCGTTTTCGCCGCGACCAGTGCGTTCGTCGGAGGTGCGGAGTCCCGTCGCCGACCAGCGAGCTGATCATCGGTGGCGGGTGCCGGCGGTGGTCCCGACGCCGACCGGGGAGAGCCTCAGGGCTTGACGAGCGGTCGGGGCCCGCCGCGCAGCGCGTCGAGCCGCTGCCGGTACTCCTGCTCGTCGATCTGGCCGTGGGCGAACCGCTCGGCCAGCACCTGCTCCGGGGTGGGCCGCGCGGCCACCGAGCGGTCCTGGCGGCCGAGGTAGCGGACCATGGCGATCACCCCATAGATCACCAATCCCCAGAACAGCACCATGCTCACCGTCATCAACCCGTAGCCCCAACCATCCATACCGTTGCCATTGCCGTACCACCACATCATCGCGAGCACTCCCTCAGTCGATCAGTTGTTGT
>JAYSXW010000491.1:0-2956 GCA_043716935.1 Pseudonocardia sp.
AGGCTCCTCGAGCACCTCGTCGATCCGCCGCAGCCGGTCCTCGGTCGTCGTGTCGGCGGGGAACCGCAGCCTCACGGAGTACGACAGGGCCTGTCGAACGGTCAGCTGGGTGTGCAGCACGTCGTCCTGGGGCACCAGCGCGATGCGGTAGCGGAGCTCGTCGAAGTCCTCGTACAGATCCCGGTCGGCGTACCGGACGTCGCCGGTGTCGGCGGGCCGGGGCCCCGTCAGCGCATTGAGCAGGGTGGACCTGCCTGCACCACTGGGTCCGATCACCGCCATCAGCGTCCGGCCGGGCAGGGTGAAGCTCACGGGCTGCAGCAGGGTCCGACCCCTTGGTGGTGGTGACGGTGAGCCCGTCCGCCTCGAAGGTGTTGCGGCGTCGACGAAGGTGACCAGCCGGTCCCCGTCGAGCTGGAGCAAGGCATGTCCGATGCCGATCACATCGCGTCGCAGCTCGGCATGGCGGCGCGACACGGGCAGGTCGTCCACGACGACATCGCTGTCGGGCATCCTGCCGATGGTGATGCGATGTCGGGACACGTCGTGGACGGTGGTCAGCAGCCCCTGCTGCGCGCCCGTACGTTCCCGCGGACCGGCCGCGCCCACCCACGGCAGGAGTCCCAGGGACACCCCGTCCGCGCGGCCACCCAGCCGGAGCGTGGTCGGCGCCTCGACGACCAGGTGCCTCCCTGGAGATGTTGGGGTGAGGTCGAGATCGACGTCCGGACCACCCGATCACCAACGGCCGCGTTCCCGGGAGGACGAGCCTGCGCTGCGCGAGGACCAGTTCGAGCTCGGTCCCGGCTGCAGCCGGGACAACACCAGCAGCACACATGTGGAGGAGTCCCCTGCCTTGGTTGCGACTCGGACGCCAGGTCGGAATGGTTGCCCAGCCGAGCACGCTCGGGGCGCCGGTCACCGTTGCCGCTCGGAACCTCCATGCCCCCGTCGCCGGCCGCCGGAACAGTATCGATCGTCGGCGTCGGCCCGGGTCGGTCGCCCAGCTCACCGGTCCCACCCGTGCGGCCGTCGGGGAGGACGATGCTGCGGTTCGGGACCGGTGACGACAGGATTCGGGACCGGTGACGATGGAAGGTCGCGGTGACAGCCGCGACACTGTGCAGATGACGAAGTCCCGCACCGGCAAGGACGAGAAGGCCACACGGAACAAGGCCGACAGGTTCCCGCAGGCGACCTATCAGCAGGAGCTCCTGCGCCTGCAGGGCGAGCTCGTCCAGATGCAGGAGTGGGTCCGGACCACGGGCTCCCGACTGGTCGTGATCTTCGAGGGCCGGGACGCCGCCGGCAAGGGAGGCACGATCCAGCGGGTCTCCGCCTATCTCAACCCCCGACTGTGCCGCATCGTCGCGCTGCCGGCCCCGTCCGCGCGGGAGCAGACGCAGTGGTACTTCCAGCGCTACATCGACCATCTGCCCGCCGGGGGCGAGATCGTGCTGCTGGACCGCAGCTGGTACAACCGCGCCGGCGTCGAACGCGTCATGGGGTTCTGCACGCCGCAGCAGTACAACCGCTTCATGCGCCAATGCCCTATCTTCGAGAACCTCCTCATCGAGGACGGCATCCTGCTGCGCAAGTACTGGTTCTCGGTGAGCGACGTCGAACAGGAGCGGCGCTTCCGCGAGCGGATGGGAAACCCCCTCAAGCAGTGGAAGCTCTCACCGATCGACATGGAGTCGATCACCCGCTGGGACGACTACTCGCAGGCCAAGGACGACATGCTCGCGCACACCGACACCAACATCTCGCCGTGGTTCGTGGTGGAGGCGGAGGACAAGCGCCGCGCGCGCCTGAACATGATTCACCACCTGCTCTCGACCGTCCCGTGGAAGCAGGTCGAGCAACGGGAGCTGTCGCTGCCGGAACGCCCGAAGGGCCGCGACTACCGGCGTCCTCCGCGGGAGGTGTCGCGGACGGTCGCCGACCACGCGTCGTCGTTGTCGACATAGGAGGCCCCGTGTTTCGGCGAGACGGGAGCGCGAGCCAGCGCCGCCACACCGTCGGGCTCGATGCCTCGGTCACCGCAACCTCCTCACGCCGCCGACGCCCGGCCCTGGCCATCCGTGGGCGTCACCCACGCCGCGTGACGGTGCGCGCACGACCGGACACAGCACCACCCGGCTGGGGCCTTCCCGACTGTCCATTCGAAATTTGGAATCCATAGCGTGCATCGAGACGGCCCCGCTCCCCGCCCCGGCGTTCCGTGGTGGAACGGGCTCCGCCCACCGTGGCGCGCACAGCTCGGCCGCGGAACCGCGCGACGCCGCGGTGAGCACCTACCACCTGCACGCCCGCCTCCTGGTGGGTCCGATCCAAGCCCCGCTGCGCGACGAGGCACGCGTGAGCGGAGCAGACACGCTCGCCGAGGCGCAACAGTGGTCGCGCGAACGGGTCGCCGAGGGGTTCACGGTGTGGATCTACGACCACGGCCACGTCGCCACCGTCCCCGGCGCCAGCGACCTGCGCCGCATCGCCTTCACCCGCCCTTCGACCCCGTATGCCACGATCACACATCCCGCCGGGTGTCGGCACACTGCGTCGGACGCGTGCACGGAGCGTGCGCGGGAGCGGGGGCATCGCGCCACCGCCCGTCGAGGCGGCGGGTGAACACGAGTTGGCGATCCTCATCTCGGCCTCCCGGTCCACGCCGCTGAACGGTGGACCGTATCGGCCGCGGGTGCACCCGGACCGCGAGCACCACACCGCCGCACACGGGCCGACCCCGAAGAGCCCGCGGCGTGGGTCTACGACGGGACGTATCACCGACCTGGCAACACGTGACTCGGACAGGCCGGTCACGGCGGCAGTCTTGTGCCACACCGCCTCGGCCCCGCGTAGGAAGGGGAAGGATCTTGCCGCTGTCGCGTTGGGCCGCGAGCTTGAGCAGCAGGTCGTCGGTGACGACCAGACCGGTCGGGCGGCCGTCGTCGGTGGC
>JAYSXW010000492.1:0-26883 GCA_043716935.1 Pseudonocardia sp.
GCGGATCCGGACGGCAACACCTGGTCGCTGCAGCAGCCCCCGGTTCGCTAGACCGAGGCCATGTCCCGTTTCGTTGTTGCCTGGCGCACGGCCTCGGCCACCGCCGGCGCCACGCTCGCGTCGAACACGCTGGGCACGATGAACGACGGGTTCGGCTCGGTGACGACGTCGGCGATGGCGGCGGAGGCGGCCAGCAACATGGCATCGGTGATGTCGCGGGCCTGGGCGTCGAGCAGTCCGCGGAACACCCCGGGGAAGGCCAGGACGTTGTTGATCTGGTTCGGATAGTCCGAGCGGCCGGTCGCCACCACGGTGGCGTGTTGCAGGGCCACGGCGGGGTCGACCTCGGGATCGGGGTTGGCGAGGGCGAACACGATCGAGTCGGCGGCCATCGTGGCCAGCTCGGTCGCGCCGAACAGGTCGGGGGCCGAGACCCCGATGAAGACGTCGGCGCCCACCAGCGCGTCGGCGAGGGTGCCCCTGGCCCCGTGTGCGTTGGTCTGCGCGGCGATGGAACGGAGGTTGTCGTCGAGGCCGGGTCGGTCGGCATGGACGATGCCGTCGATGTCGACGGCGAGGACGTCGCCGGGGCGGCCCGTGCGGTCGAGCCCCCGTTCCAGCAGCCGGATGATCGCCGAACCGGCGGCACCCACCCCGCACACCACGATCCGGACGTCGGTCAGCGCCTTGCCCACCACCCGCAGCGCGTTGCGCAGCGCGCCGAGCACCACCACCGCGGTTCCGTGCTGGTCGTCGTGAAAGACGGGGATGTCGAGCAGTTCGCGGAGCCGGGCCTCGATCTCGAAGCAGCGGGGCGCGGCGATGTCCTCGAGGTTGATGCCGCCGTAGGCCGGGGCGAGGATCTGGACGGTCCGGATGATCTCCTCGGTGTCCTGGGTGTCCAGGCACACCGGCCAGGCGTCGACCCCGGCGAATCGCTTGAACAGCACGGCCTTGCCCTCCATGACGGGCATCGCGGCGGCGGCGCCGAGGTTGCCCAGGCCGAGCACCGCGGAGCCGTCGGTCACCACGGCCACCGTGTTGCGCTTGATCGTGAGGCGGCGGGCGTCGGCGGGGTTGGCGGCGATCGCCTGACAGACGCGGGCGACGCCCGGGGTGTACACCCGGGAGAGGTCGTCGCGGTTGCGGAGGCCGACCTTCGACTCCACCGAGAGCTTGCCGCCCAGGTGCAGCAGGAACGTGCGGTCGGAGACCTTGCGGACGTGCACGCCCGGCAGCGCGTCGATCGCCGCGGTGATCTCGTCGACGTGGTCCTCACCGCGGGCGTTGCAGCTGATGTCCACCACGAGCGTCGCGGCGGTCGACTCCACCACGTCGAATGCCGTGACGACCCCACCGACGCGGCCCACCGCCATCGTCAGGTCTCCCGCGGCGCCGGCGGAGGCCGGCACCTCGACCCGCGATGTGATGGCGTATCCAGGTCCGGGAGCAGGCACGGCGGCACCCTACGCCCGGGGTGGGGTCGACACGTGCGAGGAGGCGCGATGCCCGGCCGGTGGATCGCAGTGTTCGTGACGGCCTTCGGCACGAACGTGCCGACGCCCCCTGCCGGCACGGCGACATCGCGACCTCGGTGCGGCGAGACGGCGAATTCGGCGTGCTGGGAAGGCGAACCGCCGTGCCGGATCGGCGAACTCCCGCGTCAGACGGGCTGCGCCGTCCGGTTCGGCCGCGCCGCGACGCCGGCGATCGTGCGCGCCATCACCGCGAACAGGAAGTCGTGGGCCGGGCGTTGGGCGTACCAGTACGCACGGCCGGCGAGCCCGTGTGGAGTGAACGTGACCCGCTGGACGTAACGGCAGGTAGCTCCGTCGGGCTCCACGCGCAGCTCCAGGCGAGCGACTCCGGGCAGCTTCATCTCGGCCCGCAGCCGCAGCACGCGGCCGGGCTCGACGTCCTCGATGCGCCACCAGTCCAGTGCGGCGCCCGCCCGCAGGCTCGCGGGCCTGGTGCGGCGCGCACCGATGCCACCGAGCAGCCGGTCCAACCCGCCGCGCAGCGCCCACACGCCGGGGACCGTGTACCAGCCCGCCTCCCCACCGATCCTGCTGATCACCATCCACACCGCCGAGGCCGGCGCCGCGACCCGCTCGATGTGCTCACTGACCAGCACGGGCGGGTGCAGGTCGGTCGGCCCGGCGCCGGCGGCGCCGGCGGACCGCAGGGACCGGCGGACGGCCTCGGCGTAGCTCGTCGCGCCACCCGGCGGCGGGCCGGCCGGCGGGTCGCCGTGACAGACGAGGTCGTGGGCCATCGACTCCAGCAGCGGCCCGGCGAGGTACCGGTCCACCGGGGTGAGGGCCTGCACGGCGCGGGCCGTGAGCCGGGGCGCCGACACCGGCAGGGGCACCACCACCGGCGTGGTGATCCCCGCGACGGCCGCGTAGACCGTCATCAGCTCGCGGTAGGTCAGGACGTCGGGCCCGCCGATGTCGAACGTGCGGTTGACCGAACTCGGCAGCGTCAGGCAGACGACGAGATGGTGGAGCACGTCGTCGACGCCGATCGGTTGGACACGGTTCCAGGCGTGGTCGGGCATCGGGAGCACCGGCGCGAGCCCGGCGAGGCTGCGGATCATCTCGAAGCTCGCCGACCCGGCGCCGACGACGATGCCCGCCTGCAGCACCGCGGCCGGCACCCCGCTGGCGATCAGCTCCTCACCCACCTCCCGGCGGGAGGCGAGATGCACGGAGTTGGCGTCGCCCGCCGGTTGCAGCCCGCCGAGGTAGACGAGCCGGCCGACCCGGGCGTCGCGGGCCGCCCGCGCGAGCACCGCGGCGGCCTCGCGGTCGCGGACGGCGAAACCCGGCCCGTCCATCGAGTGGACGAGGTAGAAGACGGCGTCGACGCCCCGGCAGGCCCGCACCACCGCCGCCGGGTCGGTCATGTCGCCGCGGACGGCGTCGATCTCACCCGCGAACGGCAGCCGCGCCAGCTTCGCCTCGTCCCGCACGAGGCACCGCACGACGTGACCGTCGGCGAGCAGGCGGGGCACGAGCCGGGCGCCGATGTAGCCGGTCGCTCCGATCACCAAGCAGTACACGAAGCCCAGTTTCCCCCCAGGTGGTCCACCCCGCCGGAACCGGCGCCGTGGGTCGAGTCGGCTCCACCGCTCGTGAGTGCAGATCAGAGCCCTGGCGCCGATGGCCGCGCACGACCGGCGACGCGGCGCAGGTCAGGGCACGCCGGCCAAGCGGAGGGCAGCGGTCGTGGCGGCGGCCAGCAGCACCACCAGCACGAACCGCACCCGTCGTCAGGCCGCCAGCCCGCCGGCCAGGACACCCACGGCGCGGGCCCGGCCGGCGAAGCCGCCGTCGGAGGTGAGGGCCGCGGTGGCGGCCGGTGCGACGAGGAGCGCGGTGGCGCCGAGGTCCACCAGCCGCTCCAGCCGCGCCGGCATGCGGACGCGGCCGCCCAGCAGGATCCCGGCCAGCCGCAGCAGGTAGATGCCTGAACGCGACCGACTCGTCGATCACCAGATGGGCGCCGGGCAGGCGGTCGGCGACGGTCCCGGACACCGCCAGGCCATAGGGCAGGTGGCGGGCGTTGAGCAGCAGGCCGCCCACTACCGCGGACACCGGTCCGCCGCCGGCCGCGACCACCGCGACGACCAGGAACTGCGAGCCGCCGGCGGACACCAGTACCGACATCGCCTCGGCCAGCAGGAACGGCACCCCGGCCGCGGCGGCGGGCGCGCCGTAGGAGGCTCCGACGATGCTGACCGCACCGGCCAGGGCGAACCCATCGCGCAGGTCGTCACGGGTGAGTGTTCGGTACGGCGAACGCATGACCGTTACCGTGACCATGCACGCTGTGTTCGTCAAGTCGTACATGGAGACCGATGCATCGAACGGCACCGTTGGACGTGATCGCCGCTGCGCTGCGCCGCGAACGTGACCGGCACGGCGTCTCCCTGACCGAGCTGGCGCGCCGGGCCGGGATCGCGAAGTCCACGCTGTCGCAGCTGGAGTCGGGGGCGGGCAACCCGGGCGTCGAGACGCTGTGGGCGCTGGCCGTGGCCCTCGACGTTCCGTTCAGCCGGCTCGTCGACCCTCCGGAGTCGCCCGTGCAGGTGGTGCGGGCGGGCGAGGGCCACGCCATCGCCTCCGAGCGGGCGCCGTTCACGGCCACCCTGCTCGCCGCCGCCCCGCCCGGCTCGCGGCGCGACCTGCACCTGATGACGGCCGAGCCCGGCGGCGTCCGTGAGGCGGCCGCCCACATCCACGGCACCACCGAGCACGTCGTCGTCACGGCCGGGCGGTGGTGTACCGGGCCGGTCGGCGCTGAGGTGGAGCTCGACACCGGGGACTACGCCCGATTCCCCGGTGACCGCCCGCACGTCTACGAGGCGCTGGAACCGGCCAGCGCCGCGGTCCTCGTGATGGAGTACACGTGACCTGCCCCAAGAACATGACGCACGGCCCGTGTGGCGGAGTGGACGCCGCGGGTGGCTGCGAGGTCACACCCCACCCGTGTGTCTGGGTGCCCGAATCCACGCGCACCTGGGACGGGCCGCCGCCGGGCCCGGCTCGCGACCACGAGCTGCTGGCCCTGATGCGCACCCGGCCGGTCGTCGTCGCCGACCTGCCGACCCGCCCACTGGACCGCGACGCCCTGCTGCGTTCCGCGGAACTCCTCAGTGGGTCGGTCGACGCCGTGCTCACGGGCGACCACGGCACCGCCCGCGTCCAGTTCCCGCCCTCCTACCGGGCCTGGCTGCTGCGCGATGCCGGAGTGCGCGTGTGGGCCGGCGTCAACTGCCGCGACCGCAACCGGGTGGCGCTGGAGGGCGAGCTGGCCGCACTGGTCGACGCGGGCGCCGCGGCCGTGCACTGCGTGACCGGCGACCATCCCGCCGTCGGGCACCGGCCCGACGCGGCACCGGTGTTCGACATCGACTCCACGCAGCTCGCGGCGCTCGCCCGGGCCGCGGGACTGCTGGTGTCGGTGGGCGAGGCACCATGCGGTCCGCCGGTGGCGCAGCGGCCAGCGCGGCTGACGGAGAAGGTGCACGCGGGAGCGCAGGTGTGTCTGGTCAACCACGCCGGCGGCGCCGGACCCGTCGGCGAGTTCGTCGCGGCCGGCCCGGACGTGCCCTACGTCGCCTGCGTCCCGCTGATCCTCGACCGGACCCAGGCCGAACTCATCGCCGGCTTCACGGGGTTCGTTCTGCCGCGCGGCTTCCTCGCCCGCATCCTCGAAGCGCGTGATCCGCACACGGCCGGGATCGAGGCGGCAGTCCGGTTGGGTGAGGAGCTGCTCACCGTGCCCGGGATCGTCGGGGTGGACCTGTCGTCGGTCCCGACCCCCGGCGACGAGCTGCGCAGCGCGCAGGGCCTCGCGACGGTCGGCCGCGCGCTCGGCGGCGGCTGAGCCGGCCGCGCGCACGCCTCCGGACGGCGTCGTGCAGACCACGCGCGGCTCGGGCGGACCACGCGCGGCTTCGTACGGACCACAGGCGGTGACGGCGTGAGCCGATCGTGTCCCGACGCGTCCAGCGTTCACCGCACCGGCACGAGGCCGTAACGAACGCGTCGCAACGTTGGGGCCGACCTAATCCGATCCCCGGCTCCGACGAGGTGAGAATGGCCATCACCACTGCGGCAGGACATGCGGCAACCAGCTCCACCGAGCCGTCGACCCAGAGCGTCCTCGCATTCCGCGACGTCGCCAAGACCTACCCCGACGGCACCACGGCCCTGGAGCACGTCGACCTCGACGTGGCACCCGGCGATTTCGTGACCGTCGTCGGGCCGTCGGGGTGCGGGAAGAGCACGCTGCTGCGCATCGCGTCCGGCCTGGAGCCCCACACGGGCGGCACGGCGACCGTCGACGCCCGCCGGATCGGCTACGTCTTCCAGGACGCAACGCTGCTGCCGTGGCGGCCGGTGCGCGCCAACGTCGAGCTGCTGGCCGAGCTGGACGGGATGCCGCGGGCCGAACGGACACGGAAGGCCGCCGACGCGATCGAGATGGTCGGGCTCACCGGGTTCGAGGACCACCTGCCGCGCGCCCTGTCGGGCGGCATGCGGATGCGCGTCTCGTTGGCCCGCTCGCTCACGCTCGACCCGACCCTGTTCCTGTTCGACGAGCCGTTCGGGGCGCTCGACGAGATCACCCGCGAACGACTCAACGACGAACTTCTCCGACTGTTCGAGTCGCAACACTTCGGGGCCCTGTTCATCACGCACTCGGTGAGCGAGGCGGTGTACCTGTCCACCCGGGTCGTGGTGATGTCCGGGCGACCGGGCCGGATCGTCGAGGAGTTCGCCGTTCCGTTCGCCTATCCGCGTTCACCGGAGCTGCGTTTCACCCCCGAGTTCGGTGCACTGTCCGGCGCGGTGTCGTACGCCCTGCGGGACGGCCATTCATGACCGTCCTGGACAAGGCCCCGGAACTGACGGTCGACGCCGTACCGGCCAGGAAGCGCTCGCGGCTGCATGGCTATCTCCCCCCGCTGGTGGTGTTCGCGGCGATCATCGCGCTCTGGTACGGCATCACCTACGGCCTGCTCGACGAGAAGCGGCGGTTCCTCATGCCGCCGCCGCACCAGGTCATCTCCGACGCCCTGTTCGATCCGGCCGCGCTGGAGCGGATGTTCACCGCCATGGGACGCACGGTGGTGGTGGCGTTCACCGGGCTGGCGATCGCGATCGTCATCGGGCTGGTGTGGGCGATCGGGATGAGTCAGGCCCGGTGGATCGAGCGGTCCCTGTTCCCGTACGCGGTGATGCTGCAGTGCATCCCGATCCTCGCACTGGTGCCGTTGATCGGCTTCTGGTTCGGTTACGGGTTCACGGCTCGCGTGATCGTGTGTGTGTTGATCGCGCTGTTCCCGATCGTGGCCAACACCTTGTTCGGCCTGCAGTCGGTGGACAAGGCGCAACACGAACTGTTCACGTTGCACGGCGCCTCGCGGTGGACCCGGCTGCGAAAACTGGAACTACCCGCGGCGATGCCCGCCATCTTCGCCGGGCTGCGCATCTCCGCGGGTCTCTCGGTGATCGGCGCCATCGTCGGCGACCTGTTCTTCAAGCAGGGCGACCCCGGCATCGGCATCGTCATCGACAACTACCGGGCTCGGCTGCAGTCGCCGGAGCTCTTCCTCGCGATCATCCTGGCGTCGCTGCTGGGCGTGGTCGTCTTCTGGTTCTTCGGCTGGCTCGGCCGGCGTGCGGTTGGGGCCTGGTACGACGCCGAACGCCGTTGATCTCTCCCCCACCCCCGAACAAGGAGCACGCGTGCGCCCGTCCCGTCCCCTCGTCCTCGCCGCGGCCGGTCTGTCCGCCGCCGCACTGATCGCCGGCTGCGGCGGCAGCACCCCGACCGCACCCGCGGCTGCGGCCCCGGCTGCCGGTGTCGACCTCGCCGCCGCCGGCTGCCCGTCCACCGTCGTCATCCAGACCGACTGGAACCCCGAGTCGGAGCACGGTGGCCTCTACCAGATGCTCGGGGCGGACCCGAAGATCGACGCCGGAACCAAGCGGGTGTCCGGCCCGCTGCTGGACAAGACGGGTGCCTCCACCGGTGTCAACCTGGAGGTGCGCTCGGGTGGCCCGGCGATCGGGTTCCAGACCGTCACCTCGCAGCTCTACACCGACCCCGCGATCACGCTGGGCTACGTCAACACCGACGAGGCGGTGCAGCTCTCGGCGACTCAACCGACGACCGCCGTCTTCGCCCCGCTCGACATCTCGCCACTGATGATCATGTGGGACCCGGCGACGTACCCCAACGTCACGTCGATCAAGGACTTGGGCACGACCGATGCCCGCGTCCGCTACTTCGACGGCTCGGCGTACATGGCGTACTTCACCGGCGCGGGGCTGCTCAAACCCGGTCAGGTGGACGGCAGCTACGACGGCACACCCGCGAACTTCGTGGCTGCCGGCGGCAAGGACGCCCAGCAGGGCTTCGCGAGTGCCGAGCCGTTCATCTACCAGAACGAGGTGCCGGCCTGGGGCAAGCCGGTGAGGTTCCAGTTGCTGCACGACGCCGGGTTCCAGGCCTACCAGGCCTCGATCTCGATCCGCTCCGCTGACAAGGCGCCGCTGTCGGGCTGTCTGAAGGCGCTGGTCCCGGTGCTGCAGCAGGCGCAGGTGGACTACCTGGCCGACCCGGCGAAGGCCAATGCCCTGATCCTGGATCTGGTCAAGCAGTACGACACGGGCTGGGTGTACTCCAACGGCGTCGCGGGCTACTCCGCGGAGGAGCAGATCAAGCTCGGCCTGGTGGGCAACGGCCCGGACAAGACGATCGGCAACTTCGAGATGCCCCGCATCCAGGGCGTCCTCGACATCGTGACGCCCATCTTCGCCGGCCAGGGCACCCCGGTGGCCGCCGGCACGACCCCGGACACGGTGGCCACGAACGAGTTCATCGACATGTCCATCGGGCTCCCGTAGCCCCGAGCGATCACCGTACTTCGGAGCCGTACTGCTGTCCGGGAGCGTGGCCGACAGCGCTACGGCTCCGAGGAGCGTGCTCGTGCAGGACGCTGCCAGCGCTGCCAGCGCTGGTGGCGTTCACGTGCGCGCCCGCGCACGCAGCAGATCGGACAGCTCCCGGACCACCGCCTCTTCCGGGCGGCTGACCAGCGTTCCGTCGCGGACGACCACGCGGCCGGCCACCACCACGTGCTTCGGACGACGGCCTGGGCGCGCCCAGAGCAGGCCGGCCAAGAGATCGCCGACACCGGTGTCGGCGACTCCGGTGACGTCCCAGCACACCAGGTCGGCGGCCGAGCCCGGGGCGAGGCGGCCGAGCTCGGGGCGGCCGAGGCCGGCGGCGGAACCGGCCGTGGCCCAGCCCAGCACCTCCCGGGCCCGGACCGTACGACCGGCCAGCGGCGCCACCTGCATCGCCAGCCGGGCGTCGGCGAGCAGGTGCCCGGCGTCGTTGCTGCCGCCACCGCTCGTACCCAGGCCGACGGGCACGCCGGCGTCGGCCAGGGCGGCCGCTGGCGCGACCCCCCACCCCATCGGCACGTCGCAGCCCGGGGCGTGGGTGGCGCTCGCCCCGGACGCGGCGATCCGCCCGATCTCACCCGGAGTGACGGCGCACAGGTGTGCGAGCGTGACGTCCGGAGCGAGCCAGCCCCACTCGTCGAGCAGCTCCAGGGGTCGGCGCCCGTAGCGCTGCGCGGCGATCTCGACGTCGACCTGCTCGTTGGCCTGCGTGCGGCGGCGCAGGCCGTGGCGCGCCGCCACCTCGCCGAACAGCGCGAACGTCTCCGGTGCGTCGCTGTGCACCCCGGCCGGACCGACGGCGATCTGCAGCATCCCGGTCCGGTCGCCGCCCAGGGCGGACGCGATCGCCTCGGCGGACGCGGCGGCGTGCTGGGGGTCGTCGCAGGCGCTACCGCGGACGAACACCAGCCGAGCCCCCAACTCGCCGGCCGCCGCGGCCACGGCGCGGGCGATCGGGAGGCCGTCGCCGCTGTCGGAGGGCCAGGTCAGGTGGTGGTCGGCCACGGTCGTCACCCCGCAGAGCAGCGCCTCGGCAAGCCCGGCGGCCGCTGCGGCGTGGGCGAGTCCGGGCTCGACGCCCACCGCCGCGTAAGCGGCGGCCATCCGCGGTAGCCAGTCCCGCATCGGCACTCCCCGGGTGCCGGGCAGCGTCCGGAACGCGGTCTGCAGGAGGTGGTGGTGGGCGTTGACGAGGCCGGGGGTCACGACGCACCCCGACGCGTCGAGCATGTCGCCTCCGGCGCCCGGCGTCCCCGACGCCGCGACGACACCGTCCGCGCACACCACCGTCCCGCCCGGGATCTCGGCCTCGCCCGTCCACACCAGCTCGGCCCCGCTCACGGTCAGCACGCGCCCTGCGTAGCAGCCGCCCTGACGAGCCGGAAACGCGGCCGCCGTAGCGTCCGGGGCGTGACTCCTCGACTGGACGGCCGGCGCGTCATCGTGACCGGGGCGGCCCGCGGAATCGGGGCCGCGGTCGCCCGGCTGTGCGCCGCGGAGGGCGCGGCCGTAGCGGTGCTCGATCGTTCGCCGGACGCGCACGCGGTCGCCGCGGAGATCGGTGGCCACGGCGAGGTCGTGGACCTGCGCGACGTCTCCGCGACCCGGCACGCGGTCGGCGCCGCGGCCGAGGCGCTGGGCGGGGTCGACGTCCTGGTCAACAACGCGGGCGTGCTCCGGTTCGCGGCCCTGCTCGACCTCGAACCCGACGACTGGGACGACATGCTCGCCGTGCACGCCCGCGCGACGCTGGTGACCACGCAGGTCGCGGCGCGAGTGATGATCGCGGCCGGCGGGGGTGGCTCGATCGTCAACATGGCGAGCATGGCCGCCAAGGCCGGGGGTGCCGGGCACGCGCACTACGCGGCGGCCAAGGCGGCCGTCGTCGCGCTCACCCGCGTCGCGGCCCTGGAGCTCGGACCGCACGGCATCCGCGTCAACTGCCTGTGCCCCGGCTACGTCCTGACCGAGATGGGTGCCGCCACCCGTACCGCCGAGCAGGTGGCCGCGTGGACGGCCCGCTCCCCGCTCGGGCGGCTGGGCGAGCCGTGCGACGTGGCGAGCGTCGCCGTGTTCCTCGCCTGCGACGACTCGGCGTACCTGACAGGCCAGGCCCTCAACGTCACCGGCGGGATGATCATGCACTGAGGCTGCGGGCTACCAGCCGCGCCCGGCGAAGCGGGCCTCGGGGGGCAGCTCGGAGATGTTGATGCCGACCATCGCCTCGCCCAGGCCCCGCGAGACCTTGGCGATCACGTCGGGGTCGTCGAAGAACGTGGTGGCCTTGACGATGGCCTCGGCACGCTGGGCGGGGTCGCCCGACTTGAAGATGCCGGAGCCGACGAACACGCCCTCCGCACCGAGCTGCATCATCATCGCCGCATCCGCTGGGGTGGCGATGCCGCCCGCGGTGAACAGCACGACCGGCAGCCGGCCCGTACGCGCGACGTCGGCGACGAGGTCGACCGGGGCCCGCAGCTCCTTGGCCGCGACCCACAGCTCGGCCTCGTCGAGGGTGGCGAGCCGGCGGACCTCGGACCGGATCGAGCGCATGTGCCGGGTGGCCTCGACGACGTTGCCGGTGCCG
Source organism: Pseudonocardia sp. (assembly GCA_043716935.1). Taxonomy (GTDB): domain Bacteria; phylum Actinomycetota; class Actinomycetes; order Mycobacteriales; family Pseudonocardiaceae; genus Pseudonocardia. The sequence continues at coordinate 11,077 of JAYSXW010000492.1, forward strand.
GCCTCGCCCTTGGAGCGGATCATCGCCGCGCCCTCGGAGATGCGGCGCAGCGCCTCGCCGAGGTGGGTGGCACCACAGACGAACGGCACCGTGTAGACCCACTTGTCGATGTGGTGCGACTCGTCGGCGGGGGTGAGGACCTCGGACTCGTCGATGTAGTCGACCCCGAGCGACTGCAGGACCTGCGCCTCGACGAAGTGGCCGATGCGGGCCTTCGCCATGACGGGGATCGAGACGGCGTCGATGATGCTCCCGATCATGTCGGGGTCGCTCATGCGGGCAACGCCGCCCTGGGCGCGGATGTCGGCCGGCACGCGCTCGAGGGCCATGACGGCCACGGCGCCGGCGTCCTCGGCGATCCTGGCCTGGTCGACGTCGATGACGTCCATGATCACGCCGCCCTTGAGCATCTCCGCCATGCCGCGCTTGACACGCGCGGTGCCCAGCGCCGAACCGGTGGGGGCCTGGGTGGAGTCGGGACGGGCCTGGTCGGATGACACGGTGGTACCTCTCGTCGGAATGGAGGAGCGCGACCTCCGATATTACGTCAGCGAGAGGACGGCGCCTGTCGACCGAGCGCCTCCCGGCCGCGGCCCCGGGCCTCGGGCTCGGCGTCGGCGATCTCGATGTACTCCGGCAGCGGCGCGGTGCCGGCGAGGTGCAACCAGCGCACCAAGCGCCGCGAGCGCAGGACCAGGGTGTCGCGAACGGCGTCGTTGTGCACGCTGCGGGCCAGGATCAGCAGCTGCTCGGCGTCGATCAGCTCGTCGAGGATTGGGGCCGGCAGCCAGGAGCGGTCCAGGACCGCGAGCCGGCGGCCCAGGACGTTCTCGACGGGCTCCCGCACGACGTAGGGGCGCGACACGACGCTGCGGGCCGCGGCCACGGCCGGGCGCAGCTCACCGGCCGGCCGGCCGGCGCCCTCCAGCGCGGCCGCGACCGCCAGCGCCGCCCCGGCCCGGCGCTCCAGCGCGGATGCGAGCGCGACACGGGCGGCGTCGGTGCGCCGGTGCAGCCGGTACAGACGGCGCGCCCGGGCCAGGTTGTGCAGCACCGTCCACAGCACGACCAGGCCGCCCACGACGACTCCGAGCCACGCCCAGCCCGTCACGTCGCCGACCCCGTCACGTCGCCGACGCCCTCACATCGCCGGTCCCTCACGCCGCCGTGACGCCGCGCGGGTCGGCGGCCAGCGCCGCGCGGTACACGCGCAGCACCGACGCTGCGACGACCGGCCACCCGAAGTCCTCCGCGCGCGCGCGCCCCGCGACGGACAGAGCCGCCCGCCGCATCGGGTCGTCGAGCAGGCCTCCCAGCTCGTGGGCCAGCGCGGCGGGGTCCCCGGTCGGGAACAGCGCGCCGGCGGGCGGGTCGCCGAGCACGCCCCGGAACGCATCCAGGTCGCTGGCCAGCACCGGAGCGCCCGCGGCCATCGCCTCGGTGAGCACCATCCCGAAGCTCTCGCCGCCCATGTTGGGCGCGCAGAACACGTCCAGCGAGCGCAGCGCCGCCGCCTTGGTCGCGTCGTCGACAGCGCCGAGGACGTCGAGCCGGTCGGCCAGCGGCCCCGCGGCCCGGCGCAGCGCGTCGACGTCCCCCCGGCCGACGACGAGCAGGCGCAGCCCCGGCCGCGACGGTGCGAGCAGGCGGAGGGCGTCGAGCAGCACCGCCATCCCCTTGCGCGGCTCGTCGAAGCGGCCGACGAACCCGACCGTCGCGGCGTCCGAGCCCCGGTGACCGTCGAGCAGGTGACCGGCCAGCAGGGGTCCGCTCGCGAATGCGTCGACGTCCACGCCGTTGGGGATCTCGACGGCGTCGCCCCCGAGGTGCTCCACCTGCACGCGACGGGCCAGCGGCGACACCGCGATCCGGGCCGTCACCTTCTCCATCAGCGGCGCCAGCAGGCCACCGAACGCGCTCAGCGTGCGGGACCGTTCGGTCGAGGTGTGGAACGTCGCGACGATCGGTCCCTGTGCGGCCAGCAGCGCGAGCACCGACAGGCTGACCGTGGTGGGCTCGTGCAGGTGCAGCACATCGACGGGGTGCTCGGCGAGCCAGCGCCGGGTCCGCGCGTAGGTCCAAGGACCGAACGAGACCCGGGCCACCGACCCGTTGTAGGGCACGCCCACGGCCCGGCCGGTCGCGGTGACGAACTCGGGCACCGGCGTGCGCCGGTCTGCGGGGGCGAGGACGCTCACCTCATGGCCCAGTGCCTCGCAGGCCCGGGCCAGGCCGACGACGTGGGACTGCACCCCGCCCGCCACGTCGAGGGAGTAGGGGCAGACCATGCCGATCCGCATCACGCGACCAACGCGCGGTCATCGGTCCAGATCGGCTGCAACGCGTGCCAGTCGACGGGGGCGGCGGTGATGAACGTCCCGAACGCGTCGGACATCGCCTGCGTCGCGGCGGCCACCCCGGCCCGACCGGCCCCATCTCGACCGACCGGGACCTCCGCGCCGATCCGCACCGTCCAGGCATCGGGGGTGAACCCGAGGTAGGCGGGCATCAGCGCGGCGCCGGTGAGCGCGGCGAGCCGGGCCGGGCCGGCGGGCAGCCGCGTCGGCGCGCCCAGCAACGTGACGTCGACGCCGGACGCCGTGAGGTCGCGGTCGGCCAGCAGGCAGACGACGCCGCCGGCCCGCAGTCGGCGGGTGAGCGCGCGATGGGCGTCGCGGCCGTCCTGCGCCGCGACCACCTCGAAGCCCAGCGCCGCCCGGTGCGCCACGAACCGTCGGTAGAGCGACTCCGGGCGCAGCCGCTGCGCGACCGTGGTGAACGACGGGTCCAGCCCACGGCGGCGCAGTTCCTCCACCACCCAGACCCCGGCAGCGTCCCAGTTGCCGCAGTGCGGCAGCGCGAAGATCACCCCGCGACGGGCGTGGAGGGCGTCGAAGAACGGTCCGCCGCCCTCGACGTGGGGGTCGGTGGCGTCATGCACGTGCCCGGCATCGGGCAGTCCGAACGTCTCGCACCAGTACCGCGCGTAGCTGCGCATCCCGGCCGCCACCAGGTCGTCGAGCTGGGCGGGCCCCGCGGCGGGGACGGCGCGGGCGAGGTTGGCGCGCAGCTGCCGGGGTCCGGCCCCGCCGCGGCGGACGGCGACGTCGGCGCCGAGCCGGAACGCCGCGCGTGCGAGCCCGGGCGGCACCGCCCCCACCAGACGCCACGCCGCGGCGTACTGCGCGTCGGCCCGCCACTCCGACCAGCGGCTCATGGTCCGGCCGGCCGGTCGGGTTCGGCGGCCACGGCCGCCCGGGCACTGCGGTGCACCGAGACGAACCGCTGCCCGACCGTCCAGACGGAGCCGGCGGCCAGCAACCACAGCGCCACGGCCAGCGCCCAGGGCACGCCGAGGCCCTCCAGTCCGGTGCCGACCAGTGCGACGATGAGCCGCTCGGCGCGCTCGACGAGGCCGCCGTCGGCCGTGAGGGCCACCCCTTCGGCCCGGGCCTTGATGTAGGAGGTCAGCTGGCCCGCGACCAGGCACACCAACGCGGCGACACCGAGCGGCCGCTGCTCCCCCACCCCCAGGCACCACCAGGCCAGCGCCGCGAACAACGCGCCGTCGGCGATGCGGTCGCAGGCGGAGTCGAGCACGGCGCCGAACGGCGAGTGGCTCCCGCGCACGCGGGCCATGGCTCCGTCGACCAGGTCGAACAGGACGAAGAAGGTGATGACGAGGCTGCCCCAGATCAGCTGGTCGCGGGGCAGGAACCACACCGCCGCCGAGACGGACCCCACGGTGCCCGCGATCGTGACCGCGTCGGGGGAGAGGCCGCGCCCGACCAGCCACCGGCCGAGCGGCAGCGTCACGCGGTTGACGTGCGCGCGGGCGAAGACGTTGAGCATGGGCTCCTGCTTGTCGACCTTCGGGACACCTAGACTAGTCCCGCTGCCGCGCCGCCTCCGGTGCCGCCCATGCCTGCGACAGCTGCGCCCGGGTCTCGGTGAGCAGCTGCGGGATGACCTTCGTCTGGCCGACGACGGCGATGAAGTTGGCGTCGCCGCTCCAGCGGGGCACGACGTGTTGGTGCAGGTGCTCGGCCAGGGAGCCGCCCGCGACGGCGCCCAGGTTGATCCCGACGTTGAACGCGTGCGGCGCCGCTACCTCCCGCATCGCCCGCACGGCCTGCTGTGTGAACGCCATCAGCTCGCCCGCCTCGGCGGGTGTCAGCTCCTCCAGGTCGGCGACGTGGCGGTAGGGCAGCACCATGAGGTGTCCGGGGTTGTACGGGTGCAGGTTGAGCACCGCGTACACTGCCGCCCCGCGGGCGACGACCAGGCCGTCGTCGTCGGGCAGGCCCGGGATGCGGCAGAACGGGCAGCCCTCGGAGCTGGTGTCGGTGATGTAGGCCATGCGGTGCGGGGTCCACAGCCGGCGGAACCCGTCGGGGGTGCCCACCCCGTCCCGCGGCTCCGGGACCGGCTCAGTCATGGCTCCGGGGCTCCGCCCAGTGCGCCGCGGTCGGGCTCGCGTTGGTGCGGGCGGCGATCCAGGCCACGACCGACTCGACCGCGTCGGCAACGGGCACGCCGTTGCGCTGGGTGCCGTCGAGGAACCGGAAGCTGACGGCCCCGGCCTCGGCGTCGCGCGCGCCCACGAGCAGCTGGAACGGCACCTTCCCGAGGGTGTGGGTGCGGATCTTCTTCTGCATCCGCTCGTCGCCGGCGTCGACGTCGACGCGCACCCGGCGGGCTTTGAGCGCCGCCGCGATCTGCACCGCGGCGGGCACCTGCTCGTCGGTGACGGGGATCGCCACCACCTGGACCGGCGCGAGCCAGGCCGGGAACGCGCCCGCGTAGTGCTCGAGCAGCACGGCGAAGAACCGCTCGATCGACCCGAACAGCGCCCGATGGATCATGACGGGCTGCTGGTGGCTACCGTCGCCCGCGGTGTAGTCGAGGTCGAACAGGCCGGGCTCCATGAGGTCGACCTGGATCGTCGACATCTGCCAGGTGCGGCCGATGGCGTCCTTGACCTGCACGCTGATCTTGGGCGCGTAGAAGGCGGCACCGCCGGGGTCGAGCACCAGGTCCAGCCCGCTGGCCTGCGCGGCCTCGCGCAGGGCGTCGGTGGCACGCTCCCAGTCCTCGTCGCTACCGATCGACTTCTCCGGGTCGCGGGTGGAGAGCTCCAGGTAGAAGTCGTCGAGGCCGTAGTCGCGCAGCAGGTCGAGCACGAACTGCAGCAGCGACCGGATCTCGCCCTGCATCTGGTCGCGGGTGCAGTAGATGTGTGCGTCGTCCTGGGTGAACCCCCGCGCCCGGGTGAGGCCGTGCACGACCCCGGACTTCTCGTACCGGTACACCGTGCCGAACTCGAAGAGCCGTAGCGGCAGCTCCCGGTAGGAACGCCCGCGCGCGGCGAAGATCAGGTTGTGCATCGGGCAGTTCATCGGCTTGAGGTAGTAGTCCTGGCCCGGCTTGCGCACCTCGCCGTCGACGCCGTACTCGGCATCGAGCTGCATGGGCGGGTACATCCCGTCGGCGTACCAGGCCAGGTGCCCGGAGGTCTCGAACAGGGCCGCCTTCGTGATGTGCGGGGTGTTGACGAACTCGTAGCCCGCCTCCTCGTGGCGCTGCCGCGAGTAGTCCTCCATGGCGCGGCGGATGATCCCACCCCGGGGGTGGAACACCGCGAGCCCGGAACCGATCTCGTCGGGGAAGGAGAACAGGTCCAGCTCCGAGCCGAGCCTGCGGTGGTCGCGCTTCTCGGCCTCCAGCAGCCGGTCCAAGTGCGCGTCGAGGGCCTGGGTGGACTCCCACGCGGTGCCGTAGATGCGCTGCAGCTGGGCGTTGCGCTGGTCCCCCCTCCAGTACGCCGCCGCGCTGCGCGTGAGCCTGAACGCGGGGATGAACTTCGTGGTCGGCACGTGCGGACCCCGGCAGAGATCCGACCAGACGACCTCGCCGGTGTGGGCGTGCACGTTGTCGTAGGCGGTGAGCTCCCCGGACGCGTCAACCTCCATCACGTCGTCGCCGGGGGCGCCCTTGATGTCGATCAGCTCCAGCTTGTAGGGCTGGTCGGCGAGCTCCTTGCGGGCGTCGTCGAGGGAGTCGTAACGGCGCCGGACGAACCGCTGACCCGCTTTGACGATCTTCTTCATCGACGACTCGAGCGCCGCCAGATCGTCGGGGGTGAAGGGGGTCTCGACGTCGAAGTCGTAGTAGAAGCCGTCGACGATCGGGGGCCCGATGCCCAGCTTCACGTCCGGGCGCAGCTGCTGCACGGCCTGCGCCAGTACGTGCGCCGCGGAGTGCCGGATCACGCTGCGCCCGTCAGCGGTGTCAGCGCCGACCGTCACCACCTCGGCGTCGGAGTCGGGGGCCCAGGCGAGATCCCGGAGGTCACCGCCCACATCGCGAACGACGACGACGGCCGACGGCCCGCTGGTCGACAGCCCCGCCGCACGCACGGCAGCACCGGCCGTGGTCCCGGCCGGCACCCGGACGGGAGCGGACTCGGGCAGCGGAGCGGACGAGGACACGGGGCCTCCTGGGGGATGGTTCGAGTAACCCTCATGATGCTAGAGGGATGGTGCCACCGCCTTTCACCCAGTCACGACAGGCGCTGCAGGCCCTCCAGCAGTCGGCGCAGAGTCGAGGCGTCGACGGCCCAGGCCTGGGTCAGTACTGCGGGGACGACCGTCACGGTCGACGGTGACGGTGACGGTGACGGTGACGGTGACGGTGACGCGACGGCGTCCGGCCGACGCCGGCTCCGGTGCGGCAGCTCCGTCACCCGGGATCCGGGCCACGGTGCCGGGCGCGGGGTCGGGCGCGGGGTCGGCGGCGACGGCGTCCTGCGGGGTGGGGCTTCGAGGGCGAGCACCGCCAGGGCCGCCGCCGAGGGCCCGCGGCGCGACGAGCCGATCGCCGCGAGCGCCGGTTCGTGTCCTCTCCCGGCGACCCGGGGCAGCGGCAGCGACGACGCCGGCGGCAGGCCCGGCACCGGCGGGTGCAGCACGGCATGCAACGCGTCGGACAGCCCGGGCGCGGCGAGGGCGGTGCGGGCGGCGAGGAGATCGCGATGTCCACCGGGCCCGCTCGTCCCCACGTCCCCGCTCGGCGCCGGGTCCCCGTTCCGCCCCGGTTCCCCGATCTTCTCCGGGTCCCCGATCTTCTCCGGGTCGCTGTCCAGGCGCAGATGCAGGAACAGCCCTGGAGCGCCGGCTTCACGCAGCACGTGCACGGAGCGCGGTGTGACAACGACGAGGTCGTCGAACGCGGCGCCCGGGGTCGCGACGGCGGGGACGGCCGAGGCGGCGTCGCGGGCGAGTCGGACGAGGGTGGCGACGTCGTCGGCGCTGGTCGCCCCGACCTGCGCGACGACCGTGCCGGTCCGACCGTCCACCACGCGCGCGGCACCGGCCGCGGTGGCGTGCAGGAGCGCGTCGAGCGCGGCATGCAGCTCGGGTGTTGCCGTGAGTATGGACGCGGTCACGGAGCGCTCCTCTCTGCTCGGCCCGAATCATGGCCCCTTACCTCGGCGGACCCGCACTGCACCTGTTCGGCGTAGTCTCATTGACCCGTTCGTGCACGGCGGGAGAAGCCGGCCATCGGCAGCGTTCATCTCGGACGTGGTCCCTCTCTCCGTGCTCGACCTCGCCCCCATCGGCTCCGGTTCCACCGCCACCGCCGCGCTGGCGCAGAGCACCGCGCCGGCCCGCCGCGCCGAGGAGCTGGGTTTCCGCCGCTACTAAGTCGCCGAGCACCACAGCATGCCGGGCATCGCCAGCTCGCGTCCTACTTCCGCGGCGAAGGCCCCGTCGTCGCGGTGCCGGCCGGCAGCAATGCCCCCGCGATGTGGCTGCTGGGCTACAGCGCGCAGGTGGCGGGCCTGCTCGGGCTGCCGTTCGCGTTCGCCCACCACTTCAGCGGCGAGAACACCCTCGCCGCGCTGGCGCTCTACCGGGAGACGTTCCGGCCCGGCGTCCTGCGGGAGCCGTACTCGCTGATCGCGGCGTCGGTGCTGGCCGCCGACACCGACGCCCACCGCCTCGCGCTGCCCGGCGCACTGCAGTTCCTGCGGCTGCGCCAGGGCAATCCCGGCCTGCTCCCCACTCCGCAGGAGGCCGCCGCGTACCCGTACTCGGCGCAGGAGCAGCTGTTGGTCGACGAGTGGCTGCGCGGCCAGGTGATCGGGTCGCCCGACACCGTCCGCGACAGGGTCCGGGAGCTGGTGGGGCGCACCGGCGTCGACGAGCTGATGGTCACCACGAGCACCCACAGCGGCGCCGACCGGCTGCGCTCCTACGAGTTGCTCGCACGGGCGATGGCCCCCGTCTCCGTGTGACCTCTGGTGTGATGACGGTTGTCAGCGTTTCCGGGCCGCCATCGAGCACGTCGACGCCGCCGTCGCTCCGTTCTCCGACGACGTGGTCTTCCACTCCCCCGTCGTCCACCGGCCCTACGTCGGACGGCACGCGCTGCGGGCGATCCTGAGCGCCGTGGGGCAGGTGCTTTCCGACTTCCGCTACACGGGCTCCTACGCCGGCGACACCGGACACGTGCTGGAGTTCGCCTGCCGCGTGGGTGATCGCGAGTGCCAGGGCGTCGACATGCTGCGCGGCACCGACTCCGCGCTCACCGGGCTGACGGTGCTGGTCCGGCCGTACTCGGCGGCGACGGCGCTGCGGGAGCGGATGGCCGCCCTCCTGACCTCGGCGGGTCCGCCACCCGTGCGTGAATGACGGTTCCCGGCCCGGCCCCCGCCCGGGTCGGGGCCGTGGCGGGTGCTCGCAACGTAGGGCAGGCAAGCGCCCGCGCCGCAGCGAGCCGGCGAGCGGCACCAGGCCCAGGACGGCCTCGGGGGTGAGCGTGTCGTGAAGGTGGCCGCGCCCACCCTCGTGACACGTTCGGCAGACTGGGCGGCGTGCGCGCGATCGCGGTGGGGCTCGGGATCGGGATCATGGTGGCCGGCGCGGCCCTCGACCGGTCGGCCCTGAGCCCGGAACCCGGAACCGCAGCCGCCCGGCCGTGCTCGTCGACGGAGAGATCGTGCACCCGTAGAACGGCGGCTGTGCCCTCGCACGGCCGGTCACGTCTGCCTCTCGCCCAACATCGCGCCCGTAGCGGCCCGGACGGCAGGCCCCACACGGCAGGGTCGCGACCGTAGCCGACCGGAGACAGGGCCGTCCGGCGAACGATCTGTCACTCAGCGTTTCCGGTCTCGACGTCCGGAGCGGTGGCAACGTCCGTTCCGCCGGACTGTGCCGGGCCGCCGGCAGACCGAGCGGGCCGGGGTGACCGGGCCCGTGTCGGCAGGGCCGATCCGGGTTACCGTGTTCTGGTGTCCGGGCGGGCGTTCGAGGTGGTGGCCTGGGTGTCAGAGCGCAGGCTCGTGCTGTACGTCCCCGAGATCGAGGCGGCCACCAGCGTCCCGGCGTGGAGCACCGGGGGCGTTCCGCTCGACCCCAGCACCCCGGAGGCCGACGACGCCGCCCGCTCCCTGATCGCCGATCTCACCGGCCTCGACCCGGACCGGATCAGCTGCGAGATCCGGCTCGGCCGCGCGTTGCGCAACGGGTGAGACCCACGCGCCAGCACGCTTGCGATTGACGCTGCGTCAACTCTCAGCCTGGTGTCATGCGCTGGTCCACTGCCGAGGTCGCCCGGATGTCCGGGGTCAGCTCGCGCACGCTGCGGCGCTACCACCAGACCGGCCTGCTGCGCCCCGCGCGCACGGGCCACGGCGGGCTGCGGTTCTACGAGCGGCCCCAGCTGCGGCGCCTGCAGCACATCCTCGTGCTGCGGGAGCTGGGGCTGGGCCTGCCCGACATCGGCGCGGTCCTCGACGGCGGCACCGAGGAGGTGGCGGCCCTGCGCCGCCACCTCGACCGGCTGCTCGCCGAGGCGGACCGCCTGCGCACCCTGGCCGCCACCGTAGCGGCCACGATCGACAAGAGGGACGGAACCGAAATGGCCGCCGAGAAGATGTTCGAGGGCTTCCGGAACGCCCCCTACGCCGCCGAGGCGCGGGAGCGCTGGCCCGAGGAGTACGCCGAGTCACAGCGACTTCATCGAGGGCTGGAGCGAGGACGACGCACGGGGCGTCCGGGCCGAGGGTGACGCCGTCAACGTCGACCTGGCCGCAGCGATGCGGGCCGGCGTCATCGTCGACGATCCTGCCGTTCAGGACACCGTGGCCCGCCACCATGCCTGGGTCAGCCGCTTCTGGACGTCCGGACGCGACGCCTATGTCGGGCTCGGGCAGATGTACGTCGACGACGAGCGCTTCACCGCCGCCTACGACGCGGTGTCCCCGGGCCTCGCGGGGTACCTCCGGGACGCGATCGCGGTCTACGCCGAGCAGCGCCTCACCTGAGCGACTCCAACAACGCCGGCGGCACCACCAGGTCGGCGCGGGCGCGGGTGGCCTCCACCAGCTCGGCGTTCGGGCCGTCGACCGCGCTCACCCAGCTCGCGGCGTGCGCCGGGTCCTTGCCGAACTCGACGTGGCGGGCCGTGAGCTGGGCGAGTCGGGCCTCCGGGCGGGGAGCGCAGAACCACACCTCGTCGAGCTCGGGCGCGACCTCGGCGAAGCGGCCGTCATCGAGCAGCAGGTAGTTGCCCTCGGTCAGTACCAACCGGGCCGCGCGGGACACGGCGATCGCCCCGGCCAGCGGCTGCTCCAGGTCGCGTTCGAACGCCGGCGCCCAGATCACGTCCTCGTCATCGGCCCGCAGCCGGCGCAGCAGCGCGACGTAGCCGCCGGCGTCGAACGTGTCGGGGGCGCCCTTGGCGTGGAGGCGGCCCAGCCGACGCAGCGCGACGTCGGCAAGGTGGAACCCGTCCATCGGCACGTGGGCGAGCACCTCGGGCGGCAGGTACCGCAGCAGCGCCGCCACCAGCGTCGACTTGCCCGCGCCGGGGCTGCCGGTCACCCCCAGCACGGCCCGTCCCGGGCCCGACGCGAGTGTGAGGGCGCGGCGGACCAGGTCGTCGAGGGTCACTCCGGGTCCAGCCGCAGCGCGAGCACGACGATGTCGTCGCCGGTGTCGGAGGCGGTACCGCGCAGGAGGTGGTCGCAGAACTCCGGTAGCGGCAGGTCCACAGCGCCCGCCACGAGGTCGATCAGCTCGGCGGCGGCGAGGTCGTCGGGGTCGACCCGGCGTTCGACGAGCCCGTCGGTGTACAGGAGCAGCGTCGAGCCGGGCGGGATCTCGATCTCCTGCTCGCGCCGTGGCCGATCCGGGTCGACGCCCAGCACCACGTCGACACTCCCGGTGAGCGGCCGCGGCGGTCCGCCGGGCGGTACGAGCAGTGGCGGGGGGTGCCCGGCGTTGGACCAGCGGAACGTCGTCCGCCCGCCGGCGCGGGCGAGCCGTCCGTAGATCAGCGTGGTGAAGCGGGTGACGGCGAGACCGGTCGCGACCTGGTCGAGCCGGCTCACCACCACGGCCGGCGCGGCCTCGCTGTCGTGCGCAAGGCCGCGCAGCATGCTGCGCAGCTGGCCCATCGTCGCGGCGGCGGGCAGATCGTGGCCCACGACGTCGCCGACGCCGAGGGCGAGGTCCCCGCCGGGCAGCGCGAAGGCGTCGTACCAATCGCCGCCGATCTGCAGCTGTGCGGCCGCCGGCTGGTAGCGCGCCTCGATCTCGACGCCCGGGTACCGCGGCGGAGCGCTCAGCGTCGCGGCCTGCAGGGCCACCGACACCTGGCGGCTGAGCTGGAACTCGCTGGCGGTCTCCACCGCCCGCGACGCCCGGGTCGCCAGCTCCGCGACCAGCGCGTGGTCGTCCCCGGTGTAGGGCGGTCGGTCGCCACAGGCCACGAACATCAACGCGGCGACGGCGGTGCCCCCGGCGATCACCGGCGCCACCAGCATCGAGGTGGCCCCGATCTCCTCCGCCCACCGCTGTTGCGCGGCGGAGCTGCGCCAGGTCTCGGTGTGCACCGTGGGGGTCTCGACCAGCACCGGCGCCCCCGAGTGCACGCTGCGCGCGACGGGGTGTGAGGGGGCGAAGCTGAAGTGCTCCTGCTGCGGCGGCGGCGCGATGCCGGGCGCACAGTGCGTCGACGAGCGCCGGCCCGTCAGGTGTCCGCCGGGTCCGGGCCGCTGCCGGGCAGGGCCGGTCCCGGTCGGGTCGACCCCGGGAGCGTCGACCCCGGGAGCGTCGATCAGGTAGATGCGGCAGACGTCGGCGAAGTCGGGCACCACCGCGGTGGCGAGCGCGCCCAGCTCGGCCTCGGGATCGAGGGCTGCGTTCATCGCGAACGTGGCCCGCGCGAGGACGTCGAGCCGGTCACGGGCGCGGATGCCGTCGTCGATGTCGGTCTCGGTGCCGACCCACTCCACCACCCGGCCTCCCGCATGCACGGGCACCGCCCGGGTGCTGAACCAGCGGTAGCCCCCCGCCGCGGTGCGCAGCCGGTAGGCGCGCGTGAACACCTGCGCCGGCACGGCCGCGGCGGCGGCCCGCCAGGACGCCGCGAGCCCCGCCCGGTGGACGGGGTGCACGGCGTCGAGGAAGCCGAACCCGCGGTGCTCGGCGGCGCTCTGCCCGGTGATCGCGCGCAGGCCGGGGGCGTCGTGCACGGTGCTGCCGTCCGGCTGACGCGTCCACACCGCGGCGCTCGTGGCCTCCACCAGGCTCTGGTACAGGCCGAGGGCGTGCTCCCGCTGGGCAGCGACCTCGGCGAGCTCGCGACGGGTCCGTTCGGACCCGGTGACGTCGGCCAGCACCATCCCGACACCGACGATCGTCCCGGCGGATGAGCGGACCGGGTAGGCGTTGATCCGCCACTCCTGGTGCGGCCCCCGCCCGTGCCAGAGCCGGCCCGCGACGCGCACGTCGCTGCGCGGGACGCCGCCGACCAGCACGGAGACGAGGATGTCGTCGATGCGCGCGCCGGTGGGGCCGTGCACCTGTTCGAGCGTGTGCCCGAGGCGCTCGTCGGCGGTGCCACCATCGATGGCCAGGATCGCCCCGTTCACCCGCCGGTAGCGCCGCTCGACATCGAAATAGGCGAGGCCGACGGGCGCGGTCTCCCACAGGGCGTCGAGCAGCGCGAACGCCTCGTCCTCGGCCGCGGTGTCGGCGACCTCCTGCAACACGCCGACGACGACGCCGCTCGGATCGGGCGTGGCCCGGAAGTAGACGCTGCGGCCCTCGCCCATGACGCCGGGGAGCCGGCCGCGGAACGGGCGTCCGGCGCGCAGCTCGGCGAGCACCCGCGCGACGGTGGGCCGACCGGATGCGACAGCGCCCGCGTCCACGCCGAGCACCTCGTCGCGCGGCCAGCCCGTGAGCCGCTCGGCGGCGTCGTTCCAGAGGACCACGTGCCCCACGGCGTCGAGGACGACCACCCCGACGGGAAGGACCTCCAGCACATCGGCAGCGGTCACCCCCGGCCGGTTCACGCCCGGCATCGTAGGTGTCGGCCCACCGCGGATGCCATGCTGGGCCGGTGGATGACGGGCCGGCGCAGGGAGCCCAGCGGCCGAGTACGTCGGCGGACGGGCGCATCCGGCGATAGGCAGCTACCACCCCTCGGCATGACACCCCGCCATGACACCCCCTGACCTGACACTCCTGACGCGGCTCCGCGCGGTGTGCCTGGCGCTGCCGGAGGTCACCGAGAGGCTCAGCCACGGCGAGCCGACCTGGTTCGTCCGCAGGGCCTTCGTCTCCTACGCCGACCACCATCACCACGACCGGGTCGCGTTCTGGTGCGCCGCGCCGCGCCGGGGCGCAGGAGGCGCTGGTCGCGGAGCGCCCCGACCGGTTCTTCCGCCCGCCCTACGTCGGCGGCCGCGGCTGGCTCGGCGTCCGGCTCGATGTCGGCGCGGTCGGCCCGGACTGGGCCGAGATCGAGGAGATCGTCCTCGACGCCTACCGCGAGATCGCCCCGGCGAAGCTGGTGGCGGCCGTGGACCGGCACCGGAGCGGCGACGCGTCCACGATCTAGTCTTTGCCGCATGGTCGTCCTGCCCATCGTTGCCGTGCCCGGCGGCCGGGTCGAGTACCAGGACGTGCCCGGCGATCGGGCTCGCGCCCCGCTGCTGTTCCTGCACGAGGGCCTGGGCTCGGTGGGGCTGTGGCGGGGGTTCCACCACCGGATCGCCGCCGCGACCGGGCGCCGGACGATCGCCTATTCCCGGCTCGGCCACGGCTTCTCCGATCTTCCACCGCAGAAGCGGACCGCGTCGTTCATGCATGAGGAGGCGCTGACCGTCCTGCCGGCCCTGTGTGACGCGCTCGGGCTCGACGCGCCCGTGCTGGTCGGGCACAGCGACGGCGGCTCGATCGCCCTGATCCACGCCGCGGGCCACGCGGTCGGCGGCGTGGTGGTGCTGGCGCCGCACGTGCTCGTCGAGGACTCCGCCCTCGTTGCGATCACCGCGGCGACGCAGGCGTTCGACGCAGGCGAGTTGCGGACGCGGATGGCCCGTCATCACCGTGACCCCGACATCACCTTCCGCAACTGGAACGACGTGTGGCTGTCGGCGGAGTTCCGGCCCTGGGACCTGCGGCCGCTGCTGGCCGGCATCACCGCCCCGGTGCTGGCCGTGCAGGGCACCGACGACCCCTACGGCACCCTCGTCCACGTCGAGGCGGTGCGTGACACGACCGCGGCGCCCGTCGAGCTGCTGGTCCGGCCCGGCGGGCACTGGCCGCACCTGGAGCACCCGGAACAGGTGCTGGCCGCTGTCACGGCGTTCGCCCGCGGCCTCCCGTGATCACCCCCGGTAGGCCGGCGCCCGCGCCGGCGCCGGCGCGCCGGCCGCCCGCAGCAGCGGCAGGGTGCGGGGCGCCACCACCTCACTGAGCACCACCACGCTGGTGGACCGCATCACCGCCGGCGACCGGTCGATGGCGAGCAGCGTCGCGTGCAGCGCCTCGTGCGACGCGGCGGCCACCGAGCAGAGGACGTCGGCGCTGCCCGTGGTCGCGTAGGCCGAGAGCACGCCGGGGATCGCGACGAGCTGGGTGCGGACGTCGTCGATGGCGCCTTGGGCGATCTCCAGCGACACGAACGCCTGAACGCCGAAGCCGGCGGCGCGCAGGTCGAGGTCCGGGCCGTGGCCGGTGATGATTCCGGCACGGTCGAGCCGGTCCAGCCGCGCGGTGACGGTCGCCCGGGCGACGCGGGCCAGCCGGGAGAGCTCCAGCGCCCCGGCCCGCGGGTGCTCCCGCAGCAGAGCGATCAGCTCGACGTCGAGGGCGTCGAGCGGGCTGTGCGGGATGGACACCTGTCCCTCCGTTCCCGGTCGTGACCTGTGCTCGGCACATAGCTCTGTTCGAGGAGCTTGTCAGGGCGCCTACCCCGCCGTCTACTACGACGCATGACCGGGATGCTGATCGACCCGCTGATCGACCCGCTGATCGGGCAGGTGGCGCACGACGACGCCGCCGACGCCTTCCCCGTCCTGGGGCTCGACCACATCCGCTTCGCCGTCGGCAACGCCCGCCAGGCCACGCACTGGTACTCCTCGGCATTCGGCATGACGGTCGTGGCCTACCGCGGCCCCGAGACCGGTCATCCCGATCTGGCGGAGTATGTGCTGACCGCGGGGTCGGCGCGCTTCGTGCTCAGCGGCGCCGTGCGGGCCGGCACATCGGTCGGCGAGCGGGTGGCCGCGCGCGGCGACGGCGTGACCGACCTCGCCATCGCCGTCCCCGACGTGGACGCCGCAATCGCCCACGCCCGAGCCGCCGGGGCACGGGTGCTGGAGGAGCCGCACACCGTCACCGACGAGCACGGGTCCCTGCGCCTGGCCTCCATCGCCGCCTACGGCGACGTCCGGCACACCCTCGTCGACCGCTCGGGCTACAGCGGCCTGTTCGCGCCCGGCTT
>JAYSXW010000493.1:0-2942 GCA_043716935.1 Pseudonocardia sp.
ACTCGGCCCCCGGCCCGCCCGCCAGCCGCGACCAGATCCACCACGACCCCGCCTACCGGCGCCGCGTCCGCGGCACGAGGCCGCGCCCAGCAGTTGGAACTCCTCTTCGACCCCTACGCCCGCAACCGGCCCCTACGCGGCGGGCAGTACCCGCTCCCGTTGGAAGGTGTCACCCGCCAACCACGACCACCCGCCGGCGACCCCGCCACCGGCCGTCCCACAACCCCTGGCCTGCGTCGGGCCCCGGCCTCGCCGCCGACCCGGGCCCGACACGCACGTCAGCTCGCGCTTCCGTTCCCACCCGGCGCGGCGACGACGCCCAGCGCGAAGCCGCCGGCACCACCGCGGACGGCGGGCCCACCATCGGCGAGCGGCCGGCCCGCCGCACCCACCGGTACCGATCACCCCACCCGCGCGACCCCCGGCCCGCCGCGCGACCCGGCTCACGTCGCTACCCGCTGACCCGCCGCCCACCCCACCTCCGGGCGGTCGATCCTCCCGATCGGCGCCCCGGCGCCGAGCACGTCCACCATCAGGAGACGACTCGCCATGACCAGGCCCACCCGCATCCCCTCCGATGTCAACCGCCCGGATCGCATCCTCGGCCCGTTCACCGTCCGGCAGGTCACGATCCTGGCGGCCGCCGCGGGCGGGCTCCACCTCGCCTGGCTCGCGCTGCGCCCGTGGCTGGCGGCGCCGGTGTTCCTCCTCGTCGCCACCCCACTCGCCGCGCACGGGCGCGCTGAGGGGTCGACGACGACACCGAGCGGAACGAGTACCGACGCGGCCAGGCCGAGCAGTTCGCGGGATTCGTCGGCGATCAGAATCCGCGGGTCGGGGCGTCGGGCAGAGCTGGGCGAGCACCTGGGCGGGCACGTCGGTGGCCCAGCCGGCGATCGCGGTGAACGAGGCCATGCCTGCCACGACCGCGGCCGCGCACAGTGCGAACACCACCGCGACCGGGTGAACCCGGCCCTGGTTCCGGCGATCGTCTGACACCGCGGCGAACCGTTGCAGCAGGTCAGTGCACACACGGGTCGGTGCGGGGAGGTCGTCGGCGACGGTCGAGCCCGACGCGGCCGCGCCGAGCCGAGCGAATCCGGACTCGGCAATGAAGAATGTAGTGGCAACGGAGCTCCGGTGGCGAGAAGTCTGTCAGAGGACTCCTTCTGCTATCGGAGCTCCGTCGCCCATCCCGACGCGACCACGTAATCCGTCCGTAGGGCCGTCCACGAACCATCGGGAGGAATATCACGGAGAAGAGTGGGAAGCCGGCGCGCCCACACAAGGGCGACCTACGGGGCAGCACCACCTGAGGAACGACGACCCCCCGACTCGGGACGTTCTGCCCTGCCCGACGACACAGCCACGGGCCGAAGCTGAGGACATGACACAGACCGTCCCGACGCCCGGCGCCACCACCCCCGAGCCCACGGACGCGTGGCGCGGCTTCGCAGGCCGGGCCTGGAAGGACACGATCGACCCCCGCCTGTTCCTGCAGGACAACTACACCCCCTACGAGGGTGACGCGACGTTCCTGAGCGGCCCGACCGAACGCACCACCGCACTGTGGGCGCGGCTGACCGCGATGTTCCCGCAGGAACGCGAGCGCGGCGTGTACGACGTCGACCCACACACCCCGGCCGGGATCACCGCCCACGCCCCCGGCTACATCGACCGGGCGAACGAGCTGATCGTCGGCCTGCAGACCGACGCGCCCCTGAAGCGGGCGATCATGCCCTTCGGCGGCTGGCGCGTCGTCGAGACCAGCTTGGCGACCTACGGTTACGAGATCGACCCGCGGGTCGAGGAGATCTTCACGAAGTACCGCAGGACCCACAACGACGGCGTGTTCGACGCCTACACCGCCGAGATCCTCGCCGCCCGCCGCTCGCACATCATCACCGGCCTTCCGGACGCCTACGGGCGGGGCCGCATCATCGGCGACTACCGCCGCGTCGCCCTCTACGGCGTGGACCGGCTCGTCGCGGACAAGCAGCTGGTCAAGGCCTCCCTCGACGCGCTCCCGTCCGGCGAGGACGTCATCCGCGACCGCGAGGAGCTCGCCGAGCAGATCCGTGCCCTCGGCGAGCTGCGCGAGATGGCCGCGACGTACGGGTTCGACGTCTCCCGCCCCGCCGCCACCGCGCAGGAGGCGATCCAGTGGCTCTACCTCGCCTACCTCGCGGCGGTGAAGGAGCAGAACGGGGCGGCGATGTCACTGGGCCGCTGCTCGACGTTCCTCGACGTCTACCTGCAGCGTGACCTCGACGCGGGCCGCATCGACGAGTCCCGCGCCCAGGAGCTCGTCGACGACCTGGTGATCAAGCTGCGGATCGTGCGGTTCCTGCGCACCCCCGAGTACGACGCTCTGTTCTCCGGTGATCCGACCTGGGTCACCGAGTCCCTCGGCGGCATGGGCGACGACGGGCGCACGCTGGTGACGCGCTCGTCGTTCCGGTTCCTGCACACCCTGAACAACCTCGGCCCGGCGCCCGAGCCGAACCTGACCGTGTTCTGGTCGCCGCGGCTGCCGCAGGGGTTCAAGGACTTCGCCGCCCGCGTGTCGATCGACACCAGCAGCATCCAGTACGAGTCCGACGAGCTGATGCGCCCCGTCACCGGCGACGACACCGCCATCGCGTGCTGCGTCTCGGCGATGACGGTCGGCAAGCAGATGCAGTTCTTCGGCGCGCGGGTCAACCTGGCCAAGACGCTGCTCTACGCCCTCAACGGCGGCCGCGACGAGATCAGCGGCGTGCAGGTGGCCCCGGCCACCGCGCCCGTCACCGGTGACCGCCTCGACTTCGACGACGTCGTGGCCCGGCTCGACGTCGCGATGGACTGGCTCGCCCGGGTCTACGTCGACGCGCTCAACGTCATCCACTACATGCACGACAAGTACGCCTACGAGCGCATCGAGATGGCCCTGCACGACCATC
>JAYSXW010000494.1:0-8759 GCA_043716935.1 Pseudonocardia sp.
TTGCGCAGTCGTCCTGCCCGCCGACCCGGCGACGGCCGTGGAGGCCCACCTGGCCGACTGCCCCTCGTGTCACACCCATCTCGACCAGCTCCGCGCCACCATCGGCGCGCTCGGTTCGCTCCCCGTCCCGACGCTGTCCGGCGAGGTCTGCGACGCGCTGTTGCCGCGTTCCGGGAAGATTCCTAACCCGCACCGTAAGCCGCGAACGCACACCAGTTGACGAACTGTCGGGGGTCGGCGGTATCGATCTGCGAGCGTGCCCCGTGAAGCGCATCCGACATCCTCGCACCGTCGGCGAGGCGCTGGTGAAGCCCGCGCATCAACTCGACCGCCTCCACATCGCCGACGGCCACCACGCTCGCGGCAATACCGGCGGTGCCCCGGGCCAGCAGTGCGCTGACGAAGCCGATCAACTCATCACCGGCGTAGCTGACATCCGCAGCCGAGTCGCAGGCGGCGAGGACGATCCGCCGCGGCGCGATTCCGCGGAGGTCGAGTTCATGAACGGTGAGAAGGCCGTCGACCACCTCGAGCGCCGAGAAGGTCGGATTGTCGGCGCGCAGGAAACCGTGACAGGCCAGGTGCACGAGGTCGGCACCGTTGATCGCGGTCAGGACTGCCTCCGAGGTGCTCTTGGGCGGAACGAGCACAACAGCACCCGGGTGATACGCCGCCACCGCTTCGACCTCGGCCTGTGCTCCCGGCAACCCCGGACCTCCGACCACCACCACGTGGCCCGGGCTGCCCGTCGGGCGGTCCGCGGTTCTCGCCCACAGCGACGCCGATGGACACACGGCAACCGGGCCGGGATGCAGCGCGGGCCACGGGACGCGGTGGGTACCGCGCGCCGGGACGACCACGAGGGACGCGGTCGGATCGATCCCGAGCGGCACGACGAGTAGTGCCGACAGTTGCCGCAGGGCATGCTCGGCACTGGCTCGGCTGCTGGCCAGGGCACGGGACGAGCCCGGACGCGTCAACCTGCGCAGTGCGAACAGCAGCGCGTCCGCCTCGAACCGGACCGGCCGCCACGATCCGAGCCGCTGGAGCCGCCGACGTCGACGGTCCACCACCACGGCGTAGACCTCCGAACCGTGAATGCCGTAGGACACCAGTGTCCGGTCCCCGAGCATGGTCGAGAGCCGGCCGGTTCCGACCACCACACCAGGACCGAGCCCGGCGGTCGGTCGATGCCATGTTGCCCGCCGGATGCGGTGCTCGATCGCGCGCTGCCGCGCAGCGAGAGCGGCGGGCTCGGTCCCGGTGTCGCGCCAGGCCGCGACCAGTTCGGCGTGCACGACGGCCAACTCGGCTCGCTCCTCCCGCACGTCGTCAGGCGCCGGCGGATCGACGGTGAGCAGCGCGATCGCGCGCGTGCGCTCCATCCAGTTCAGTACTTCGGCCGGGGACCCGTCCTTCAGCAGGATCCCGAGTCCGAGGAGTCCGAGCTCGATGCCGTGCCCGGACGCCAGGGCCCGCAGCTCCATGGAGGGAAGTGCAGCCCGATGCTGCGCGAGATCGGCCAGCCCTTCGCGGCACTGGGTGAGCAGGGCCTGGTCATCCTGGTCCAGTTCCGCGACGAGCGCGGCCGCGAGTCTGCCGCGCAGTCGGACGAGCAACGATCCGATCGGCGCACGGCGGGCGGCGTCCTGCAGTCTCCGTCGGGCGAGGGCCGGCCGCCCCAGCTCCAGTGCGGCCCGCCCGACCGTGAGGTCGCCGCTGATTCCCGCGTACTCGAGTCCCAGCCGGGATGCGACATCCGACGATCGACGGACGACGTCGATGTCGCTCGGCTGCAGGGTGCCCGAGCGTAGCTTCGCCTCGACCTCCACGATCGTGGCGAGCGCGACGAATCCGGGCCTGCGCTGGCCCCGGAACTGCGCTCTCGCCTTCGCCGCGGCCGAGCGGGCCGCTTCGTAGTCCCCCACCAGCAACGTCACCTCCGCCAGCCGCAGCTGCGCCTCGGCGGCCATCAGCGGAACGTCGTGCGCTTCGAGGACCTCGACCGCCCGGAGCGCGAGTTCGCGGGCCTCGGGTAGGACCCGCAGGACGGCGAGGATCTCGGCGTTCTCGGCAAAGAACTCGCCCAACGGAAGCTCAGCCCGGGTCAGGAGCACGAGGGCCTGGTCGAACTGGCGCATGCTCTCGGCCAGACGGCCTGCCTGCGCAAGCACCTTGCCTCGATTCTGGGCCACGACGGCGACGAACGCCGGGCCGACCTCGGCCGCGAGCACGGTGGCCTGGTCGATGTGTTGCAGAGCTTCGCGCGATCGCCCCCGCAGTGCCTCCGCGAGCGCGAGGTTGTTGGCTGCGCGGGTCCGCACGTCCGCGGCGGCGGCCCGATCCGACAGAACACGGCGGTAGCCGTCCGCGGCCTCGCCGATGCGACCCAGGTTGTGCAGCAGAGCCGCTCGCTTGAGTTCCAGGTCGAGTGCAGCGACCGGATCGACGAGACCCTTGGCTCGTTCGAGATCTGTGGTCGCCACCCGAACGCGACCGAGTTCCAGGTTGACGGCGGCCCGGGTCACCAGGATCTCGCCCAACCGGTGCGGCAGTCGGTCGGCCTTGGCGAGGACGGCTGCCTCGTCCAACAAGCGCAGGGCCCGCAGGTTCTCCAGACGGCCGTGCTCGAACCACGCCAGTGCCCGCAGCCCGACCACCAGCGCTTCGGTCCGGCCCGCCGCACGCGCGGCCGCGACGACACGCTTCGCCTCGGGCCCGAACCGCCGCGGATCGCCCAGCACGCCGTCGTGTGCGGCGATCGCTCGTATCAGGAGGCCGCCGTCCGGCTCTTCTGTCTCGGCGTCGGCCACAGCAGAATCCTCCCGGGAACGGTTCGGCGCGTCGAGGAGGTATGTCCGTGGACGGCATCGAGAATCAGACGGCACCCAAGGTGCCCTTCGACGGGGGCTACCCCGAGCTTCGTGGCCCCGAGCGACTCGACAAGGAGCGCACGGAGGTCGACAAGCAGGTTGGGCACCTGGTGCGGCTGGGCCGGGACCCCGAGTACCTGGCGGGTTTCGTCGCGGCGCTGACCGAGCGGCGCAGGAACACCGCCCTGGTCCAGTTCGCTCCGATCACGAGGGACGACGGGGCGCTGGTCTACGTGGCGGCGGGTAGCTACCTGCTACGTGGCGGGATCGATGCGGACGAGACGGAGGTCCTCCGCCGGGAGCTCGGACTCAACGTCGTCGAGACCGGTGCCGAGACCGGTCTGGTCCGGCTCGAACCGGGACCGTCTTTCGCAACGATCAACAAGGGGCGCTCCACCACGGACGTGTTCGAACTGCTCCGCACACGCCGGAACGACGTCGCATTCAATCACCTCGTTCCGTTGGGTGGCGTGATGAAGGCCGAGGGCGGTCCCGAACCGACCGCGCTCCGCCGGCCGTTCCCGGCCGTGCCGATTCCGTCGGGAGGCGTCCCTCCGCGGGTCGCCGTCATCGATACGGGAGTGAGTGTGGAGTTGCGGAGCGACGACTACCTCCGCAACCTCGTGCAGTCCGACAACATTGATCCGCTCGACACCTTCCCGCCGCCGCACAACGGTCTGCTCGACGCGGCGGCCGGACATGGGTCATTCGTCGCGGGGGTGATCCAACAGGTGGCGCCGAGCGCGCGACTGCGGGTGTACAAGGTCACCGATTCCGACGGTGTGTGTACCGATCAGCAGATCGGCGACGCCATCCGCCAGGCGGGCAACGACGGGGCCGACATCATCAACCTGTCGTTGGGCACCACGACGACCGATGGGACCCCGCCCCCGGCCATGCTCGACGCCGTCCAGGGGGTCATCGCCCGCAACCCGGAGATTCTCCTCGTGGTCGCGGCGGGCAACGACGGGAACGAAACACCGATGTGGCCTGCGGCCCTTTCGGCGACCGGCCCGCACGACAGGTTCGACAACGTCGTGGCGGTAGCCGGTCTCACCGCCCGAGGTTGCGACAACGACTGGTCGAGCCGGGGACCGTGGGTGACGTGCTCCACAGTCGGGCAAGGTGTCTCGTCCACCTACGTGATCGGCACGGAGGACGGTCCCTTGATCAAGGACGATCATCCCGACACCTACGGCCCGGATGCCTGGGCCGTCTGGACGGGCACCTCGTTCGCCGCACCTCAGATCACGGGTGGGGTGGCCCGGCTGTGCCACGAGAACGGGCTGACTCCGCGCGCCGCACTGCGGGTTCTGCTCGACGGAGCCCCGGACGACCTGCCGGGTTGGGGAAGGCGAGTGCAGATCCTTCCCGGTACCTAGGGCTGCGACCAGGCCCGGCCGTCGATCCGCGGCCGGGCCGCGTCGTGCCGCCGGGAACCGCTCACCCCGAGCCGGGAAGCGCACGTGGCCGCCGCGCCCATCGTCGCGCAGGGTCAGAGGATCACCCAGGCGGTGTCGACGGCACCGCCCGGGCGAACGCACCGCAGGCTCGCCCGGGTGTGTTGCGCCGGCAGGGCCAGCACGAAACGGCCCATCTCGTCGGCACGGCCCCGCACCGGCTCGCCGACGCTGCGCAGCTCCAGCTCCGCGGCCTCCGCCGGGACCAGCTGCCCGAGCAGCCTGCGGGCGCCCGGGGTCTCGTCGACCTCGACCTCGACGGTCAACCCGTCGGTCTCGAACGTCAGGATCCGCGGCTGTGCGCCGGCCCGCGTCCCGGCCGCCGCCTCCACCAGCGAGTCGTGAACCAGCTCGGCCAGCTCCGCATCCACCGTGCGCCAGGTGAACAGCCCCCGCGACGCGGTGACGACCTCGGACGGCGGACCTGCGACCCGACCCAACAGCCTCCCCAGTTCGCCGAGCAACGTCTCGTCGTCGTTCATGATCACATCCCCCCGACGCTGTGGATGCCGTCATCGGCCAGCAGCGCGCGCAGCCGTTCCAGACAGCGTGCGCGGGTGGGCCCGATGCTGCCGACCGGCATGTCCATGGCGTCGGCCACCTCCGCGTACGGCGGTGCGACGATCACGACCAGGGCCAGCAGCTGCCGACACCGGTCCGACAGCTGGGCGAACGCCTCCCACAGCCGGCGGTCCCGGTCGCGGTCGAGCGTCACGGCCTCCGGCGAGCGCTCCAGGTGCTCGGCCCGGCGCTGATCGAGCAGCCCGAGGTCGAGCCGGGTCGCGTCGTCGGTCACCAGCTCGCGGCCCTGCAGCTTGAGATGGCGCAGCGACTCCCGCCGTGCGGTGGTGGCGAGCCAGCCGCCCAGACGCTCGGGCTCGCGGATCTTCTCCAGGTTCTCCAGCAGCCGGAGCCAGATCGTCTGCACGACCTCGGCGGCGTCGGCAGAGTTGAGCCGATGCCCGGTCGCGATGGCCCACAGCAGGCCGCTGAAGCTCACCACGATCGCGTCCCAGGCCTCCTGCTCACCTGCTGCCGCGCGCCGCACACAGTCGGCGACCTCGCTCTGCTCCACCCACTCCGCCCACGGTTGATCACCCCACCACGCCGGTGGAGGCCCGACCGTAGCCCACTGGACGCTGCTCATCACGGAACCTCTTCCCCTTGTGAGCAGGAGAGCTGACAGCACCGCATCGATACCGTGCATCCGGGTGAAGTCCGGGTGGCCGGCGCGACGGACCGTGGCGGTCAGCGGCCGAGGACTTCCGTCACCGAGCCGGGCAGGTCCGGCACGACGCCGGTGCCGAGGACATCGTCGCCCACGACGGGCTCGACGCTGTGCGGCCGCCGCCTGCCGTCGCGGATGTCCTCCGCCCAGTGGCACGCGACCCGGTGCCCGGCGTCGGCGCCCTCGATCATCCGCAGCAGGGGGCGTTCGTCGTCGCAGCGCTGCGGCTGACGCCATGGGCACCGTGTGTGGAACCGGCAACCGGGCGGCGGTGTGGCCGGCGAGGGCAGATCGCCGGTGAGCAGGATCCGCTCGCGCCGGTCCTCCAGCTCCGGATCCGGCACCGGCACCGCCGAGAGCAGCGCGCGGGTGTAGGGATGCTGGGGGTCGTCGTAGAGCGCCTGCGACGGCGCCTCCTCCACGAGACCACCCAGGTACATGACGCCCACCCGGTCGCTGACGTGCCGCACCACGGCGAGGTCGTGGGCGATCACGAGGTAGGTCAGGCCCAGCTCGACCTGCAGCCGCCTCAACAGGTTGAGCACCTGTGCCTGGACCGAGACGTCCAGCGCCGACACCGGCTCGTCGGCGACGATCAGGTCGGGCTCGACACACAGCGCGCGGGCGATGCCGATGCGCTGGCGCTGGCCACCGGAGAACTCGTGCGGGTAGCGTCGCAGGGCCGAGGAGGGCAGCCCGACGGAGTCGACGAGCTGTCGCAGCCGGATACCGTCCTCCTTCGGGCCGTGCGAGAGCCCGTGCGCCTTCAAGCCCTCGACCAGCAGCGACTCGACGGACTGACGGGGATCGAGGCTGCCCAGCGGATCCTGGAACACCATCTGGAACCGGCGCCGCAGCGTCCGCAGCTCCTCGCCCCGCAGCGGCGCGATGTCGCGGCCGTCGAACAGCACCTGTCCCGATGTCGGGCGCTCCAGTCGCAGGACCGCGCGCCCGAGCGTCGACTTGCCGCAACCGGACTCCCCGACCAGCCCGTAGGTCTCCCCGCGGTTGATCGCGAGAGACACCCCGTCGACGGCGTAGACGTAGCCGACCGTGCGGTCGAGCACCAGGCCACGCCGGATCGGGAAGTGCACGGCGACGTCGCGGACGTCCAACAGGGGCTCGGGCATGCTCACTCCGCACTCGCCGGGACCGGGTTGTGGCACCGCAGCAGCCGGCCGCCGCTGGTCTCCGCGTCGGGCGCGACGTCGGTGCACCGCTCGATCTGCCGCGGGCAACGGGGCGCGAACGCGCACGCGTGCGTCCACGGCAGGTTGTCGACCACCGATCCGGGGATCGCCTCGAGATCCTCCCCGGCCGGGGAGTCCAGCCGCGGGATCGACCCCAACAGGCCGTGGGTGTACGGGTGCCGCGGGGTGCCGAACAGCCGGTGCCGCTGCGCGCGCTCCACGATCCGGCCGCCGTAGAGCACGTTGACGGTCTCGCACAGCCCAGCGACGACGCCCAGGTCGTGCGTGATCATGATCAGCGCCGCCCCGGTCTCCCGGACCAGCTCCCGCAGGAGCTCCAGGATCTGCGCCTGGATCGTGACGTCCAGCGCGGTCGTGGGCTCGTCGGCGATCAGCAGCCGCGGCCGGCACGCCAGCGCGATCGCGATCAGCGCGCGCTGGCGCATGCCACCGGAGAACTCGTGCGGGTAGGAGCCCATGCGGCGGCGCGCGTCCGGGATCCCGACGCGGTCGAGCAGGTCCACGGCCGCCTTCCGCGCGGGCTCCCGGCCCATCTTCCGGTGGCGACGCAGCACCTCGGTGACCTGCAGGCCGATCGGGATCACCGGGTTGAGCGCCGAGAGCGGGTCCTGGAACACCATCGACAGGTCCCGCCCGCGCCGCTCGCGCATCTGTGCGTCCGACACTGTCAACAGGTCCTCGCCGTCGAGGCGGACGCTGCCGGAGACGCTCACCCCGCGCACGGGCAGCAGGCGCATGATCGCCATCGATGTCACCGACTTGCCGCAGCCCGACTCCCCCACCAGCCCGATGATCTGCCCCGGCGACACGTCGAAGCTCACGCCGTCGACGGCGACGGTGTCGGCCTCGCCTCGACGTCGGAACGCCACCCGCAGGTCGCGCACCTCAAGCAGTGGTTCGCCGGTCACCACGGTGCCTGCGCTGTCTCTCGAACCTGCGAGCAGTTCATCTGCGCTGTCTCTCGAACCTGCGAGCAGTTCATCGCTGCCCCTTCGGGTCCAGGGCCTCGCGCAGCGACTCGCCCAGCAGGGTGAAGCCCAGTGCCACCACGATGATCGCGACGGCCGGATAGAACGAGAGGGCCGCGCGGACGTCAAGATAGCCCTGCGCGTTGGCCAGCATCAGGCCCCACTCGGCGCGACCGGGATCGGCGTCGCCGAGGCCGAGGAACGACAGCGCCGCCGCGTCGAGGATGGAGGTGGCCAGCGTCAACGTGGCCTGCACGATCACCGGTCCGATCGCGTTGGGCAACATGTGCCGCAGCACGATCGGCACCCGCTTGACGCCCGTCGCGGTGGCCGCCAGCACGTGGTCGCTGCCGCGCTGCGACAGCATCGAGCCGCGCAGCAGCCGTGCGAAGATCGGCACGCTGACGATCGCGACCGCGATGATCACGGTCGTCTGCGACGGCTTGGCCGCGAGCGCGGCGATCGAGATGGCCAGCAGCAGGCTCGGCACCGACAACAGGACATCGGTGAAGCGCATCAGCACGGTGTCCACCCAGCCGCCCAGTGCGCCGGCGACGGTGCCGATGACGAGCCCGAACGCCAGCCCGATCAGCGTGGCGAACACGCCGACGAACAGGGTCTGCCGCGCGGCCAGGATCATCCGCGAGTAGAAGTCACGACCGTTCTGGTCGCTGCCGAGTGGGAACCCGGGCTGGGCACCCGGGATGGCATCGGGACGCAGGTTCGCCCGCAGCTCGGGGAAGGTCTCGGCCGCGTCGTGCGGGGCGATCAGCGGCGCGAACAGGGCCACCACGACGAACGCCCCGACGATGACGGACCCGATGATCGCCACCGGATTGCGCCGCAGCCGTCGGAACGCCTCAGCCGTCAGACTCCGGCCGGTGGCCAGGTCATCGACCCTGTCCTTGCGGCGCTGCGCCCAGGTCGTGGCCATCAGCCCAGCCGCACGCGCGGGTCGATGAGCGCGTACGACAGGTCGACCAGCAGGTTGACGATCACGTACACGAGCGCGCCGAGCA
>JAYSXW010000495.1:0-8695 GCA_043716935.1 Pseudonocardia sp.
TGGTGTCGAACCTCGCCGAGCAGTTCAAGACCCGTCCGGAGGACCTGCCCGAGCGCATCAACGGGCTGGTGGAGCGGCTGCGCACCGCCGAGCGTGACCTGGAGAAGGTCCGCGCCGACGCCGTGCTCTCGTCGGCCGGCGCGCTCGCCGCGGGCGCCGAGGACGTCGGCGGGATCGCGTTGGTGGCCGGCGCCGCTCCGGACGGGGTCTCGGGCAACGACCTGCGCGCGCTGGCGTCCGACGTGCGTGCGCGGCTGGGGTCGCGTCCAGGAGTCGTCGCGCTGTTCTCGGGCGAGGCCGGCAAGGTCGCGTTCGTCGTCGCCACCACCTCCGCGGCCCGGGACCGGGGCCTCGCGGCCGGCTCGCTCATCCCGTCGTTCGCCGCGGCCGTCGGCGGGCGGGGCGGCGGGAAGGCCGATCTCGCCCAGGGCGGCGGGACCGATCCGTCGGGCGTCCCCGCGGCGGTGGCCGCGCTGCGGCTGGTCGTGCGCTCCGCGTGAGCGTCGGGCGCCGGCTGGGGATCGACGTCGGGTCGGTCCGCGTGGGCGTCGCGCTGTGTGATCCGGGCGAGGTGCTCGCCACCCCGCTCACCACCGTCGCGCGGGACGTCGACGGCGGCGGCGACGTGACCGCGATTGCCGGCCTGGTCGCCGAACACGGGATCGTCGGCGTGATCGTCGGGCTGCCGCGCACCCTGGCCGGGCGCGAGGGCGCCGCGGCGGAGGCGGCCCGCACGTTCGGTGGCGCCCTCGCCGCGGCGCTGCCGGTGCCGGTCGAGTACTCCGACGAGCGGCTGACCACCGTCGTCGCCGCCCGGCAGCTGCGTGGACGTGGGGTGACCGGCCGCAAGCAGCGCGCGGTGATCGATCAGGCCGCCGCCGTCGCGATACTGCAGGGGTGGCTGGACACCCGGCGGTGACCACCCCGTCGGGTGGTGACGGCCCACCGTCGTTACTCTCCTGAGCTGTGAACCGGACGGCTCGGCCCACCCGCTGCGGTTCCCGATCGGCACTGCGGAGCTATGTCTCCTGTCACTGTGTCTCCTGTCATCGGGCAGCCGGTCGATGATCGAGGACGAGACGGCGCCGATGCAGCTCGTACAGCCGCAGGGGTCCCGCACCCGGAGGCAGGACGTGGAGGGCCGCGACCCGGACCGGTTGCGCTCGCCACAACCCGGTCGGCGCCACGCCCGCCGGCGCCACGCCGGCCGCGGCCGCCGAACCGCGGTGCTTCTTCTGGCAGTCGTGCTGCTGCTGGGGGCGGCGATCGGCGGCGGGGTCTATGTCTACTCGACGTTCTTCACCTCCCCCGACTTCGACGGCGACGGCACGGGTGACGTCGTCGTCCAGGTGGCCGACGGCGATTCGACCAGGCAGATCGCCGGCAGGCTCACCGAGCAGGGCGTGGTGGCCGGGGTGGGCGCGTTCGTGGATGCCGCCTCCGACGACGACCGAGTCCGGTCGGTGCAGCCGGGCTACTACCGGCTGCGGGAACGGATGTCGGGCGCGGCGGCGGTGGCGAGACTGCTGGACCCGACGTCACGTGTCGGCCAGCTGGAGATCCGGGGCGGGGTGCAACTCGACGACACCCGCGCCCCGAACGGTCCGGTGGCGCCCGGGGTGCTCACGCTGATATCGCAGGCGACCTGCGCCGAGATCAACGGCGCACAGACCTGCGTGTCGGTCGACGACCTGCGGGCCGCGATGTCCGACACCGACCCGGCCGAGCTGGGCGTGCCCGCGTGGGCGCTCGACGACGTCGCGAAGGCCGAACCGGCACGCCGGCTGGAGGGGCTGCTGGCGCCGGGTCGCTACAACGTGGAGCCCGGGGCGTCGGCGGTGGAGGTGCTGCAAGCGCTGCTCGCCACGTCGTCGACGAGGATCGAGGCCAGTGGGCTCGTCACGAAGGCGCAGAGCATCGGTTCGTCGCCCTACCAGGTGCTCGTCGTCGCGTCCATGGTCGAGAAGGAGTCGATCATCGAGGACATGCCGAAGGTGGCCCGGGTGATCTACAACCGGCTGGGTGCGGGTCGGCGCCTGGAGTTCGACACCACCGTCAACTACCCGCTCGACGTGCAGGGCCTGTTCACCGGGGCCGAGGACCGCGGGCGGGTCGGCCCCTACAACACCTACACCACGACCGGCCTGCCGCCGACGCCGATCTCCACGCCGGGCAGCGACGCCATCGGAGCCGCGCTCGCCCCCGCGGCGGGCCCCTGGCTGTACTTCGTGCCGTGCGAGAAGGGCGGCAAGTCCTGCTTCGCCGAGACGTTCGCCCAGCACAGCGACAACATCGCCGCGGCGCGAGCGAACGGCGCCATCTGACGGCGCCACCCGACCGGGCCGGTCGATCAGACCTGCGGGCGGCCATCAGGCCGGCGGGCGGCCGAAGAATCCGGGCGGGGGTGGCGGGGAAGGGGTCGCGGAACGGTCGGTGGGGCCGACCGTGCCGCGTGCGAACCGGGTGATGTCGGCCCCGGCCAGGACCCGCGACGGGAACGGGTCGCCGGCCGTGCGGCGGACGAGGTCGCGCACCGGCAGTTCGGCGTCGCTCGCCACCAGCACGAGGTTGCCGAACCGGCGGCCGTGCAGCACGTCCGGCGCGACGATCACGGCCACCTCGGCGAACCGGACCGCCGCGGCCGCCACCTGGGTACGGGCGAACGCCAGCCGGCCACCGTCGGCGACGTTCGCGGCGTAGGTCCCGCCCGCCGCGAGCACCGCCGCCGCGCCCGCCACGAACTCCGTCGACGTCAGGTGCGACGGGGTGCGGGCGCCGGCGAACACGTCGAGCACCAGCAGGTCCACCGAGCCGGGGGCCGATCGCTGCAGCTCCGCCCGGGCGTCCCCGACGATGATGTCGATGCCGAGCCCGTCGGCGGGCAGCCGCGCCGCCACGAGATCGGCGAGAGCGCCGTCGAGTTCCACCACGCGCTGCGACGATCCCGGCCGCGTCGTCGCGACGTAGCGGGCCAGTGTCCAGGCCCCACCGCCCAGGTGCAGTACGCGGGGGCGCGGTGGGTCGAGCAGGTCGACGACGTGGCCCAGGCGGCGGACGTACTCGAACTCCAGGTGCGTCGGGTCGTCGAGGTCGACGTGGCTCTGCGCCGTGCCGTCGACCAGCAGCGTCCAGCCGCCGGGGCGGTCGGGATCGCCCACCAGCTCGGCGCGGCCGTGGTCGACCTCGACGCCGACCGCCTCGACGCCGACCGCCTCGACGCGGATGGGGGCCCGCGCGGGCCGCTGCTCACCCGGTCGCACACCGTCATTGTGCCCGGGCCCAGGCGGCGCGCGCACCGGACGTAACCGGAGCGTCACGTCTTCGTGATCTGGCGTTCCTAGCGTGACCCGGCCGGATGGGTGCCATCGAAAAGGGAGCTCGCGTGCTGCTGTCCCCCCATGAGCAGGAGCGGTTGCTGCTGCACGTGGCCGCCGGGTTGGCGCAGCAGCGCCGGGACCGCGGCCTGCGACTCAACTACCCCGAGGCCGTCGCGATGATCAGCGCCTGGGTGCTGGAGGGTGCGCGGGACGGGCGCAGCGTCGCTGACCTCATGACTGCGGGCCAGCAGGTGCTCAACCGCGACGACGTGATGGACGGGGTGCCGGAGATGCTGCCGTCGGTGCAGGTCGAGGCCACCTTCCCGGACGGCACGAAGCTCGTTACCGTGCACCGGCCGATCTCGTGACGCCGGGGGAGTACCTGCTCGCGCCGGAGCCCGTGGTGATCGACCGGCCCCGGATCTCGATGACGGTCGTGAACTCCGGTGACCGGCCCGTCCAGGTGGGGTCGCACTACCACTTCGCCGCGGCCAACCCGGCCCTGCTGTTCGACCGGGCGGCAGCGCGGGGCATGCGGCTCGCGGTGGCGGCGGGCACGGCGGTGCGGTTCGAGCCGGGCGTCGAGCGGGTCGTGTCGCTCACCCCGCTGGGCGGCACGGCGACGGTGCCGGGCCTGCGGCTGGAGGGAGCGTGACGGGGCCGACGACGGGACCGTGGATCATCGACCGGGCCCGGTACGCCGAGCTGTACGGCCCCACCACCGGTGACCGGGTGCGACTGGCCGACACCGACCTGCTGATCGAGGTCACCGAGGACCGCTGCCGCGGGCCGCGGGGCGGCGACGAGGTGGTGTTCGGCGGCGGCAAGGTGATCCGGGAGTCGATGGGGCAGGCCCGCACGCCCCGAGGCGAGGGGACCCCTGACCTCGTCATCACGGGTGCAGTGGTGCTCGACCACTGGGGCGTGGTCAAGGCCGACGTCGGCGTGCGCGACGGGCGGATCGTCGGGCTGGGCAAGGCCGGCAACCCCGACATCATGGACGGGGTCTCGCCCGAGCTGGTGATCGGACCGTCGACGGAGATCATCGCCGGCAACGGGATGATCCTGACCGCCGGCGGGGTGGACTGCCACGTCCACCTCATCTCCCCGACGCAGATCCCCGAGGCGCTCGGGGCGGGCATCACGACGTGGATCGGGGGCGGCACCGGGCCGGCCGACGGCACGAAGGCCACCACCATCACCCCCGGGTCGTGGTACGTCGCGCGGATGCTCGAGTCCCTGGACCCCGTGCCGCTCAACATCGCGCTGCTGGGCAAGGGCAACACCGTCGGCGTCGAGGCCTTGCACGAGCAGGTGCTGACCGGGATCTCCGGGTTCAAGCTGCACGAGGACTGGGGCTCGACACCAGCGGCGATCGACGCCTGCCTGCGGGTGGCCGACGAGACCGGCGTGCAGGTGGCGATCCATACCGACACGCTCAACGAGGCCGGCTACGTGGCCGACACCCTCGCCGCGATCGCCGGGCGCGCTATCCACGCCTACCACACCGAAGGCGCCGGGGGCGGGCACGCGCCCGACATCATCACCGTGGCGGGGCAGACCCATGTGCTGCCCAGCTCGACGAACCCGACGCGGCCGCACACCGTCAACACCGTCGACGAGCACCTCGACATGCTGATGGTCTGCCACCACCTCAAGTCGACCGTGCCCGAGGACCTGGCCTTCGCCGAGTCGCGGATCCGGCCGTCCACGATCGCGGCCGAGGATCTGCTCCACGACATGGGCGCGATCTCGATGATCGGCTCGGACTCCCAGGCCATGGGACGGGTCGGTGAGGTGGCGCTGCGGACCTGGCAGACCGCGCACGTGGGGAAGAAGCGGTGGGGGTCGCTGCCCGGTGACGGCCCGGCCGACAACGTACGTGCCCAGCGCTATGTCGCGAAGTACACGATCTGTCCCGCGATCGCCCACGGCCTCGACGGCGAGGTGGGCTCGGTGGAGGTCGGCAAGCTCGCCGACCTGGTGCTCTACCAGCCCGCGTTCTTCGGGGTCCGGCCGTCGCTGGTGATCAAGGGCGGGGTGATCGCGTACGCCGCCATGGGCGACGCGAACGCCTCGATCCCCACCCCCCAGCCGGTGCTGCCGCGGCCGATGTTCGGTGCCTCCCCGGTGACAGCAGCGGCGACGTCGGTGCACTTCGTCGCCCCCGCCGCTCTGGATGACGGGCTCGCGGCACGGTTGCACGTTCGGCGCCGGCTGGTGCCGGTGCGCGACACCCGCTCGCTCACCAAGGCCGACATGCCGGGCAACTCGACGCTGCCGCGCATCGAGGTGGAGCCCGACACGTTCACCGTGCGGATCGACGGAACGGTCGTCGAACCCGCGCCCGCCGTCGAGCTGCCGATGGCCCAACGCTACTTCCTGTTCTGATGCTGGGCCTGCTCCTGCTCGCCGACTCGCGGCTGCCCGCCGGCGGCCACGGCCACTCCGGAGGGGTGGAGGCGCTGGTCGACCGCGGGCTGCTGCGCACGGAGACCGACCTGGCTCTCTTCGTAGCCGGCCGCCTGCGCACGGGTGCCGCGGTCCCGGCGGCAGCTGCGGCAGCTGCGTGTGCGGCGGCTGGTGTGGCGGCCGAGTGGCAGCGGAGCCACCCCGCTGACGCTGAACGTCAGCGGAGCCACCCCGCTGACCCGTGGTGGCGCCGGTGGGACGACGCCGTGTCGGTCCGGATGCCCTCCGCCGCGCTGCGGGGCGCGTCCTACGCGCAGGGGGCGGCGTTGTTGCGGACCGTCTCGCTCGCCTGGCCCTCCCCCGCGGTCGCCGCGCTGCGGGCGTTGCCGCGGGTGCACCATCCGCTCGTTCTCGGAGCGGCGGCCGCGGTGGCCTGGGCGTCGCCCCGGCAGGCCGCCGCGCTCGCAGTGCACCACCTCGTCGGTGGGGCGTGCACCGCAGCGGTGCGGCTGCTGGGCCTCGACCCGCTGGCCGTCGCCGCCGTCGCCGCGGCCGCGGGGCGCGACGCCGAGCCGCTCGTCGACTCCGCCGCCGCGGCTGCCCTCGCCGCCGTCGCGGCCGACGACCCCGACCTGCTGCCGTCCGACGGCAGCGCACTGCACGACGTGTTCGCGCAGCTCCATCACCGTTCGGAGGCGACCCTCTTTGCATCGTGACGACCTGCTCACCCCCGTCCATGCCGCGCTGCCGGCCGGGCCACGGGGACCGTTGAAGATCGGTGTCGGCGGCCCGGTCGGCGGCGGGAAGACCGCGCTCGTCGCGGCCCTGTGCCGGGCGCTGCGCGACCGGCTCTCGCTTGCCGTCGTGACCAACGACATCTACACCACCGAAGACGCCGACTTCCTGCGCCGCCACGGCGTGCTGCCCGACGACCGCATCCGAGCCGTCCGCACCGGCTGCTGCCCGCACACCGCGATCCGCGACGACATCACCGCC
This sequence comes from Pseudonocardia sp., assembly GCA_043716935.1. Taxonomy (GTDB): domain Bacteria; phylum Actinomycetota; class Actinomycetes; order Mycobacteriales; family Pseudonocardiaceae; genus Pseudonocardia. The sequence continues at coordinate 6,726 of JAYSXW010000495.1, forward strand.
AACCTCGACGCCGTCGATGAGCTCGTCGCCCGCCACGACCCGGATCTCGTGCTCGTCGAGAGTGGCGGCGACAACCTCACCGCCACGTTCAGCTACGGCCTGGTGCACGCCCAGGTGTTCGTCCTCGACGTGGCGGGCGGGGACAAGGTGCCGCGCAAGGGCGGCCCCGGCGTCACCCGCTCGGATCTGCTCGTCATCAACAAGATCGACCTCGCCCCGCTGGTCGGCGCCGATCTCGACGTCATGCGTGGCGACGCGGAGAGGGTCCGCGAGGGCCGGCCGACCGTGCTGGTGTCGCTGCGCGAGCAGCCCGACGCGGCGCCGATCGTGGAGTGGGTGACGGGGCTGGTCGCGGCGCACCGCACGTGAGCCGTCCGGCGACGGCCCGGGCGGTGCCCGACGCCGGGCCGTACCGCGCTGGATTGCCCGGAGCCGAGTTGCCCGGCGCCGAGTTGCCCGGAGCCGAGTTGCCCGGTGCCGGGTCGGGCGGTGCCGGGTCGTCCAGCTCACGGCCGGGTGGGGCCGGGGCGGCCGCGGATGCACCTGCCGCAGCCGGAGCGGGCCGGGCGTCCCTGTCGGCGTCGGCGCAGTTGTGGGTGAGACCGGGCGGCGGGGGACGGCAGCGGATCCGTTGGTCGCAGGCCTGGCCGTTGGTGGTGCGGCCGACCGGTGACGACCGGGTGCACCTAGTGCACGGGGCCGGCGGGCCGCTGGGCGGCGACCTGTTCGCGATCGGGATCGAGGTGGCCGACGGTGGCGCCCTCGACATCCGCAGTGCGGGCGCGACGCTCGTCCAGCCCGCGGGTCCCGGCGGCTCGCCCACCGCGTGGGCGCGCTGGGACATCGATGCCGGGCTGGGACCGTCGGCCCGGCTGGGATGGGCGCCCGAGCCGACCGTCGTGTGTGCGGGAGCGGCGCTGCACTCGCGGCTGCGCGTGCGCGTCGGGGCGGGCGGCGCCGCCGTGCTGCGCGAGATCGTGGTGCTCGGCCGGCACGGTGAGCGTGGCGGCCGGTATCGTGGTGAGCTGTCGGTGGACGTCGACGGCACGCCGCTGCTGCGCCACACCACCGTGCTCGACGGTGCCGACCCGGTGCTGTGCGGGCCCGCGGGGACCGCCGGCGCCCGGGCCGTCGGCACCCTCGTCCTGTCCGGCACGGCGGCCGGCACCGTCTCCGGAAGCGTCCGCGGTACCGGCGCGGGGGAGGAGCCGGGGGTCCGCTGGGCGTGGAGCGAGCTGGCCGGCCCCGGCCGGGTGCTGCTGGCCGTCGGCGACCCCGGCCCCGTGTCGGCGCTCCTGGAGAGCGCCGCCCCGGCGGCGGCTACTACTGTCCCCAGCCGTACACGTGGTCGAGCCGGATCGTGAGCAGCAGCCTCCCGTCGGCGACCATCGCCGCCCGGTAGTTGTCCCAGTCGGGGTGCTCGCCGGCCACGTCGCGGTAGTAGGCGACGAGCGCGTCGACGGTGGCATCGTGCGGGTCCGCGGCCACGGGCGCGAGCTCGGCGAGGCCCTCGCCCACGGCATAGGCACTGAGGTCGGGGCGGGTGACCTGGTAGCTCACGCGCGGGTCGCGGCGCAGGTTGCGGGTCTTGGCGCGGCCGTCGGTGACCGAGATCCGCAGTGACCGGGGGACGGGGTCGAACAGGTGCGTCACGACCGACGACTGCGGGCGACCGTCCCGCTTGATCGTGATCAGGGTGCCGCCCCTCTGGGACGTGAACAGCGCGGCCAGAACGGGATCGACGAGCGGGGATTCGGTGGGCATCAGGGTTGCTCCTCGTATCGGGGACCGGGATACCACACTGCACCAACCATCCCGGGCCTTTGCTCGATGCCCTCGCCCGACGATCCCCACCGGCCGCCGTTTGTCCACAGTTCCGGAGCTGCCCTGATGCCCGCATCGGCGGGAGCCCGATGCTCGGGGCATGACGGGGAAGCTGGCGAGGATCGTGGGGGTGGGTGGCGCCGTAG
>JAYSXW010000496.1:0-2917 GCA_043716935.1 Pseudonocardia sp.
GGTCGTCAATCTCGGCTCACGACGGGTGCTGGAGAGGGTCGGGCTCCGCCACGTCCGCACCGTCCACCTGCACTGGCCCGAGCCGCTTCCGGGCGCCGAGCACGGCGACGCCGAGTACGCGCTGACCCGCACCGAGTGGGTCACCGCGCGTCGAATGCCGCCCGCAGCGCCGCCGGGGCCTTGCGGCGCCAGGCCTCCGTCACCAGCTCGGCCAGGTGCGACGGGTCGACCCGGTCGAGGTCGACGAGGACAGCGCCGTAGCCGTCGTAGTGCGGGATGGTGCTGAACGCCGGGTCACCCGACGCGAGCAGCGCCTCCTTCTCCTCCAACGAACACATCAGCACCGTCAACCCGTCGGGCTCGCCGCGCAGCCGTACGAAACCCTTGCCCCGCACCTTCAAGGCCGGCGTGCCGTACCAGGTTGACTCATCGACCTCCGGCAGCGACTGCCCGAGCAGCACCAGACCATCCCAACTCGTCATGCGACCAGCGTGCCCGACATCGCAGCCGCCGGTGATGGACGAAACGGAACTGAGGGATCAGCGGGCCCGGGAGGGACGCAGCGGTGGCGCCTTCGCGAGCACCACCGTGCCGGCGACGGCAGCGGCCAACCCGGCGAGCAACGCCCAGATCCAGCCCGGCCGCACGGGGTCGCCGAGCAGCACGATCCCGAACATGCCGGGCACCAGCACCTCCGTCACGAGAAAGACGGCGGTGATGGGTCCGATGTCGCCGCGGGCGAGCGCCGCGGTGTAGCCGATCAGCCCGACCGCCCCGAACCCGAGTACGAGGTAGGTCGAGGGCTGGGCGAGGAGCAGGGTGACGTCGAGCGTCTCGCCCGTCTGCACGTGCGCCGCGCGCACCGACAGCGCCGAGCCGCCGAACCCCATGCCGGCCACCAGCGCGAGCGGCCAGGCGTGTCGTCCCTGGCGCAGGATCAGCACGGCCACCCCGAGGAGTAGCACCGCGACGAACAGCACGATGTCGACGGTCCCCGACGTCCTCGGCGGTTCCTCATCGCCCGCGCTGCCCGCCACGAGCACCAGGCCGGCCAGGCAGGCGATCACCCCGATGCGGCTGGGCAGTGGCAGGGTCACCCCCGCCAGCCGGGCTCCGACGACGGCCGTGACGGCGATGGACCCGCCGATCACCGCCTGCACCGCGAACACCGGCAGCTGCCGCAGGGCCAGCACGGTGAACCCCCACGCCACGAGATCGGTGAGGAGACCGGCCAGGTAGCGCGGCTGCACGGCGACGGGCCGCTTCCGTGTCGCCCGCTGAGAACCGGCCGCCTGCAGCAGTGCGCCGACGCTGTTGAGGGTCATCGAGACCGTGGCGAGCAGGATCCCGATCAGCACCGCACCAGCATGCCTGCTCCCCCCCCGAACCCACCGGGCCGGGCCGGGCTGCGCCGCACGGCTCGGGCCCTCCGCACGTCAGCGGGGTGACATCGCTGAACTCCAGCGGCAGCGGAGTCACTCCGCCGACACCGCGGGGCCGAGCGCGAGGCGCATCAACGGCATGGGGCGGCCCAGGGGCGAATCGACCCGACCGACCACCACGCCGCCCATCCGCTCGTAGAAGCCCGCCGCGTACGGCTCGGCCTCCCACTCCAACGTCGTCGCCCCGGTCGCGGTGGCGCGGGCCACAGCGTGGGCGAACAGCAGCCGGCCGCGACCGTGACCGATCGCGTCGGGTTCGAGCCACAGGTCGTCGAGCACTACCGTCGGGCCCCGGCGCAGCAGCGTGTAGAAGCCGCACACCGTGCCGTCGACGACGAGGACCTGGACGTCGTTCGCCACGATCACCTCGGGGGTGAGGCCGAGAGTGGCGGCGAAGCGCACGAGGAAGGCCGGCGGGTAGGGCCAGTGGCCCTTCGAGCGGACGGCGAGCGCAGCGAGGGTGGCGGCCTCGACGGGTCGAGCGGGCCGGATCCGCGGGGGGACCGGGACCGGCGCCGGGCTTCCCCCCGTACCGGTCCCGGCCACTTCCCACCCGGGGGTGGAGGTGGTCTGGATCACCGCTTCACGCCGCGGAGGTCGCCGCAGCTGCGGTCGACGCGGGGACAGCGGCGGCGACGGGCCCCGCACCGGCCACCGTGTCCTCCGCGGCACGGGTCTCGCCGGTGCCCGTCGGCACCTGCGTCGTGACCTCCGGGGAGGACGCCTGGCCCTGGGTCGTCTCGGTGGGGACGACGGGCGGCTCTGCCGGCTGCGGGACGACCGGCGTGGTGGTCGGCTCGACGGTCGGGGTCGGGCTGGTGTCCGTCGTCGGGGTGGGTCTGGGCGTGGCGCTACGGGTCTTCGTGGGACCACCGCCCGAGCCACCGCCCGGCGATGCCCCACCTCCGGAGCCGCTGCCCGAACCCTGCGACCCGCCACCCTGCGACCCGCCCCCCTGCGACCCGCCCCCCTGCGACCCGCCGCCCGCGCCGCCGCCCACGTCTGCGGCGGGCACCGGGTCGACGGGCGGCACCTGCGAGGAGGTGTCGACGCCGGGGCTGCCCTGGTCGACTGTCCCGAACCTCGCCCCGGACTGCCCCAGCAGGAGCACCGCGACCATCACCGCCACGGCGAGCAGCCCGCCGATCCCGACGAGCAGCCCGGCGGGGCGTCGACGGCGTTCCGGTTCGACGTCCTGTTCGACGTCCGATTCGACCTCGTGGTCCCACGACCGCTCGGGCTGCCCCGACGGCCCGGGCGCCGGCTGCCCCGACGGCCCCGCCGGGCGCGGTGGCGGGGACGCGCCGCCCGACAGCATCGCGGTCGCCGGCTCGTGCGACGGCCCGCGGGGCGGGGTGCGGTCCGCACCACGGGGCGGCGAGCCGGGCCGCGGCGGAACAGCGCCCATGGAAGCAGCGAATCCTGCTGCCACCGTTCCCCCGGCGACCGCAGGCTCGGCCGGCACCGGGGCGATC
>JAYSXW010000497.1:0-8682 GCA_043716935.1 Pseudonocardia sp.
AGCCCAAGGAGCGGCTGCTCACGTTCCTGGAGGTCAACACCCGGCTGCAGGTGGAGCACCCGGTGACGGAGGCGACCACGGGTGTCGACATCGTCAAGCTCCAGTTGCACATCGCCGGCGGGGGCCGGCTCAGCGACATCGCGGCGCAGGCGCCGCCGGCCCGCGGGCACGCCATGGAGGCCCGGTTGACCGCGGAGGACCCTGAGGCCGGCTTCGCCCCCGCGCCCGGCCGCATCGAGCACCTCGCGCTGCCCAGCGGTCCCGGCATCCGCGTCGACACCGGAGTCGCGGCGGGAGACCTGATCCCGCCGCAGTTCGACTCGATGATCGCGAAGGTGATCGCGTGGGGCAGCGACCGCGGCGAGGCCCGCGCCCGGCTCTCGCGCGCGCTGCGCCAGACCGCCGCGGTGATCGACGGCGGCACCACCAACAAGGCGTTCCTGCTCGACCTGCTCGACCGCCCCGAGGTGCTCTCGGGCGACGTCGACACCACCTGGCTCGACACGATGATGGCGGCCGGCTACACCCCACCGCGGCGCCTCGACGTCGCGTTGCTCGCCACGGCCGTCGAGGCGCAGGACGCCCACGTCGCGCGCCAGCGGGAGCGGCTGTTCGCCTCGGCCGAGCGCGGGCGTCCCGAGGTCGGGCACGAGACGTGGCATCAGGTCGACGTGCGCGCGAGCGGCGAGTCCTACCGGCTGCGCGTCGCCCAGTCGCGGGGCGACCGCTACCACGTGGTGCTGGTCGGACCCGCCGCGGAAGGCGGCTCCGTCGACACGGCGGTCGACGTCGACACCGAACGCACGGGCCGGTTCGAACGCAAGCTCGTGGTCGGGGGCGTGACCCACCACGTGCTGTCGGTGCCACCGCGCGGAGCCTCGACCGAGCGCGAATCGAAGCAGGGATCGGACTACCTCGTGGAGGTCGACGGGGCGATGCACCGCATCTCCGGTGGCGAGGCCGGCCTGGTCCGGGCCCCGGCGCCGGCGATGGTGGTATCGATCCCGGTTGCCGTCGACGACGTGGTCGAGGCCGGGGACGTCGTGGCCGTGCTGGAGAGCATGAAGCTGGAGACGGCGCTGCGCGCGCCGGTCGCGGGCCGGGTGCGGGAGGTGCTCGTCGACCCGAACACTCAGGTCCAGGGGGGGACGAAGTTGATCCGGCTGGAGCCGGTCCCGCGCAGCGCACGCGGAGCGGGCGGTGACACAGCGGACGCGGGTTCCCGCCCCGGCGGCGAGCGGGTCGACATCTCCGCGCTCGCCACGTCGGCCGGGACGGGCGCCGACCCGGCCGCCGACGCCGCCGACGCGCTGCGCTCGCTGCGGTTCCTCGTGCTCGGCTACGACATCGACGAGCGTGACGCCCGCCCTTTGCTGGCCGCGCTGACCGCGGCCCGCGGGGAGCTCGCCCCCGACGACCCGGGCGTGCTGGCCGGGGAACTCGAGACGTTCCGCATCTTCGCCGACCTCAGCGCGCTGTCGCGCAACCGCCGCGGGCGCGAGGACGAGTCGCAGGAGATCGACCCGTGGGGCGAACAGGCCCGCAACCCCCAGGAGTACCTCTACGCGTTCCTGCGCTCCCGCGACGCCGACGCCGAGGGCCTGCCGGAGTCGTTCCGGAAGAAGCTGCGGCGCGCGCTGGCGCACTACGGCGTGCCGGGCCTGGAGCCCGCGGATCCCCGCTCGGCCGACGCGCTCAACAGCGCGCTCTACCGGATGTTCCTCGCTCACCGCCGGGCGGCGGCCCACGTGCCGGTGGTGCTGGAGCTGCTGCAGTGGCGGCTGCGGCACCCGGACTCGCTCCCGGTGTCGGCACGGGACGACTACCACCGCGTCCTCGACCGGCTCGTCACCGCCACCCAGCTGAGGCATCCCGTCGTCGGCGGGCTCGCGCGCCGCGTCCGGCACACCTGCTTCGACGCCCCCCTGATCGACGCCGAGCGCGCCGCGGGCCAGGCCCAGGTGCGCGCCGAGCTCGACCGGCTCTCCGCCGACCCCTCTACCCGCGCCCGGCAGATCGACGAGATCGTCTCCGCCGCCGAACCGATCCTCGGCGTCTTCGCCGACCGCCACCACGACGCCATGCTGGAGGTGATGACGCGGCGCTACTACCGGGTGCGCGCGCTGTCGCACGTCGAGCGCCACGACCGCGGCGGGCGACCGCTGCTCACCGCCCGCTACTCCCACGACGGCCACGAACGCGTCGTGCTGGCCACCACCGTCCACACGGCCCCGGACGCCCCGGCGGGCACCGACCCGATGTCGGTGCAGGGTGACCTGCGACGCCTCATCGCGGCACTCCCGGCCGGCACCACGGCGCTGCTGGACCTCTACATCGTCGCCGGTGAGGCCCCCGACGCCGACCCGGAGCGCTCGGCGGAGAAGATCCGCGCGATGCTCGGGCGCCTGCCCGAGCGGCTCGACCGGGTCGCGGTCGCGGTACGTCGCCCGGGCGGGGACGAGCGGTCGGCGTGGTTCACCTTCGTGCCCCGCCGCAGCGCGGGCGGGGCGAGCGCCGTTCCCGCCGACCGACGGCCCGTCGAGGACCGGACCCTGCGCGGCCTGCACCCGATGGTGGCCGAGCGGCTGGGCCTGTGGCGGCTCACGGGCTTCGAGCTGACACGGCTGCCGTCGCCGGTCGACGTCCACCTGTTCCGGGCCGTGGGCCGCGACGTGCCCGACGACCGTCGCCTGATCATCCTGTCCGACGTCCGGGACCTGACCGTGCTGCGCGACGAGAACGGCAGGATCCGCGCCCTGCCCCAGCTGGAGCACGTGCTCGACACCTGCCTGGACGCCCTGCGCGCCGCCCGCCCGGCGGGCTCCACCGACGCCCGCCTGGACTGGAACCGGGTGCTGCTCTACGTGTGGCCGATCATCGACGTGCCGTTCGAGGAGCTCGACTCGATGGTGCGGGTCCTCGCGCCGCGGTCTGAGGGGCTGGGCCTGGAACAGGTGCTGGTGCAGTTCCGCCATCGCACCCCCGGCACCGGGGACGAACCGCAGGAGTTCGTGCTGCGCCTGTCCCGCCCGCCCGGGGCGGGGCTCACCGTGCAGGTCGCGGCGCCCCCGACCCATCCGCTGCGGGAGCTCGACTCCTACACACAGAAGGTGATCCGGGCGCGGCGCCGCGGGGCGGTGTACCCCTACGAGCTGGTGCCGATGCTGGTGCGCAACCCCGACCGGGGCGGCACCGCGGGGACCTTCACCGAGTACGACCTGGATCCGGGCGGCGCCGCGGTGCCGGTGGAGCGCGCCCCGGGCGGGAACTCCGCGGCGATCGTGTTCGGGGTCGCCACCACGGTGACGGCCCGGTATCCCGAGGGCATGACGCGGGTGGTGCTGCTGGGTGATCCGACGCGGGCGCTGGGCTCGATCGCCGAACCCGAATGCCGCCGGATCCTGGCCGGAATCGAGCTGGCCCGGCGGCTGGACGCGCCGCTGGAGTGGTTCGCGGTGTCCGCGGGCGCGAAGATCGCCATGGACTCCGGCGTTGAGAACATGGACTGGATCTCCCGGACCCTGCGCGCGATCGTGGAGTTCACCCAGGGCGGCGCCGGTGCCGCCTGCGCGGGGGGGAGTGCGTCGACGGGTGGCGAGATCAACGTCGTGGTCGCCGGCATCAACGTCGGCGCGCAGCCGTACTGGAACGCCGAGGCGACGATGCTCATGCACACCCGGGGCATCCTGGTCATGACGCCCGACAGCGCGATGGTGCTCACCGGCAAGCAGTCGCTCGACTACTCCGGAGGGGTGTCGGCCGAGGACAACTTCGGCATCGGCGGCTACGACCGGATCATGGGCCCGAACGGGCAGGCGCAGTACTGGGCGCCCGACCTCTCCGGCGCCGTCGACGTCCTGCTCACCCACTACGCCCACACCTACCGGGCGTCCGGTGAGCGGTTCCCGCGTCCCGCGCCGAGCACCGACCCGGTCGACCGGGACGTCTCCGACTCCCCGCACGCCGGCCCGGGCTGCGACTTCGCCACCGTCGGCGAGGTGTTCGCGGCCAACCCCGAGCGCAAGAAGCCGTTCGACATCCGCTCCGTCATGGCCGCTGTCGCCGACGCCGACCACCCGACGCTCGAACGCTGGGTCGACATGATCGACGCCGAGGGGGTCGTGGTGCTCGACGCGCACCTGGGCGGGCAGCCGGTCGCGCTGCTCGGCATCGAGTCGCGGCCGCTGCCACGGCGCGGCCGGGTCCCGGTGGACGGGCCGACGATCTTCTCGGCGGGCACGCTGTTCCCCAAGTCGTCGAAGAAGACGGCCCGGGCGATCAACGCGGCCAGCGGCAACCGGCCGCTGGTGGTGCTGGCCAACCTCTCGGGTTTCGACGGCTCGCCCGAGTCGCTGCGGCTGCTGCAGCTGGAGAACGGCGCCGAGATCGGGCGCGCGATCGTCAACTTCGCCGGTCCGATCGTGTTCTGCGTGGTCAGCCGCTACCACGGCGGCGCGTTCGTGGTGTTCTCCAAGACACTCAACGACAACATGGAGGTCGCGGCCGTCGAGGGTTCCTACGCGTCGGTGATCGGCGGCGCGCCCGCGGCGGCCGTGGTGTTCGCCGGTGAGGTCGACAAGCGCACCGCCGCCGACCCGCGCGTCACCGAGCTGGAGGCCCGCATCGCCGCCGCCCGCGAGTCCGGCGACGAGTCCGAGGAGGGCCGGCTGGCCGCCGAGCTGGGCGTGCTGCGGCCGGGGGTGCGGTCGGAGAAGCTCGGGCAGGTGGCCGACGAGTTCGACTCCGTGCACAGCATCCACCGCGCCCAGGACAAGGGGGCAGTGGACCACATCGTGCCTGCGTCCGACCTGCGGCCCTACCTGATCGACGCGGTCCGGCGCGGGATGGCGAAGGCGGGGCCGCGCCGCTGACGGCGGCCGTGAGTGTCAGCGGCGGCCGCAGGTGCCTTTCGCGGCGAGGATGCGGGCCACGGCCCCGTCGTCCGCGTCGAGCCGCCCGGCGGCCAGGGCCTGGTCGAGGCGCTCGAGCACCGGGCCGACCGGGCCGCCGCTCGTCCACAGCGCCATGTCCGCACCCGCGGACAGCGCCAGCTCGACGGCCTCGGGCAGCTCGAACCGGCCGGTCACGGCCTTCATGGCACCGAGGTCGTCGGTGACGACCATCCCGTCGAACCCGTAGTCCTGCCGTAGCAGCTCGTAGACGGCCGGGGTCAGCGAGCTGGGGAGGCCATCGGTGAGGTCGGGGACATCGAGGTGCCCGACCATCACCCCGGTGCGTCCGGTGCCGGCCAGCGGGCCGCCCTCGCCCAGCAGGTCGGCGTAGGGCTTCAGATCCGACGAGCGCAGAACGTCGAGCGGCGGGGTGGTGACGGGCCCGAGATGGGAGTCGCCGTCGGCGTGGCCGTGGCCGGGGAAGTGCTTGAGCACCGTGTACACGCCGGCCTCTCGCTCCCCCGACGCGAACGCGGCCGCGTACCGGGTGACGCGCTCGGAGTCGTCGCCGAAGGACCGGTCACCGATGACGGCGTTGGCGCGCTGGTCGGAGACGTCGACCACCGGAGCGAAGTTCGCGGTGATCCCCCTGGCCACGAGCGCACGACCGCGATCGCGCGCCACCTTCCGGACCTCGATCGGGCTCAGTCGGGTCAGCGCCCGGGCGCTGAGCAGCCGGCCGTCGAGGGTGTCGACGCGCTGGACGCGGCCGCCCTCGTCGTCGACGGCCACCATCAGCGGGACGCGGGACATCGCCTGGACCCCGCGCAGTTGCTGCTTCTCCAGCAGCGTGGTCGCGTTCCCGCCGACGAACAGGCCGCCCAGCTGCGTGGACCGCACGATCTCGGCGGTAGCGGCGGGATCGGAGCCGTCGACACCGACCATGAGCCGCTGCGCCAGCCGGGCGCGCGGGGTCATCGCGGCGACGACTGCGGCGCAGTCGGGGAGCCGGTCGGGCCCCAGTGCGGGTCCGACGAGGGGCAGCGGCGGGGTGGCGGCCGACGCGGGCGCGGCCGCGAGGAGCAGCATCGCTGCGGCGAGCCCGACGGTCCGGGCCAACCGGGGCGACGGGCGCACGACGGGCGGACGGGGCGGCATCGACCGTCATTGTGCCCCGTCCCCTCCGCCCGTCCGAGCCGGACCGCCGGACCGAGCCCGGGTACCGTCCGGAGGTGGTCACGGTCATCCCCCGCTCGGAGCGCGACGCCGTGGCCTGGCGTGGGTTGCTGGGCGTCGGCGGTGCGCTGACCGCGCTGCTGCTGGTCACGGCCGGGCGCTACGGCTACCACCGCGACGAGCTCTACTTCCTGCGGGCCGGAGCCGAGCCTGCGTTCGGGTACGTCGACCAGCCCCCGCTGACGCCGCTGCTCGCCCACGCCCTCGATGTGGTGTTCCCCGGCTCGCTGGTGGCGTTGCGCACGCCGTCGGCGCTGATGGCGGCGGCCGTGGTCGTCGTCACGGGGCTGATGGCGCGCGAGTTCGGGGCACGGCGCGCGGCACAGGTGCTGGCCGCCGGGTGCATGGCCGTGTCGGCCGTCCTGCTCGCATTGAGCCACCTGCTCTCGACGGCCACTCTCGATCTGCTGGTGTGGGCCGTCGTCTCGTGGCTGGTGGTCCGGGCTTTGCGCGACGGCGGCGCGGTGTGGCTGATCGTGGGCGCGGCGGCGGGCGTCGGGCTCCAGAACAAGATCCTTCCGGCATTCCTGCTCGGCGCGCTGCTGGTCGGAGTGTCGGCGGTCGGGCCGCGCTCGGCGTTGCGCTCGCCGTGGCCGTGGCTCGGCGGGCTGCTCGCACTCGCGCTGGGGGCGCCGAACCTGGTGTGGCAGGCCGCGCACGGCTTTCCCCAGGTGGAGCTCTCGGCGGCGATCGCAGCGGGCAGCTCGGGCACCAGTGAGCCCTGGTACCTGTTCCTGCCCTACCAGCTGGTTCTCGTCAGCCCGGTACTCGTGCCGGTGTGGGTGCTCGGCTGGTGGCGCCTGGCCCGTGATCCGACGCTGCGGACGTGGCGGGCGTTCGCCGTGGCGTGGGTGCTGCTGGCCGTCCTGTTCCTCGCCACCGGTGGTAAGCCCTACTACCTGTCCGGGATGTTCCCGGTGCTGCTCGCCGCAGGTGCCGGGCCGGTGCTCGGCTGGGCGCAACGCACAGCCACCAGGACCGGCGCGCTCGTCGTCGCGCTGACGCTGAGCCTCGCCTTCGACGCCGTGTTGATGCTGCCGCTGCTGCCGGTGACGTCGCTGGCCGCCACCCCGATCGTCGACATCAACTACGACGCCGGTGAGACCGTCGGCTGGCCCGCGTTCGTCGCCACGGTGGCGCAGGTGCGAGCGGGGCTCCCCCCCGACGAGCGCGTTGCGGTGCTCGCCCGGAACTACGGCCAGGCCGGCGCCGTCGACCACTTCCTGCCCACCCTCGGACCCGCCCACAGCGGCCACAACTCCTACTGGGACTGGGGGCCGCCGCCCGACGACGCCCGATCGATCATCGTGCTCGGGTACCGCGACGAGCAGCTCAAGCAGTGGTTCGGCGAGGTCCGGCGGGCCGCCACGATCGACAACGGCGTCGGCCTCGACAACGACGAACAGGGCAACGCCGTGTGGGTCGTCCAGGATCCGCTCATGCCGTGGACGCAGCTCTGGCCCCGGCTCCGCCGGCTGGCGTGATGGTCCGAGAGCATCGGCTCATCCGCCGGCACGGACGATCGCGCGGATTCAGGCGGACGCGGTCTCGTCGGCTCGGAAGACCCGGTAGCGCAGGATCAGAAAGCGCACCGCCCCACCGAGTGGGCTGGCGGCAGCGATGGCGGCCGACTCCAGAAGGGGGCTCGCACCGTCGACGACCCTCTCCTGATCGACACTGTCTGGTCCGTGTACTCATCCCGCATGATGACCGCGCTGTCGGGCCACTGTGGATCCGCTGTACGTATCGACAGCACCTCCCGTTGATCTCTTACCCCGACGTTCGTGTGGTCCTCACCTCCCGGGCGGACGACGAGCGATGCATCCCTCGGCCGACCAGCGGACGCGTGGTGACGCCTCGCCGCCGAGGCGGGTGACGAGCGGCCGGCCGTGGAGGGGGTGGGGCGCACCGCCGGAGCACGGGTCCGGGACGCCGGTGCGCGGCCTCGGGACCCCGGCCGACGGGGAGGGCGGCGTCCGTGGGTCAGCGGGCGGTATCGGGGCACCATCGGGGCGGCGTAGGTGCACCAGCGGCGACCGATCCGACGCTGCGCCGCGAAGCTGAGTCGGACCTGAGTGACGGGCCCGGGGTGGCGACCACTCAGCGCGAATCGGCGACGCTGCAGGTCGGCGACCTCCTCCTGGAGCTGCGCCAGCACCACGGTCTCCCGCACCCTTCCCGACGGGTCCCGCCTCGTGCTGGTCGGGGACACCGGCGCCTGCCTCGCTCTCCCCTGAACCGTCCGCACCGGCCCGGGCCGCCCGCAAACTTGCAGCGGCGCCGCCAACCTCCAACCGGCCCCCCCGGTGTCAGATGCGCAGGAAGACCGTCTCGTGCGCGCCCTGGAGGTGGATGTCCCACGTCAGGGCCCCGGGACCGGCCGGCACCGCCACCAGCGTCGCGACGCGGTCGGGGGGCAGGCTGGTGAGGAGGGGGTCGGTGGCGTTGGCGGCCGGCTCGTCGGGGAAGTAGAGCCGGGCGACGACCCGGTCGAGCAGGCCGCGGGCGAACACCGACACGTCCAGGTGCGGGGCCTGGCCGTCGCCCAGGGACC
>JAYSXW010000498.1:0-8674 GCA_043716935.1 Pseudonocardia sp.
GCGGCGGCGCGGACGTCATCGTCGTCAACACCTGCGGTTTCGTCGAGCAGGCGAAGAAGGACTCGATCGACACGCTGCTCGCCGCGTCCGACGCCGCGCAGGAGTCGGGGGCGAAGGTCGTCGCGGTGGGGTGCCTGGCGGAACGGTACGGCCGGGAGCTGGCCGAGAGCCTCCCGGAGGCCGACGCCGTCCTCGGCTTCGACGCCTACCCCGATCTCGCCGAGCGGCTCGGCGACGTCCTCGACGGTCACGCGCCCGCGCCGCACGTGCCCGTGGACCGGCGCACGCTGCTGCCGATCTCCCCGGTCGACCGGCCCGCGGCCGCGGTGGACGTGGAGATCCCAGGCCACGCCTGGGTGCCGAACCTGGCCCGCACCCGGCTGTCGGACGGCCCGGTGGCCAACCTCAAGCTCGCGTCGGGCTGCGACCGACGCTGCGCGTTCTGCGCCATCCCGTCGTTCCGTGGGTCGTTCGTCTCCCGCCCCCAGGACGACGTCGTGGCCGAGGCCGCGTGGCTCGGCATGCAGGGTGTTCGGGAGCTCGTGCTGGTCAGTGAGAACTCCACGTCCTACGGCAAGGACCTGCCCGGCGGCACCCGGGCCCTGGTGCGGCTGCTGCCGCGCCTGGCGAACGTGCCGGGCATCGACCGCATCCGCCTGTCCTACCTGCAGCCCGCCGAGATGCGTCCCGACCTGATCGAGGTGCTTGCCGCCACCCCCGGCGTCGCCCCCTACTTCGACCTGTCGTTCCAACACGCCAGCGGGTCCGTGCTGCGCCGGATGCGCCGCTTCGGCTCGCGTCCGGACTTCCTCGACCTGTGCGCCCGGATCCGCGCGCTGGCCCCCGACGCCGGCATCCGGTCCAACGTGATCGTCGGGTTCCCGGGCGAGACGGAGGAGGACGTGGTCGAGCTGGAGGCGTTCCTCACCGGCGCCCGGCTCGACGCCGTCGGTGTGTTCGGCTACTCCGACGAGGACGGTACCGAGGCCGCGGGCTACGAGGGCAAGCTCCCGGCCGACGTCGTGCAGGCCCGGGTCTCGCGGATCTCGTCGCTGGTCGACGAGCTGATGACCCAGCGCGCGGAGGACCGCGTCGGCACGGTGGTCGTGGTGCTCGTCGAGGCCGAGGAGGACGACGACTTCGAGTGCACGGGCCGGGCCGCGCACCAGGCCCCCGAGGTCGACGGCGAGTGCGTGTTCGAGCGCGGCTCGGGCCTGCGGGTAGGTGATCTCGTGACGGCGGTCGTCGTCGGCACCGAGGGCGCGGACCTGCTCGTCGCGCCGCGGGAGATCGTCCCCCGCACCGGCCTGGGGCCGGCGCAGGGCGGAGCGCCCATCGGGGCGGCGTTCATCGATCCGTCGCTCGTCGATACCGCGTCGCTGGACGCGGGATGAGCACGGCGCCCGCCCAGCCGCCGCCGCTGCTCAACATCGCCAACGTCCTGACCGGCGTGCGGCTGGTGCTGGTGCCGGTGTTCCTGGCGGCGTTGCTCACCGAGGGCGGGTCGAGCGCGGCGTGGCGACTGGTGGCGTTCGGGGTGTTCGCAGTGGCCGCGATCACCGATCGTCTCGACGGTGAGCTGGCGCGCAGCCGGGGCCTGGTCACGGCGTTCGGCACGATCGCGGACCCGATCGCCGACAAGGCGCTGACGGGCGCGGCGCTGATCGGGCTGTCGGTGCTGGGTGCGGTGCCGTGGTGGATCACGGTGACGATCATGGTGCGCGAGGTGGGCGTCACGGGCCTGCGGCTCTGGGTGCTGCGACACGGGGTGATCCCGGCGAGCCAGGGCGGCAAGGCGAAGACGCTGGTGCAGACGCTCGCCATCGGCCTCTACCTGCTGCCGCTCGACCGGCTGACGGGCGTCGTCGACGTCCTGCGCTGGGCGGTGCTCCTGCTTGCGCTCGCGCTGACGGTCGTGACGGGGCTGGACTACGTGGCACGGGCGATCCGGCTGCGGCATGCGACGGCCACGCTGCCCGGCTCGCGTGTTCGCCCTGGGCGGACGGGCCCGGACCTCGCGTCCGGCGACGCCGCGGCCGGGGAGTCGGTACGGTGAGCTCACCGCTTCCCGCACGCGCGGGAGCGGGTGGACGAGCACGAGGAGGGTCGCATGGCGGTGCTGATGCGGGAGGCGATCGGCGGCACCCTCCGCCGCACGCGCACGGAGCGTCGACGCACGCTGCGCGAGGTGTCTCGCCGGGCGAAGGTGAGCCTGGGGTACCTGTCGGAGGTCGAGCGTGGGCGCAAGGAGCCCTCCAGCGAACTGCTGGCGGCGATCTGCGAGGCCCTCGACATCGAGCTGCACATGTTGCTCACCGAGGCCGCCGAGTCGATGGCGGCCGATTCGCAGGTCGAGGCGCTCCGCCGTCGAGGCCCGATCGGGTTACGGCACATGGACCTGCGGCTCGCGGGAGCGTCGGACGGTCCGGTCGAGCCCCTCCCGGCGGCGCTGCCCGTGACGCTCCCGTCCACCCCTCCGCTCGTCCCGGTCACCCCGTCCCCGGTGGCCACCCTGCGATCCTGCGCCGCGGCCGCCTGAGAACTCGGGGTTTCCCGGGGTCGCCCCGGCGCCCGCCCCGGGAAGATCCCCGATATCGTCGGACTTCGGTGGAAGCCGCGCCGGTCCGGTGCCACGATGGGGACCGGTAGAACGCACCCGGAGGGCGGAGCAGATGGCCAACGGATTCACGAAGGCCTGGAAGTACCTGATGGCGCTGTTCTCGTCGAAGGTCGACGAGTACGCCGATCCGAAGGTACAGATCCAGCAGGCCATCGAGGACGCGCAGCGCCAGCACCAGGCGCTGTCCCAGCAGGCGGCGGCGGTGATCGGCAACCAGCGGCAGCTGGAGATGAAGCTCAACCGGCAGCTGGGGGAGATCGAGAAGCTGCAGGCGTCGGCGCGGCAGGCGCTGGTGCTGTCCGACCAGGCGCGCGCATCGGGCGACGAGGTGAAGGCGGGGCAGTACGAGCAGTCGGCGCAGGCGTTCGCCACCCAGCTCGTCACGGCCGAGCAGTCCGTCGAGGACATGAAGACGCTGCACGACCAGGCCATCCAGGCCGCGGGGCAGGCGAAGACCGCGGTCGAGCGCAACTCGATGATGCTCCAGCAGAAGATCGCCGAGCGCACCAAGCTGCTCAGCCAGCTGGAACAGGCGAAGATGCAGGAGCAGGCCGCGGCGTCGCTGCGGTCGATGACCGAGCTCGCAGCGCCGGGCAACACCCCGTCGCTCGAGGAGGTCCGCGACAAGATCGAGCGGCGTTACGCCAACGCCATCGGCTCGTCGGAGTTGGCCCAGAACTCGGTGCAGGGCCGGATGTTGGAGGTGCAGGCATCGGCCGTCGACATGGCCGGGTCCAGCCGCCTGGAGCAGATCCGGGCATCGCTGCACGGTGCTCCGGTGGCGGGCGAGGTCGAGGCGGGCCCCGCCGCGGCCACGGCTCCGCAGATCACCAAGCAGCAGCAGCCCGGCACGGCCTGACGGCCTCCCCGATCGTCCGCCGTCAGCGCCGACGGACGGACCGGGGGGTCGGGTGCGGCGATGGGCCGGGTTGGCAGGCCGGGCACCAGTACGCCACGCGGGCATACACCCCCTCGCCCTGCTCCGCCACGCTGATGCGCGTGCCGCAGCGGCGGCAGCGCTGCCCACCGCGCTCGAACACCCAGTGCTGGCTGCGTCCCAGCTCGCCGGTGGTGGACTGCTCGGGCCGGTCGGCGTTGCGCACCAGCAGCTCCCGCGACAGGGCGATCATGCCCTCGGGATCGGGCACGTCACGGGTGAGCGTCCAGGGCGAGATGCCCCGCAGGAAGCAGACCTCGGTCTTGTAGAGGTTGCCGACCCCGGCCATCACCCGCTGCTCCAGCAGTACCGACCCCACCTCCGACGCACCGCGCGCGGTGAACCTGCGCAGCGCCTCGGCGGCGTGCTCGTCGGACCAGGTCGGGTCGAGGAGGTCGGGCCCCAGATGTCCGACGAGGCGGGCCTCGTCGGCGGAGGGCAGCAGCTCCAGGTCGTGCAGGGCGAACCCGACGGCGACCCGGTCCTCGGTCTCCAGCACTGCGCGGGCCTCGTGGACGGGCCGCTGCCAGGACATGCCCGGACGGTAGAGGTGCCACGAGCCGTCCATCCGGAAGTGGCTGTGCAGGCTGCGGCCGTCGTCGAAGCGGGTGAACAGGTGCTTGCCCACCGAGGCGACGTCGAGCACGGTGCGCCCGGCGAGGTCGTGCTCCACCAGGCGGGGATGGCGCAGCTCACCGCGCAGCAGGCGACGGCCGGTGAGCGCGGTACGCATCCGCTTTCCGGCGAGGTAGACCGTGTCACCTTCGGGCACGTCGCTGACGGTAGCGCGCGCCCGCGTCGCCGCACGGCGGGGCGGGCGCCGCGCCGAGCGTTCCCCGTCACCCCACGACCGGCGCGGCCGGCTGCCGCCCGAGCAGGAGCCCGGACAGGGCGGAGAACGTGATCGCGCCGGTGGATGCCGAAGATCGTGAACCGGGACGCGACGTCGATTTCCGAACAGCGTGGTCACGGTCCAGCCGAGGGCCCACAGCAGGGGCAGCGCGGTCGCCCACGCCCACCGGCGGGTGTTCTGCGGCAGGGCCGCGGCCTGCACGAGGCCGAACGGCAGGCCGGTGATCGCGCCCATGATCGCGAGCTGCGGCAATGAGGTGCCGAACCCGACGGCGGACGCGCCGAGCACCAGCCCGGCTCCCATGCCGGCGGTCGTCGCCGGGATCCAGCGGCGCCACGGCAGCCGACCCCAGGCGGCGAGGGACTGTCCGACGTCGACCACGAGGCCGGTGACCAGGCCACCGGTCAGGGCGGCGAGCGGGTTGGTCCGGCGACCACCAGGCCGGCGAGGCCGGCGATCGGGAAGGCGAGGAAGCCGGCGGTCCAGATGGGCCAGTTCTTCATGGGAGTGCTCCGTCCCTGATCTCTGTACGACGTACAACGATCAGATCCTGTACGGTGTGCAGTGTCAAGGAGGTGACATGGCCCGACCCGGTCCGAAACGCACGCTCAGCCAGGAGCAGATCCTCGCCGTCGCACACGCGCTGCTCGCCGAACGCGGCGCCGAGGGGGTGTCGATCCGCGGCATCGCGGCCCGGGTCGGCGTCGCGCCCAACGCCGTCTACACGTATTTCCCGGACAAGGCGGCCGTGCTCGGCGCGCTGGTCGACGGGGTGCTCGGCCGGGCCCGGGACGAGCGGTTCCGCGACCCGGCGCTGCCTTGGCGCGACCGGATCACCGCCCTCGCCACCGAGCTGCGCGCCCAGCTCCTCGCCGACCCCGGCATCGTCGCGCTGATGGGAGGCGTCCCGCTGAACGGCCCGCACGCGCTGGCCGTCGGCGAGATCCTGCTCGACGTGCTCGCCGCGGCCGGGCTCGACCCCGTCGCGGCTGCTCGGGGATCCTACCTGCTGACCGTGTACGTCCTCGGTGCCGTCGCGCTGGAGGTCGCCGAGCTGGACGAGCCCGGCCCGCCGCCGCCCGAGGCCGAGCGGGTCGCGGCCCGCGCCGTGGGGTTCGCCGCGGTGCCTGCGGAGCAGTACCCGCGCAGTGCCGCGGCCGCGCCGACCATGGCGAGCTTCATCACCACCGAGCAGTACCTCTGGGGCCTCGACCGGATTCTCGACGGTCTCCGGGTCAGGCCCGCAGCCGCAGGCCCTTCGGGGTGACCCGGAAGCCCGCCTCGGTGAGCACGTCGGCCAGCTCCGACCCGAGGGATCCGACGCCGTCGGCCCGTTCCACCGCCAGCGACCCGAGCCAGCCCTCGTGCACCGCACCGGCCAGGGCCTGGGCCGCGGCCGTCAGCTCGTCGTGGTCGGTGGTGAACGACAGTAGCGAGCGCCCGCCGCGCTCGACGTAGAGTGCCGGCCCGCCATCGGCCAGGACCACCAGGGCCCCGGCCTTTCGCCCGGGCCGGTGCTTGGTGTCGCCGATCGTGGCGGGCCACGGCAGCGCGGCTCCGTAGGGCTGGGCCGGGTCGGCCGCAGCGAGTACCACTCGCGACATCCCCGCCCCGCCCGGAGCGTCGGCTCCGTACTCCGCGCCGCCCGGTGCGCCGTCCGGGCGGGACATCGCGCGCAGCCGGTCGATCGCCCCGGGCACCGCGAACTGGGCCGCCCCGAGCCCCTCGACCACGTACCCGCGACGGGCGCGGCCGGAGTCCTCCATCGCGCGCAGCACGCGGTAGACCGCGGCGAACCCGCCCACCACCCGCTCGGTGCCGAGCGCGCCGCGGGTCAGGACGCCGTGCCGTTCCAGGAAGGCCTCGGCGCGGGCGTGCGCCCGTCGGGTGGGGTCGGGTTCGCGCTCGACGGCCAGCGCCCAGCGCCCGCCCACCGACGGTGGCCCGGTGCGGCTCGGCATCGTCGGTCGGCCGGCACGGAGCTGGGCGTAGCGGCCGCGGGTCGGGGTGCGCCGGGTGCGGTGCGCCGCTGTGCCGCGCCCCCCGCCGGCACGCCCCCCGCCGAGGCGGGCCCGGAGCGGGCCGAGGGTGTCGCCCGTCAGCAGCCCGGCCCACACCAGGTCCCAGATCGCGGTGGCCACGGCGTCGTCGCCCGGGGCCGCCTCCCCGCCGTCGACCAGCAACCGCCCGGCGCGGTCGGCCAGCTCCCGGAAGAACAGGGCGCCGCCCCCGATCTGTGGCGCGGCGAGGTCGGGCCATCCGAGCGACGCCAGGACCGCCCGGTGCAGGGGCGTCTCGGCGACGTCGGGCTCGGGTTCCGGCAGCAGCAGGTCGGCGACGTCGGTGGGTGCAACGGCAAGCCAGCCGTCGTTGCCGGCCAGCGACCCGCAGCCGGTCCACGTGACCTCGCCGGACGCGGTGAGCTCGTCCAGCAGGGCCGGGGTGTAGCCGGGGAGCCGGGCGGGCAGGATGAGTGACTCCAGCGCACTCGCCGGCAGCGGCGCTCCGGCGAGCTGTTCGACGACGCCGAGCACGTCCTCCGCCCCGGGCGCGCTGCGCATCCGCCCGCGGCGCCCGCTCCCGTTCGCGCCGGCGGTCTGAACGCCCTGCCACGCCGGGAGGAAACGGCCGAGGGCGCGCTGCTCCACGGGCTCCACCTCCGCCCGGAGCCGGGCCAGCGACCCGCGCCGCAACCGCCGCAGCACCTCGGCGTCGCAGTAGTCCAGACCCTCGCCCGCGGGCCGGAGCTCCCCGCGCACCACGCGGCCCCCACCGACGAGCCGGTCGAGCACGCCCGCCACCACGGCCACCCCGAGCCCGAACCGGGTGGCGCATGCGACTACCGGGAACGGGCCGTGGGTGCGGGCGTAGCGCAGCACGAGGTCGCCGAGCGGATCGGCGACCGGCTCGGTGAACGTCTCGGGCACGCCGACGGGCAGGGCAGCGCCGAGGGCGTCGCGCACCCGGCCGGCGTCCTCGATCGGCAGCCAGCGCTCCTCGCCGCCGATCCGCACGCGAATGGCGCGGCGCGCCGCTTCCAGCCCGACCAGCCACTCCTCCCGGATGCCCCGGGCTGCGCCCTCGGCGGTGGTGAGGTCGCCGAGGAAACGCAGGAGGTCGGCCGCTCCTTCGGCGTCGCGGGCGTGGCGGTCGGGCGCGAGCCGCTGCAGTGCCGCCTCGACCTCGGCGAGCACCTCGGGGTCGAGCAGCTCGCGGATCGCTTCGGAACCCAGCAGCTCGGCGAGCAGCGTGGAGTCGAGCGAGAGCGCCGCGGCCCGGCGCTCGGCCAGCGGGGCGTCGGACTCGTAGAGGAACATCCCGATGTAGCCGAACAGCAGGCTCCGCGCGAACGGCGACGGCGACGGCGTGGCGATCTCGACGACCGCGACCTTGCGTCCCTGCACGTCAGCCATCAGCTCGCGCAGCCCGGGCAGGTCGTACACGTCCTGGACGCACTCGCGCATCGCCTCGAGCGTGACGGGGAACTGTTCGTACTTCCCGGCCACCGCGAGCAGCTGTGACGCCTTCTGACGCTGCTGCCACAACGGGGAGCGCCGCGTGGGGTCACGGCGGGGCAACAGCAGGGCCCGAGAAGCGCATTCTCGAAAACGAGAGGCGAAAAGGGAGGAGCCGCCCAACTCGGCCACCACGATCTGCTCCACCTCGCCCGGTTCGAGCAGGACGTCCTCGGCGGTGGGGACGACCTCGTTGCCGGCGTCGTCGACCGCGTCGGGCAGGCGCAGCACGATGCCGTCGTCGGCGGCGGCGGCGTGGCACTCGACCCCGCGCCGCTCGCGCATCCGGGCGGCGATGGCGAGCGCCCAGGGCCCGTTGACCTGCGACCCGAACGGCGAATGCACCACGAGTCGCCAGTCGCCCAGCTCGTCGCGGAAGCGCTCGACGAGGATCGTGCGGTCGCTCGGCACGTGGCGGGTGGCTTCGCGCTGCTCGTGCAGGTAGGCCAGCAGGTTGTCCGTGGCCCAGGTGTCGAGCCCCGCGGCGGTGGCCCGTTCGCGGGCCGGCTCGTCGGGCAGCGCCGACATCTCGCGGACGAACGCGCCGATGGCCCGCCCCAGCTCCAGCGGGCGTCCGATCGACTCGCCCTTCCAGAACGGCATCCGAGCCGGTACCCCCGGCGCGGGCGTCACGATCACGCGGTCGTGGGTGATGTCCTCCACCCGCCAGCTCGACGTGCCGAGCAGGAACGTGTCGCCCACCCGCGACTCGTAGACCATCTCCTCGTCCAACTCGCCCACCCGCGAGC
>JAYSXW010000499.1:0-8644 GCA_043716935.1 Pseudonocardia sp.
CACCGGCCGTTTCACCTCAGAACACCGACCCGTACCGGAACGGTAACCGGATGATCGCCGGTTCGGTGCGCCGCGGCCGGATTCTGGCCGCGCACGCACCCGTCCGACGATCTTCAGCTCAGACGTGCCCGAAGACCGCTGCGAGGCCTCGACCAGCGGCGGTGCATGTCGAGTCGTGGCCGAACTCAGACGCGCTCGAAGACCGCTGCGAGGCCTTGACCTCCGCCTATACACATAGCCTCCAGGCCGTAGCGCACCTCGCGGCGGGCCATCTCGCGGGTGAGCGTGGCGAGGATGCGGCCGCCGGTGGCGCCGACGGGGTGGCCCAGGGAGATGCCGGAGCCGTTGACGTTGACGCGGTCGAAGTCGGCGTCGGTGAACTTCCACTCGCGGCTGCAGGCGAGCACCTGAGCGGCGAAGGCCTCGTTCAGCTCGATGAGGTCGATCTCGGCGAGGGTGAGCCGGGCGGCGTCGAGGGCCTTCGCGACGGCGGGCACGGGGCCGACGCCCATGGTGGCGGGCGGCACCCCGTCGACGCCCCACGACACCAGCCGCACCAACGGCCGCAGCCCCAGCTCCTGCGCGCGGGCCGGGTGGGTGACCACGCAGATGGACGCGCCGTCGTTCTGCCCGGAGGCGTTGCCGGCGGTGACGGTGGCGTCGGGGTCGTCGCGGCCCATGATCGGCGTGAGGGTCGACAGTTTCTCCACCGTGGAGTCGGGGCGGATGTGCTCGTCGGCGTCGACGACCGTGTCACCCTTCCGTCCCTGCACCGTGACGGGCACGATCTCGTCGGCGAAGCGGCCGGCGTCGCGGGCCGCGGCGGCGCGCTGATGGGAGCGAACGGCGTAGGCGTCCTGCTCGGCGCGGGGGATGGCGTACTCGCGGCGCACGTTCTCGGCCGTCTCGATCATGCCGCCGGGGACCGGGAAGTGGATCCCGCCTGCGGTGACGCGGCCGCGGGCCAGCGAGTCGTGTAGCAGGACGCCGGGGCCGGCACCACGGACGCCCCAGCGCATGGACGTCGAGTAGAACGACGCGTTGGACATCGACTCCGCGCCGCCCGCGAGCACCAGCTCCGATGCGCCGGCCTGCACCTGTACGGCCGCGTAGAGCACCGCCTGCAGCCCGGAGCCGCAGCGGCGGTCGATCTGCAGGCCCGGGACCGTCACCGGCAGGCCCGCGTCCAGCGCCGCGACGCGGCCGATCGCCGGGGCGTCCATGGTGGGGTAGCAGTGCCCGAGGATCACGTCGTCGACGGCGTCGGGTGGCAGGTTCGTGCGCGCGAGCAGGCCGCGGATCACCGTGGCCGCCAGCTGGTGGGCCGGCACGTCCCGCAGGGTGCCGCCGAACCCGCCGACCGGGGTGCGGAGAGGCTCGCAGATGACGGCGTCCCGCATGAATTCTCCTTCAGACGTACTGGCGGGTGAGCCACTCGGCGACGACCGCCGGGCGCTGCGAGCCCTCGATCTCGACCGTCACCTTGTTGACGACCTGCACCCCGCCGTCCACGTCGGCGACGTCGACGAGCTCGATGCTGCCGCGGACCTTGCTGCCCACGGGCAACGGGCAGGTGAACCTCACCTTGTTGAGCCCGTAGTTGATGCCCATCTTGACGCCGTCGACCCGGTAGACCTGGGCGATCAGCACGGACAGCAGCGACAGGGTGAGGAAGCCGTGCGCGATCGTCGTCCCGAACGGGCCGGCGGCCGCGCGTTCGGGGTCGACGTGGATCCACTGGTGGTCGCCGGTCGCGTCCGCGAACAGGTCGATCTGCTGCTGCTCGATCGTCATCCACTCGCTCACGCCGACCAGCGTGCCGGCTGCGCCCTTGAGCTCGTCCACGCCGTTGAAGACCCGCATCGTCCGCTCCGTCCGTCCGTCCACGTCTGCCGACACCCTGCCACACCGGCCGCGATGTTCCGCGCTGCTGCGAACTGCCCACGGCGCTACGGTCGGGCTGCACTCGACATCAGGAGATCGACGATGGTCACGGCAGTGGGTGACGCGAGGATGGGGCCCCGCCCCGACGGCCCGCGGCATGAGCCGGTCCCGTTCTCGACCGCCGCCGCGCTGGCCGCCCGACTGGCCCCGATCGTCGACGACGCGGTGGTCGCGAAGGAGCCGGTGCTCGCTGTCGTCGACGACGCGGTCCGCGACGAGCTGCGCACCGCGCTGAACGGATCGGCGTCGGGCGTCGAGTTCGCCGATCCCGTTCGGGTGCACGGCGTCCCGGCGTTCACGGTCGCGGTCCGGTGGGCGCGGACCTGTCGCCGGGTCGATCGGTCGGGCGCCCGGGCCCTGGTGGTCGGGCAGCAGGTGCCGGGGCCGGACGTGGGGCACTGGGCGCGGCTGTGCATCGGCCTGGGGGTCGCCACCGCGGGGCTGCCGATCACTGTGCTGTGTCCGTATCCCGACGGCGAGGCCGCCCGGTCGCGGATCCGTACGACCCATTTGCTGTCGGGCGGGGCGCCGGACCCGCACTGCCGCCCGGCCGACGCCCTGGCGGCCTACCCGGCCCCACCACCGGCGGACCTGGGCCTGCCGACGACCGAGCTGGCTGTCCGCCCGGCCGGCCTGACCGATCTGCGTCGTCTCGTGACGGCGGTGGCCTCACGGGCCGGGCTGGCGGGGGACCGGGTCGCCGACGTCGTGCTGGCCGTCAACGAGTTGGCCTCCAACAGCGTCGAGCACGGGCCGGGCACGGGCCGGCTGCGGCTGTGGGCGGGCAGTGGTGAACTGGTCGCGGAGATCAGTGACTCCGGCCGGATGGACGTACCGTTCCCGGGGATGACGCTTCCCCCGCCCGCCGGCGCCCGCGGTCGCGGGCTGTGGATCGCCTCGGAGCTGTGCGACATCCTCCAGATCTGGAGCAACGACACCGGCACGATCGCGCGGGTGTCGATCGGCGGCTGAGGACGGATCAGTCGGCGATCTGCAGCACCAGCTTGCCGGTGTTCTCGCCGCGGAACAGGCGCAGCAGCGTCTCCGGGAAGTCGTCGACGGTGCCGCGCACCACGTCCTCGCGGCTGCGCAGCCGGCCCTCGCGCAACCAGCCGGCCATCTCCGCGGCGGCCGGGCCGAAGCGGTCGGCGAAGTCGAGGACGAGGAACCCCTCCATGCGGGCGCGGTTGACCAGCAGGCTCATGTAGTTCGCCGGCCCGACGCCGCCGCCCTGGGCGTTGTACTGGCTGATCGCTCCGCAGATCACGACGCGGGCGCCGCGGGCCAGCCGAGCGAGGGCCGCGTCGAGAATCTCGCCGCCGACGTTGTCGAAGTAGACGTCGATGCCGTCGGGGGCCGCGTCGCGCAGGGCCGCGTTCACGTCCTGGGCCTTGTAGTCGATCGCCGCGTCGAAGCGGAGCTCGTCGACGAGCCAGGCGCACTTGTCGGCGCCGCCCGCGATCCCGACCGCACGCGCGCCTCTGATCTTCGCGAGCTGCCCGACGACGCTCCCGACCGCGCCCGCCGCGCCGGACACGACGACGGTGTCGCCCTCGCGCAACGCGCCGACGTCGAACAGGCCGAAGTAGGCCGTCATGCCCGTCATTCCGAGCACGGCGAGGTAGGTCGGCAGCGGCACCGTGCCCGGATCGACGACGAGCGCGCCGGCGCCGTCGGACTCCGCGTACTCCTGGACCCCGAACGTGCCGGTGACATACGCGCCCTCGGGGAAGTCGGAGTGGTGCGACGCCACGACCTGCCCGGCACCCAGGGCCCGCATGACGTCCCCGATGCCCACCGGCGGCAGGTAGGAGCGGCCGGCATTCATCCAGCCGCGCATGGCCGGGTCGAGGCTCAGGTGCGTGACGCGTACGACGAACCGACCCGCACCCGGCGTGGGGACGGCCTCGGCGGTGTGGTTCCAGACCTCGACGGTGGGCAGGCCGTCGGGACGGGCGGCGAGACGGACCTGGTGGTTGACGGCGTCGGGGCTCATGGCGTCTGTCTACCCGGCGGGGCCGGACGGGCGGTCCTCGACTCCCGGCGGGCAACGGCGCAGCATGGCGCCCCGGGGTGGCCCGAACGCTCGGGGCGCGCCTGGACTGGGT
Source organism: Pseudonocardia sp. (assembly GCA_043716935.1). Classification (GTDB taxonomy): domain Bacteria; phylum Actinomycetota; class Actinomycetes; order Mycobacteriales; family Pseudonocardiaceae; genus Pseudonocardia. Next base: position 4,053 of record JAYSXW010000499.1, read on the forward strand.
GGGCAGATTCGGCGTGGGCCGGGTCCGGTCCGCCCGTCCCGGCAGCCGCAGCCCCCCGTAGGCCGCGAACTCCAGCGCCGTGAACACCGCGAAGACGACCCGTGATCGTCAGGGCGGGCACGGTCACATGAACCACCGGATGAGGAACGGCACGCCCAGCTCGTGCATCGCGCGCCGGAACAGCCCGTCGGCGTCGACGGGGTCGATCCCGCCGGCCGGCACGAGCACCCGCCACAGGTGGTCGTGCAGCACCGCCGCCGGGGTGAACAGTCCGTAGGGCGGCACGAGCCAGGCGAGCATTCGCGGTACCGACGTGAAATCGGTCCGGGACCCGACCGGCACGGTGAACGTGTCGGTTCGGTCCAGTTCCGCTCGTCGAACTGGCGGACGAGCACGTGCGTGCCGGTCAGGAACGCCACGGCCGCAGCCCCCAACGGCCGGTCCACCTCTCTCCCGGTGCCACGGTGATCAGGCCGGTACCGGAGTTCAGGGCATCGGGCGGGCACGTCATCGGTTCGACGGCGACGGCTCGGCCCCGGCCGGGGTGGTCGTCGGGGGTGAAGACCTGCACCCAGGCGAACGCCGGCTCGGCCCACAGCTCGACACTCCCACCGGGACCGGTGAGCCGATGGCGGACCAGGCCGTCCTCGACCTCGCAGTCGCCGAAGGCGTGGTCGAGGACGTGACCGCGCAGGGCCAGCCCGCCGCGCAGGTCGAGATCACCTGCCACGGGCGTGAGCGGACCGGCGGGCAACCCGGCGTCGAGCGGCAGGGTGGACGCCGCGGTGAGGGTGAGGACGGAGTCGTCGGTGTCGCTGTCGCCGGCCCGCAGATACGGGTGCGCCCCGATGCCGAACGGCACGGGCTCCGGGCCGACATTGCGTACGGTGTGGGTGACGCTCAGCCCGGCGGCGTCGACGGCGTAGCGCACGCTCGTTTCCAGCGGCACCGGCCAGCCCGGCTGCGGCGCGATCACGGCGTGCAGGGTGATCGCGTCGGCGCTCCGCTCGCCCGGCCGGTAGAGGGTGTGGCGCAGCAGGCCGTGGATCGCGTTGCCCGCCGCCGCCTCGCTGAGCGCGAGCTGCTGCGGCACACCGTCCCAGCTCCAGCGCCCGCCCGCGGTGCGGTTGGGCCACGGTAGGAGCACCGTGCCGGCGCCGCGGGGCGGGCGGCAGGCGATGTCGAAGGTCTCGACGTAGGGCACGCCCTCGACATCGAAGGCCCGCAACCCCGCCCCCACCTCGGTGACGACCGCCCGCACGGGCCCGGACGCGATCTCGAACTGCTCGCCCGTCGGCGGCATCGGCGTGAACACCCGCGGAGCCTACGACCGGTGACGGTCGTCCTCGACCCCACGCCCGGGTACCCGCCTCGCCTACGGTGGAGACCATGGCCTCTTCTCGGCGTCTGCGCGCCCTCATCACCAACGACGACGGCATCGACTCCCCCGGGCTGTGGGCGCTGGCGGCCGCGGCCCAGGAGGCCGGGTTCGACGTGGTCGTGGCCGCCCCGCACGTCGACGCGAGCGGCGTCGGTGGCTCGATCCTGTCGGTGCGCGAGGGCAACCGCACGCGCCTGCACCGCCGCGAGATCGCGGCGCTGCCCGGCGTCGAAGCGTACGCGGTGGAGGGCCATCCGGCGTTCATCGTGCACGCGGCCGCGCGCGGCTGGCTCGATCCCGCCCCCGACGTCGTGCTCTCGGGCATCAACCTCGGCGCCAACACGGGGCGCGCGGTCCTGCACTCGGGCACGGTCGGTGCGGCACTGACGGCGTCGCTGCACGGGTGGCGCGGGCTCGCGGTGTCGCTCGACACCAGCTGGCGGCCGCCCGAGCACCCGCACTGGGAGTCCGTCGCGCAGGTGCTGCCGGGCGTCCTCGACATCCTGCTGGCGACCCCGGATGCCACGGTGCTCTCCCTCAACGTGCCCGACCGGCCCGTGGACGGGCTGGGCGAGCTGCGGGAGGCGCGGCTGTCGTCGTTCGGGACCGTGCAGCTGCGGATGGACCATCATGCCGGCGACGACGGCGACGTCCTCAAGGCCACGATCGGGGAGCTCTCCACCCCGCCCGAGCCCGGCACCGACACCGCCCTGCTCGCCGAGGGCCACCCGACGCTCACCGAGTTGCGGCCGATCTCGGAGCGTCCGGGCGTGCTCGGAGCGGTCGGCGCCGGATGACGCCGATGTCACAGCTGCGACGCATCCAGTATCCACCTGACGTCCACCGCCGGGCAAGATCTGGGGGACGCGTGGCGGTGAGCGCAGTGCCGTGTTGGTCATGTCCCGGTTCGGCCGGCCGCGTCCCCGTTGGGCCGGTCGGGGTCAGTGCTCGTCGGGGTCAGTGCTCGTCGGCACCCGTCAGCTCCAGCTCCAGCCGGTCGGCCACGCCGACGACGAGCTTGAACGAGCGGTCGAAGCCCTCGAGGGCGGTGTCGCCGAGCGGGATCGAGTGCCGGAACAGCACCAGGTCGTCCTCCGACACCACGCCACCGGTGATCGCCTCGCCCGCCATCGCCAGCAACCGGACGAGATCGAGCTGCCCGACCCGGCCGACCGGCGAGGTGATCTGCGCCCAGGGGTGGCCGTCCCCGCCGGTGACGAGCCGGACGGCCACGATGTGCGTGCGGTCACCCGTGGTGGGGAGGTTGAACCACAGCTCGCCGTCGCGCTGCCGCATGATCTCGTAGCGCACCCGCACGAACGTGCCGAGATCGTCCCAGCCGGCCATCGGCCACCCCCTGTCTCGCCCTGTGTCGCGCGGGACGCTACCGCGGGCGTCCCGCGCGAGACGGGACGGGCGTCAGCCGCGAGCGCGCACGGTGGCCGTACCGATCGGCAGGCCGGCGGTGAACAGGTCGACGTGGAAGGTGGCGTTGAGCGCCGCCGCGGCCGCACCGGTCAGCGAGGCACGCACGTTGCGGACGGTGAGCCGGTTCTTCGTCGCCTTGATCGAGGCGCCGCTGGTGTCGAGCACCAGCAGCGGTACACGGGTGGAGGTGCCGCTGACCCGCGCGGTCAGCACGCCACTGGTCGTGTCGATGACGAAGTCCTGGACGCCGAGCGAGGTACCGCCCGCGGTGAACCTCAGGCCACCGCTGTGCTCGATGGTGCCGGCCGCGGTGGCCGGGTCCACCGACCCGTCGACGATCGGGAAGCTGAAGCGACGGCCGGCGCCGCTGGCGTTCGCGATCGCGGTGACGGTGACCCCGTTGTCGGCCAGTACGCCGGCGGTGGCGCGGTCGATGCGCAGGGAGGTGCGGCCGGAGTCGACGGCGAGCGTCGAGGACGTGGCGTGGTGGGTGGGAACGGAGGCGGACGCCGGAGCGGTGAGGCCCACGCTCCCGGCCCCGATGACGGCGACGGCGATCGTGGCGCGCAGGATTCGTCGGATCAGCATGTGGGGTGTCCCTTCGACAGCGGGCCGCCCGGTCGAGCGGCCCTGCCCTGACTACCGACGCGACACCGCCGGCGGATGCACTCCCTCGCTGCGCCCGGTCGAGCGCTGTGACAGCTCGTTCAGAGCCCGAGCTGCCGCGCGATCAGGATGCGCTGCACCTCGGAGGTGCCCTCGCCGATCTCCAGGATCTTCGCGTCGCGGTAGAACCGGCCCACCGGATACTCGTTCATGAAGCCGTACCCGCCGAAGACCTGGGTGGCGGCGCGGGCGTTGTCCATCGCCGCGTTCGACCCCACGAGCTTCGCGATCGACGCCTCCTTCTTGAAGTCCTGACCGCGCAGCATCTTCGACGCCGCCGCGTAGTAGGCCAGCCGCGCCGTGTGTGCGCGGACCTCCATGTCGGCGATCATGAACTGGACGGCCTGGTAGGAGCCGATGGCGTGGCCGAACGCCTCCCGCTCGCGGGCGTAGCGCACCGACTCGTCGACGCATCCCTGCGCGAGCCCCACCGAGAGAGCCGCGATCGCGACGCGGCCCTCGTCGAGGATGGAGAGGAACTGGGCGTAACCTCGGCCGCGTTCCCCGAGCAGATTCGACGCGGGCACGCGCACGTCGTCGAAGAACAGTTCGCGGGTGTCGCTCGCGCACCAGCCGACCTTCGAGTACTTCTGCGAGACCCGGAATCCGGGAGTCCCGGTCGGGACCATGATCGCCGAGATCTCGCGGGTTCCGGTCAGCGCGGTGACCGTGACGACGGAGGTGACGTCGGTGCCCGAGTTGGTGATGAACGCCTTCGAGCCGTTGATCACCCAGTCGTCGCCGTCGAGGCGGGCGGTGGTGCGGGTGGCGCCCGCGTCGGAGCCGCCGCCGGGCTCGGTCAGCCCGAACGCGCCCAACCGCTCCCCGGCCGCCAGCGCCGGCAACCACTCCTGCTTCTGCTCGTCGGTACCGAAGCGGTGGATCGGCATGGCACCGAGCGAGACACCGGCCTCCAGTGTGATCGCCACCGACGAGTCGACGCGGGCGAGCTCCTCCAGCGCGAGGCACAGCGCGAAGTAATCGCCGCCCATGCCGCCGTACGACTCGGCGATCGGCAGCCCGAACAGCCCCATCGCGCCCATCTTCGCGACGAGGTCGTAGGGGAACTCGGCACGCTCGTAGAGCTCGCCGATCACGGGTGCGACCTCCTTGCGCG